>DHKI01000037.1 GCA_002404755.1 Clostridiales bacterium UBA4698 | reverse complement strand
CCTACTTTTACTTGACACATACGTTTGTGCATCGCTATTTTTTATATACTTGACTTTTTTTATGAACGATGATATTATGTCGATTGATATAAGATATTTTAAATGCAAGGTTTATGAATATAACTTGAAGGAGAATAGTATGATTGAACGTGCTACGATAGTTAAAATCTTGAATTTTAACAGAGAAACAGGAGAAATCATTTTCTACGTTCCAAAAAGGATGTACTGGATTTTGGTTACGGAATTTAAGGACGGAATCGTTACTGTAGAACCTTATGCAGGTGAAACGGGGTTTATCAGCTTTTACGAAATTCTGGTTGGATGTTTGAACGAAGAGTCTAATTTTGGTTATGAGGTAATTAAAACATATGGAGACAAGGAAAGGCAGGTTTTTTATGGTGTCAAATATTATGACGGAGAAAGAGGAATTATACTCAGAGCAGAAGATACGGCTGACTGCTAAAACTCTAAAGACGGTGCAAGGTTTTGTCGAAAGTATTAGTAGCAAGTTCGATTCTTTGGAGAAAAAGGAGCTGCATAATGCCAGTGTTGTAAGCATTATAGTGGAAAATGGCGAGGCAAAAAAGATTTTTCTTGACGGCTCAATTTCTGTTATGAGGCAGGACAAGCAATTCAGATATTTTTTCGAGATTGTCGTTACCAGGTTGCAAGATGATAGATTGAGGCATTTGTACGAAATTCTGAATGAAGGACAGGAGAAGAATTTTTGCAAGCAGTGTATACTTGCAAAGAAGAGTGCAGCACGGATGCTCTTAAATATTTTCGAAGGAATAGAATAAGCACTAGATACTAAAAAGTGACTATAAAGCTATGTTAGATTTTATTTATCTAACATAGCTTTTGTCATTTTTTATTTAGTCAGATAGTATACTTTTTAAGGAGGTGCTTTTATGAAATTAGGAATGTGTTTGAGTCGGTGGTGGTATAAAGGGAGCAGCGCATATAGGCGTATTAAAAGCCTTTGAAGATGAAAAAGTAAAAATTGATATGATTTCAGGTGCTTCTTCACGGTAGCATTGTTGCAACACTATTCGCCGAAGGATATAGTGTGAATGAGATTTATAGTATTTTTAATAATTATGCTAACAAAATAAAGTATTTTGAGTACAAAAATATTGTGAAGCTAATAGGTGGAATCATTTTCAAAGGTGAAATTTCTATAATGGGCCTTTCATCAGGAAGCAAGATTGAAAAGTATATAAGAGATTTTAGCAATAAGAAAAATTTTTGTAATATAACAGATATTAAGTTTCCGCTTTTTATAAGTAGCATAAACCTGACTAATGGAGATACATATATTTTTACTTCACAAAAATTAATAAAAGATGATAAAGTGAAGTATTCTAACAAAATTGATATCGCTAAGGCCGTCAGAGCTAGTTGCAGTTATCCTGGAATATTTGAACCGTGTAATATAAACGGTGTTGAATTTATTGATGGCGGAATAAGAGAAAATATACCATGGCGAGTTTTGAAATACTATGGTGCAGATAAAATAATATCGGTCTCTTTCGAAAATAATGGCTTAAAAGAATGCTGTAAAAATATGTTGAATATCATAGATTGTTCATTTGATTATATGATGCAGGAGTTAAAGGAATATGAACTTTATGGAAAGACAGACATTATCGAAATTAGTACAGAAAAAATCAATTTGCTTGATGCTAGCAAGGTTGATGAACTATATGAAATTGGTTATAAAGCAGGAAAAGAATATATAAGAAGTAATTTGAAAATTTAGTTGAATGTGATTTAAGACTAGTATATAATGTTTGTAGTGACTTAGGATAAATGAAGTTGGATGTTTTATTGGAGGATTGTTCAATGAATGAAAATATGATATCTAAGGACTTTGAAAGAATTAAACAAATAAAAAAATACAAAAAAGGCAGTGTTTTACAAGGCACTATAAAAAGTATACAATCATATGGTGCTTTTGTTGAAGTGTCACCTAGTGTTGTCGGTTTGCTTCATATAGAAGATATTTCCACTTCTAGAATAAATAATCCGAGTGACAGATTCAAGGTTGGAAATCAGATAAAAGTTATGGTTAAACATTATGATATTGATACAGGAAGGTTAACGCTTTCAACAAAAGAATTATTTGGAACGTGGGAAGAAAATATAAAAGGCATAAATGAAAAGACAATAGTAAAAGGCATTGTTAGAAATAAGGACAGATACGGTGTGTTTGTAGAGCTTAAGCCAAATCTCGTAGGATTGGCAAAATATAAAGGCTATGTTTCGTACGGAGATGAAGTTAATGTTTTCGTTAAGAAAATCTCTGAGGAAACAAAAAAGGTTAAACTAGTTATTGTAGATTAACTTTTAATTAAAAGGAGGAAAAATAATGATAGAAGATAACGCTATTAAAGCTCCAAAGTCGCCATTTGCGATGAGGGAAAATGAAATCAAGGTTTTTGATGGAAAGGATGGATATGCTTCTATTGATCAAGTTGTGTTCAAGATTAATATGGGCTATATCGATGAATTACATTTTCAAATAATGGAAATTATTAATGAGTTTGAATTTATTACTTCTAGACAAATTTATCAAATGCTTACAATAAAGGGAATAGAGATAAAGTCTCAAGACAAACTAAATAAGAAACTAGAAGATATGATAAAGAGTAAAATAATCACTAGATATTATTTTAGAAGTGATGAAGGTCAAGGTATTTATCGTACATATTGTTTAGATAAAGTTGCAAAATACTTGCTAAACTCAAGAGGTATAAAGACCAATTGGCAACCAACAGATAATACAAAACCGGTGTATATGTTAAAAAGAAGACTTGCGGGAAACCAAGTTATAATTGCATATATGCAAAAAGTTGCAGCTTTTAAGAGTTTCAACGTAAATCCTGTTATGTTTGCCAAGAGACAAAATATAAAATTTCAACCATCAGGTGGAGCTGTAACTCTTGTTAAAAATGATATAAAAGTTGATTTTGTCTTCGAGGTTGTTAGAAGAAATCCAGGCTGGGAAGAAAAGTTTATGGAAAAGATAAAGCTATATGAAGAGTTCTATGCAAACTTCCAAGCTAAGGATTGTGGCTTTGATAAAAAACCTCAACTTGTAATAATCGGAGAAGATGATGAACATTTAATAGAAATATTTAAGGCAGTTAAAAAAGTAAAAGCTGAAATAAATGGCATTGAAGTGTACTATTCAACAGACTTAAGACAACTAGAAAATGACATAGATAAAACATTAATAGCTTTTAGACAAGATCCAGAGACAGGAAGATATAAGATGGAAATGCAACAAGTTCCATTGCTTTCAAAGGAATAATTTAATAGTAGTTACGGTTTTTAAGAGCAGATTATAATTATTGATTTGCTCTTATTTTAAAGGAGGTTTTTATATGAAAATTTTATTAGCTGGTGGTGCTGGTTATATAGGCTCACATACAGCGGTGGAACTACTAAATGTAGGGTATGACGTTGTTATAGGTGATAACTTTGCAAATAGTAAGCCTGATGTCTTAGACAAAATAAAAGAGATAACAAAAAAGGAATTTAAGTTTTACGAAACTGACTTTACCAATAAAGAACAAGTTGAAAATATTTTTGCTAATGAGGATATAGATGTAGTTGTGCATTTTGCAGGTTTAAAGGCCGTTGGTGAATCTTGCAGTATTCCAGTTAGTTATTATAGAAATAACATTGATAGTACACTTACAATATTAGAAGCAATGAAAAAATATGACGTTAAGGATTTAGTTTTTAGTTCTTCTGCAACAGTGTATGGTATTCCAAAACAAGTTCCGCTAAAAGAAAATATGCCTACATCTTGCACAAATCCATATGGCTGGACAAAACTTATGAATGAACAGATATTAACTGATGTCTCAAAAGCAAATCCAGATTTATCAATAGTATTGCTTAGATATTTTAATCCAATAGGAGCACATGAGAGTGGACTTATTGGAGAAGATCCTAATGGTATTCCCAATAACCTTATGCCATACATTACAAAGGTTGCTAAGGGAGTTTTGCCTAATCTAAATGTTTTCGGAAATGACTATCCAACAAAAGATGGAACAGGTGTAAGAGATTATATTCATGTTGTAGACTTGGCAAAAGGACATTTAAAGGCAATTGATTATAGTGTAACACACAGAGGAATAGAAACATTTAATTTAGGAACAGGAAAAGGTTATAGCGTACTAGACATTGTTAACGCGTTTGAAAAAGTAAACGGTGTAAAAGTTCCATATGAGATTGTTGAAAGGAGACCAGGAGATATTGCAGAATGTTATGCAGATGCATCAAAGGCAGAAAAAATGCTTGGATGGAAGGCTGAAAAAGGCTTAGAAGAGATGTGCAGAGATGCTTGGAATTTTGTAAAATAATGATATTGCAGAGAAATCAAAAGTTAGTATTATTTTAAAGTATCTGTTTTTGAAGAAATCAAATGTATACTTTAAAATATAATTTTGATTTCTCTGTTTTTAAGTGTTGCTTAGATAAAAGAAAAAATATATAATAACCTTATTAAAGCGTGAGGAGATGAAGGTTGTTGCAAAAAAATGTGTTAGAGTATTTAGATATATCAGCAAAAAAGTTTCCTAATAAGGTTGCGTACACAGATGAACAAAAGGAGATTACTTTTAAACAATTAGAAGATTATTCTAAAAATATAGGAATGCAAATAATACAAAAAACAGAAAAAATTAATACACCAATTGTTGTGTTTGTTGATAGAAATGTTGATAGCTTGATAGCTTTTTTTGGAATTTTATATAGTGGAAATTTTTATGTTCCGATAGATAATAAAATGCCAGTAGAAAGAATTAAAAAGGTCTTAGAAAAGGTAAATCCAAGTCTTATTTTATACAATAATAATGATAAAGAGCTTTTGGATATTGTGAAAGAAGGCTACGAAGGATTAGAAATTAATTATATAAATGAAATAAAAATAGATGATGAAAGAATAAATGCTAGACGTAAAAAGGTATTAGATATAGATCCTGTTTATGTAATATTTACATCGGGTTCAACTGGTACTCCAAAAGGAATTGTAATTGCACATAAAAATGTTATAGATTTTACTGACTGGATGGTTAACGCAATTGGATTTGATGAAAATGATGTCATGGCAAATCAAGCACCATTTTATTTTGACCTATCGGTGAAGGATATATATGTTACTTTGAAGGTTGGGGCAACAATGCACATATTAACAAGAAAGCAATTAATGTTCCCAATTTTACTTGTTAAGTATTTGAATGAAAAGAATGTCACTTCATTAATATGGGCAACATCAGCTTTTAATTTAATAGCTAATTCAAAAGTACTTGATAGTGTTGTGCCCAAACATATTAATAAAATAGTCCTTGGTGGAGAGGCATTAATGGCTAGAAATTTAAACATTTGGAAGAGCAAGTTGCCTAATATGAAATTTGTGAATTTGTATGGACCAACAGAGGTTACAGTGGATTGCACATATTATATTATAGAAAAGGAATATAGCGATGAGGAAGAAATTCCAATAGGTGTTGCGTGTGAAAACAAAGAGGTTCTATTATTGAATGAAAATTTAGAAGAAGTACCACAAGGAACGGTCGGGGAAATTTGCGTTAGAGGTACAGGTGTTGCAAAGGGGTATTTTAATGATAGTGAAAAAACAGATAAAGTATTCATTCAAAACCCTTTGAACAATTGTTATAGAGATATCATTTATAGAACAGGAGATATGGGGGTAAAAGATGAGAAAGGGCTAATATATTTCAAATCGCGTATGGATGGGCAGATAAAACATATGGGATATAGAATAGAGCTAGGTGAGATTGAAAGAGCAATAAATAGTATCGGAAGTATTAACTCAGTTGCATGTTTATATGATGCACAGAAAGATAAGATAGTTTGTGTATACGAAGGTAAGACGACTAATCAAGAAATTATTGCACATATACAAAAACTTATACCTAAGTATATGTTTCCAAATATAATTTATAATGTGGAAAAAATGCCTTACAATGCTAATGGAAAGATTGATAGAGTTAAATTAAAGGAGTGTTACATACTTGAAAATAATAAATAGTTATGATGAATATTCAAAGATTATATCTCCTAGAATGAAAAAGATTTTTTATACTAATAATTTTTTATCTGAAAATGAAGTAAAGACTGAAATACAAGCAAAGAGTCTATACTACAGTGAGGTAAAAGAAGATGTATACATTTTTAGAAAAAGGAAAAATCACTTCATAATGAATTACTATACAACATTAAATGCTGATATGGACAAGCCTAATGAAAATATAGTAACAGAAATAGCGTATAAAATATACCCTAAAGATGTTATAGATTTCTTTGAAAAAGAAGGTATGAAAAAATATATTGAGAGAGTGAGACTTTCTAGAAATGAAGAAGGAACTTTCGAAGATTGTAAAAATGTTTCATTATGTGAAAAAGAGGACGCAAAAGAAGTGTTTGAAATCTTAAACAAATATTTCGATGAGTTTTCTGGCTGTATTCCAACATATGAGAGTATAGAAAAAGATATAGAAAATAAAAATATGTATGTGTATAGAAAAGATAGGATATTAGGAATCTTACATTTTAGTGATGGAAAACTTAGTTCAGAAATAAAGCATTTGGTTGTTGTGCCAGAGTTCAGAAATATTGGAATAGCACAAAGCTTAATTTCAAACTATTTAAATAATTCTGTTTCAAAAAATGAACGTGTATGGACTCGGTATGGAAAATAGAGTGGCAATAAATTTATATAATAAAATGGGATATAAAGAGGATGGATATAAATCAATAGTTTTATTAAGAGAAAGGAAGATTTAAAATGGAAAAATTAGAAGAAATACTTAGAGAATTGAGACCAGATATAGATTTAGAAGGAAAGGCTTTTGTCGATGATGGAGTTTTAGATTCATTTGATATAGTAACTCTTGTTGGCGAAATTGTTGATGCATTTGGAGTTGAAATTGCAGTTGAAGATATTATTCCAGAAAACTTTAATTCTGTTGATGCAATAATGGAATTAATAAATAAAAAAAAGTAGGAGGAATAAATGTCTTTTGTATCAATTAAGTTTATTGGTTTTGTATTAATTAGTTTGTTTTTGTACTATATAATGCCAATGAAAAAAAGGTGGATATCATTATTGCTAATGAGTACAGCCTTTTATTTGATTGGTGGAGGAAAAACAATAATTTATTTGATTTTTACAACAATAAGTACATACTTTGCAGGAATATTGCTTGGCAAATATAACAGTTGTGAGAAATCAAATGAGGCGATGATAAAAAAGAAAAAGAAAATTATTGTAGCAATAACTCTAATTGCAAACTTTGGAATATTATTTTTGTTTAAATATTTATCACCTGTTATTGGGATTTTTAATAGTATTTTTAATGTAGATGAACCAGCAACATTAAATTTGATTTTACCGCTTGGAATATCTTTTTACATGTTTCAATCTATGGGGTATGTGATAGATATTTATAGAAACAAATATAAACCAGAAAGAAATATTTTCAAGTTTGCATTATTCACCTCATTTTTTCCTCAGATAGTTCAAGGCCCAATAAGTAGATTTGATTCTTTGTCAAAAGAATTGTTTGAGCCACATCGTTTTTCATATGACAATATCAAAGATGGCATTATACTTATGATGTGGGGATATTTTAAAAAGCTTATCATAGCCGATAGAGCAGCAGTTGTTGTTAATGCAGTATTGGGGGATTATACAAATCAAAGTGGCACTATTATACTTATTGCTATGATTTTGTATTGCATTCAATTATATACAGATTTTTCTGGAGGAATTGATATAACTAGAGGTGTAGCAAAACTTTTTGGCATTAATTTGATAGATAATTTTGAGAGACCTATATTTTCTACATCACTTACTTCATTTTGGCGTAGATGGCACATTAGCTTAGGAGCTTGGATGAAAGACTATTTATTTTATCCACTTTCACTATCAAAAACTTTTGTTAAGTTCGGAAAGTTTGTGAGAAAGCATATTAAAGGAAAAGTAGGAAAAATCTTGCCGATTTCGTTGGTTACATTTATTGTTTACTTTACAATTGGAATATGGCATGGCGGAAGTGTTAAATATATAGTTTTTGGCATTTGGAATGGAGTTTTAATAACAGTGTCGCTTTTATTAGAACCTTGGTTTATTAAAATAAAACAAAAATTGAAGATAACAGATTCTAACAAAGCATTTTATATTTTTCAATTGATTAGAACATCGATTATTGTACTAATTGGAAGATATATAACGAGAGCACCTAGATTTTTAGCATCGTTATACATGTTAAAGAAAACCTTTATAGATGTTAAAATGGGTGAAATCTTTGATGGTACTTTATTAAATTTTGGCATAAGTGGTTTTGATTATTTAGTAATAGCTGTAGCTACAATAATTTTATTGATTGTAGAAGGAATTGATGAATATAGCATAGGTACGAAAAAACTTATAGAAAAACAAAAGCCAGTTGTACAATGGCTTGTTTTGATGCTAAGTTTATTTAGTTTACTTATTTTTGGAATTTTTAGAGGAAATTATATATCATCAGAATTTATATATAAACAATTTTAGGAGGATAGTAATGTCTGCAAAAAGATGGTGTTGGATGTTTGTGTTTTCACTATTACTTACAGTGATTGCATATGCATTGTTTAATATAGTTGTGGATCCTTTCGGTGTTTTTGGCGATGTCTTTTTTGATTGGTATTCATATGACATGACGAATAATCCGAGAGTTGCTAAAACAACATATTTAGATAAAAATCATGAGAAGTACGATTCATATGTAATAGGTTGTTCATCTACGAGTTCTTTTCCGGTTGAGGATTTGAATGAATATTTTGATGCAAAATTTTATAATTTAATAATGTATGGTGCAGATATGCTAGATGTTGAAAAAATATCAAAGTACATTATAGATAATTATGAGGTTAAAAATCTTGTTTTAAATGTCTATATCACGAATGGCTCAAAATATGGTGAGGAAGAGGATAATATAACGAGAAATTTACATGCTAAGGTTGGGGGAGAATCTAAAATATCGTTTTATAGTAGATATATGTTTTTGAACTATCAATATGCTTTAGCAAAAATAAAAGCTAAAAAGGAGGATACATATCTTACGAAGACATTTGATGTCTTTAACGTTGAAACACGGTGCATATGATAAGAAGGTAAGAGATGTAGAACCGATTGGCGATATTAATGATTATTACGAAAAATATCCGGTGTTTGCAAATTATCCAGCAGGCAGTGAGGATATGACGAAAATAGATGAAACTGTAGGAAGTATTTCAAAGATAAAAGAAATTTGTGAAGAAAATGATGTGAACTTAGTTGTCATACTTTCACCGGTATATAAAGACTATTTAGAGTATTTTCCAAAAGAAAAGGTAAAAGAATTCCACAGGAAAATATCTAAAGTAACTCCATATTGGGATTTTACCACAAGTATTGTAAGCGAAGAACCAAGATATTTTTATGATGAAACACATTTTAGAAATTCGGTTGGAACAATGATGCTAGCTAGAATTTTTGATGATAAAACAGTGTACGTTCCAAATGATTTTGGAGAATATATAACAACAGAAAATGTGGATGAATATGTAGAAAAATTATGGAGTATACCAAAGAGTCAAGAATATACAAAAGAAGTACCAATCCTTATGTATCATAGTATTGTGGAAGAGGCAACAAAGGGCACAGAAGTATCAAGAAAAAATTTTGAGGAGCAAATAAAAGAATTAAAGAATAATGGATATGAAGCTATTTTAGTGGAAGATTTGATTGATTATGTTTATAATGGAAAGGAACTGCCTGAAAAAGCAATTTGCATAACTTTTGATGATGGCTATTTAAATAATTATGAGATAGCATATCCAATACTAAAAAAATATAATATGAAAGCAACGATATTTGTAATAGGTTCGAGTATTGGAGCGACAAAGCACTATAAAAATACTGATTATCCAATAACACCACATTTTAATGAGGAACAAGCAATCGAAATGGAGAAGTCGGGCATTATATCTATCCAAAGTCATACATATGATATGCACCAATGGAGACCGTTTGAGAGTGGAGAGGCAATAAGAGAAAATATATTAAAATTAGATAATGAGACCGAAAGCGATTATATAGTTGCTTTGAAAGAGGATATAGAAAAAGAAAACGATGCATTAAAGAATATTAGCAAAGTGGAGGCTTTAGCATATCCTTCTGGAAAATATGATACTTTAACGAATGTAGTATTAAATCAAAATGGAATAAAACTAACATTGTCGGTGGAAACGGGAATAAATACAATAATAAAAGGACTACCACAGAGTTTGTATGCATTAAAGAGATTTAATATTGATGATAGTTTAACTGGAAAAGATATAGTTGAAATAATAAAATAGAAATACTAAATGGAGCATCGCAGCTATAAATGTAAGATGCTCTTTTTTGATATGACGAAAGAAAAAGACTAGTGTTAATGGTTGCACTAGTCTCTTTTATAATAAGTATTTATTTTTTTAAATCAATTACAGTTGAATCACCTGAATTTTTTATTGAATTTATATCAAGTTCTTTTTTTGGTGTTAAAGGTTCAACAACAAAATCGTTAACGCCATCGTTATCAACATCTATAAATATATCAGGATGTTTAACGCTTCTGTTTGTATTAGAAATAACTGTATCAACATCTATAAGATTTTCGTTACTGTTGCTAAGCATTTTTGTATCTCTATAAGCTTCTCCACTAAAGTATCCTGAACCGGTAGAACCTGTTAATGATGAGGAAGTATGTCCGAATGCTGCAAAGTTGTAGTTAGCTGATGTATGTTTATCATAATACTTTTTATTAATAAAGTCTGTTTTACCTCTACCTACGATTGTTTTACCATTTTCATTTTTTGTTTTATATACACAAGTTTTGAATGGAAGAGTAGTAAGCTTACCAGGTTTATAATATGGAACATAGTCAGTTTCAGCCGCCATCAAGTTAGCTGTAATCTTATCAGCACCTTCTTGAGTTTTTGAGTCAGCCATAATTCGTTTATATTTCCATTTTTTCTTCTTGCCAAGTTCTGCTGACCAGTATTCAGATTCCTGTGCAGTCATATCGCCAAATAAAATTTGAGTCTTTGTGTTTGTTATAATTACGTCTTTAAAGTATGCAAGTGATTTATTTTTCGTTAATTGAGACAAGTTCTGTATAGTTATTAATGTTCCACAACGATATTTTCTAAATAGTGTGAAGAATGCCTCAGTATCTTTATTAACATATAGAGGAAATTCATCTATATATATAAAATGAGGAGTTCTAGTATCTTCAGTGCCAGGTCTTCTAAGCACTGCGTCTTTGAAAGATAAGATTGCGAACATACCAAAAGCTTTTTGGTGGATTTCTCCTAAATCTCCTTGACGAGTGCAAACTGTTGTAATATGTCCTTCTTGCAAAGCTGCGTCTAAATCAACGTTATTTGTTCTACTGCATAAAACTCTCTTTATTCCTGGATTTCTTAAGAAGTTATCAAGCTGAGTAATAGCACCATAAACAAATTTCTCAGTATCTTTTCTTCCGCTACCAAATGTTGAAGCAATTTCATAACCATGAATATTAACTGGTGGTTTATAGAAATTCTTTTCGAAGTAGCCAATTAACGATTTGTAATCTTCAGCAAGCTCTGGATCTTTCTTTAATATTTCACACATTTCCTCTGCTAAGTCAAAGTTATTTAAAATAGACAACATATCTTCAAGAGTAGGAACTTCACCGTTATGCATTCTTGGATAAACTAACTTCAATAGTATAGCTAAGTTTTCAAATGCTTGTTGTGTAACGTTAGCAAAGAACACGTTGTCGCCACTAGAATTTTCTGCTTCATACATACCTTTTAATACAGTAGATATAATAGCTGCAACTTTTGCTGGATCTTTACCAACGAATGGATTTATTCCTTGTGTTTCAGGGTTCATCGGATCAATAATATTGAATGGGATATTGTATGCTGTAGCTACCTTTTGAACACGCTCTATACAAGCATTATCTGGTGCCACAAGTGTAAAACCAATACCTCTATAGTACATTTCGTTTGTTGAAGGGTCTGTATATTTTAGCATATCTCCAACATAATTTTTATATTCATTAACTCTGCCTGCACGTGGCTTTAAGAAAGATAGAGTAAAGTTATTGTTCAAATATTCATTACTGTATGGAACTTCTAATGTTGCAAGTCCAGCTTGAAGAGCATTGAAACCTAATTTCTTGCTTACTTCTCTAAAGAAATATTTTCTTTCTAAGTCCATAGCACACATAGGCTCAACAATCATAGATGTTTTACCTGTACCTGTTGCACCTTGTACAAATGTTGCTTCAAATCTTTTCTTTTCTGGTATAATTGCCGGTTGTCCTGTTTGATCATCCATACATATTGTCGCATTACACATAAATGTTGAAGGTATCTTTTTCATGCTCTTGGCTGTTTGTAATTTAAAGCCTTTAAAATCTTCGAAAGAGTCAATCCAATCTTGGTCGGCATCCATAACATCGTTTATGTAATAATCAACAGATCCTCTGATTGATAGCATAGGTAATAATAATGTCAATGCTCTAATAGCTGATATTGCAACTTCTGGCAAGTTTGTTGCGATATATTTGAAACTTGCGACTTGCATAAGTACCATCCAAAGAACCATATTTACCCATTGTGCTGCCATAACAGTTGCTACTATTCTAAATAAAATAGAGTATTTCACATAAGCTTTCATCGGCGAAGTGATTGTTGTGCACATCGTTGATGAACAGTAAAAGCAGTATGCAGCTACAATAACTGCTAATACACAAGTATATCCAATTGGAGACCAATACGAAACACATTGTCCTTTAAACATCATTATGAATAATTCAACAACTCTATCAACTGTAAAATAAACAGCCAAGATAGAAAATACATATGTGAAGAAATCATTTAATGTTATTTTAAATGGTTTTAAGAATATGTCATATATTGGGTCCATGATTTTTGCTATAATTTTTTTAAACATGCGTTTATTACCTCCAAACATTCATTTTATTGACAAAAGACACCATATATATTATGCTATATTTTGAGTGAAATTTCAAGTATATTGACGTATTTTTAGATGAAATTATGTTAATATGTGCAATAATGGAGGAAATATATGGTGATAGTAGTAGGCCTTGGAAATCCTGGAAGTAGATATGATGATACGAGACATAATGCTGGTTTTATGGTTATAGATAATTTAGCTAAAAAACTTAACATTAAAATGGAAAAAAATGCTTTTCAGGGAATAATTGGAACAGGGAAAATAGATAATGAAAAGGTTATTCTTGTTAAACCACAAACATATATGAATTTGAGTGGAGAATGTGTTAGCGAGATACTTAAATTTTATAAAGTGCCACCGGAAAATTTAGTTGTTGTATATGACGATATAGATATAAAGCTTGGAAAAATAAAAATCAGACCATCTGGAAGTGCTGGTACTCATAATGGGATGAGAAATATTATTAGTTTGATTAATAGCGAAAACTTTGTTAGAGTAAGAGTTGGAACAGATAAGCCACAACAAGGGATTGATTTGGCAGACTATGTTTTGATGAAGTTGAAAACAGAAGAAAAAACAGTCATGAATGAAGCAATTGAAAATGCTTCAAAGGCAATTATAGAGATTATTAAAAACGGCTGTCAAAAGGCTATGAATCTATACAATTAGTGTGGGAGAGTAATATGAGTGAGTTAATAATAAATAAAGAAAAAAGCGAAAAAGCAGTAGAAATAGTAGTTTTAGAAAATGGAAAAATTTCTGAAATGTGTGTTCAAAAGAGCGAAAATAACAGCACAATCGGAAATATATATGTAGGGATAGTTGAGAACATAGTTGATGGCATGCAAGCAGCTTTTGTAAATATTGGTATTGAAAAAAATGCTTTTTTGTCTGTAAAAGATGCATTGCCTAAAGTTGATGTTGCTAAAGAAGAATTAAACATAGACAAAAAAATGTCTGAAATTTTAAAGATTGGAGATAAATTGTTGGTACAAGTTAGAAAAGAGCCTTCTGACAAAAAAGGAGCAAGAGTATCAACACATATAACATTGCCTGGAAACTATGTAGTACTTATGCCAGAAACAAAAATTATAACAATATCTCAAAAAATAGAGTCTACGCAAGAGATTGAAAGATTGAAGAAGATAGCGAAAGAGACGTTGCCAGAGAAATTTGGTGTTATAATAAGAACAGATGCCGAGAATATTGATGAAAATACAATCAAAAAAGATATAAACGATGTCTTGGAAAAATGGTATTCGATAAAAAAGGAAAGTGAAATTCAAGAAAAAGAAGGTGTTGTTTATAATGATCACGATATGGTGCAGAAAGTTTTAAGAGATATGGTAAATAAACACACAGAAAAAATCTTTGTTAACGATACTGAAATATATGAAAATTTAAAAAGTATTCCTACTAAAAAGGTTAATGCGATAGAATTTGTTGATGCAAGTAATATTTTTGAAAAATTTGGACTAGTTAACGAATTAGAAAATGTGGAAAATAGAAAAGCTTGGTTAAAGTGCGGAGGATATATAGCGATAGACAAAACAGAGGCATTGACGGCGATAGATGTTAATTCTGGAAAATATACTGGTTCTAGTAATCTTGAACAAACAGCACTTAGTGTAAATATTGAAGCGGCAATAGAAATAATGAAACAGTTGAGATTAAAAGATATAGGTGGAATTATAATAATTGATTATATAGATTTAGAAAATAAAAATGACCAAGCGAAAGTCATTGAAACAATGAAAAAAGAAGCTTTAAAAGATAGAAGCAGAATCGATATAAAGGGATATACTAAACTAAATTTGGTAGAATTAACCAGAAAGAAACTATATGTTTAGGTCAAAAAAGAAATACACGGAAAAGTTGTAAAATTTGTTATTAGAAATAGAGTGTTTTAGATGTATACAGTAAAAAACATAGCATAAAGAGATGTTTATAAAATTTTTCTTGAAAAATGGAAAAATATATGCTATTATATATACGCAGTAAAACTGCCTTGCTCTATACGAATAGTTATAGGGCCATAAGTCCAAAAGGAGGTGTAAAAATATGCAAAACAATTATGAAACAATTATGATTGTTAACTCAAACCTAGAAGAAGCTGCTATAAAAGATACTATAGCAAAAATTAGTGCTTTAATTAGCGAACACGGTAAAGTTGAATCAACAGAAGAATGGGGAAAGAAAAGATTAGCATATCCTATCAAAAAACAAAATGAAGGTTATTATGTTTTAATCAACTTTAGTAGCAACCCAGAATTTATTGACGAACTTGATAGAGTTTATAACATTACTGATGAAGTTATCAAACATATCGTAGTTAAGAAATAAGGAGGAGCTTATATGAACAAAGTAATCCTAATGGGAAGATTAACAAGAGACCCAGAAGTTAGATACACAAGTACTAACAATACGCTTGTGGCTTCATTCTCACTTGCAGTTAATAGAAGATTTGCAAGACAAGGTGAAGAAAGACAAGCAGATTTTATCAACATAACAGCTTGGGACAAAACTGGAGAATTTTGTAGTAAATACTTCAAGAAAGGTCAACAAGTTGCAGTTATTGGTAGAATACAAACAAGAAATTATGATGATAAAGATGGAAAAAAGGTATATGTTACTGAAGTTGTTGCAGAAGAAGCATATTTTGCAGATAGTAAGCGTGAAGGCGAAGCTATTGGAAATCCATTCGGTGGAAATCAAATGGCTGATGCTCCTTTCAATGCAAATAATGCTCCAAGCGAGTTTAATCAAGTAACAGATGATGATTTACCATTCTAGTACATAATTTAATTCTTTTAAGGTAGGAGGGAAATAAAATGTCTGAGAAAAAAGGAACAAAGAAATATAATAACAGAAATAACAATAACGATGATGACTCAATGCCAAGACAAAGAAAAATGAAGAAAAAGGTTTGTATGTTTTGTGCAGATAAAGCATTAGTTATCGATTATAAAGAAGCTGACAAATTAAAGAAATTTGTTAGTGAAAAAGGTAAAATATTACCAAGAAGAGTAACAGGTCTTTGTGCTAAACATCAAAGAGAAGTTACACTTGCTGTTAAGAGAGCTAGACATATCGGATTATTACCATATACAGCTGAGTAGTATTTTGAAAAATAATCTTTGAAATAAAGTTTGTGTACAAAGAGAGATTTTATTTAGAATCTCTCTTTTTTCTTGTCTTTTTTTAATG
Source organism: Clostridiales bacterium UBA4698 (assembly GCA_002404755.1). GTDB lineage: Bacteria > Bacillota > Clostridia > TANB77 > UBA1234 > UBA1234. The sequence continues at coordinate 53,709 of DHKI01000037.1, read as the reverse complement.
AAATGTTATACTTGAATTATACTATTAATTTGCGGAGGGAATTATGAAAAAGGAAAATGGTATAACTTTAGTAACTGTGATAATAATGGTAATAGTAATAGGAATAATTTCAACGACATCAATATTAACTACAAGAAAAATCTTGCAAGACTCTAAGGAAGAGGCAAAAAAACAGAATTTGGCGACGGTTAAGACTGCAGTTTCTAGATATGCATCACAAGTTGCAACTAGTGGAGTGTTTTCGCCTGCTAATATAACGTTGCCAGGAACCAAAGATCCAATACTTGAACATGTATACTTGAATGATGAAGGAATACAGGTGACAGAAAACAAAAATGTTGGGGAAGACTGGTACTTGTTATTGGAAGCCGACTTGGAAAAAATCGGTGTGACACATGCGGAGGAAAATTATTTAGTAAATTATAAGAAAAATATTGTGATTCCTCTATCTAGTTCGGACGATGTTTTCGATTTAGTAAATTATTATGAGAATGATTAAAAATAAATTTATGCTGTAATGAAATAGGGCTCAATCAATTACAAAATAAAACCAAGTTGTTAAATATGATTTATCTAACAGCTTGGTTTTATTTTATTAAGATGTATTTAAAATAGCTTAAAATCAATGATTTATGATACCTGATAGCATATGCTATTAAATTGGAGAATTGAATAGCTTAGTTTATTTCAATAATTTGATACTTAATAAGCTGATTTTCTTTTTTTAATTCGAGCTTGATATTAATACTGTCTTTTGTAAGTATTTCTCCATCTTCAGACTTTTCCACAGCACAATTTATGGTGTAAGTATGTCCATTTCTTTTTACACTATTTATTTTTGAAATTTTGTAATAAGCAGGCGAGAAACCAATCCAGTAGTAGTATTCGTTTTCGCTGTCATAAAGATAATAGAAATCCTCAATTTCTATAGGTGCGATGACTTTAAGTCCGGTTAATTCAAAAATCAGATTGTGTAATTCATCTCTTGCGATATATTGTAGATAAGTTTCATCCACATTTGCTTCGTTTAGTAGATTGAGTTTTGTGGCATATTGCATTGCTACATCCAAAAGTTTTTCTTCAGAATAATTTTCTTTTGAAAAATCACCTAAGTTTATAACGGTATCTAAATTTGCTTCTTGTCTTATTAATTCTATTTCATTTTGATTAGTTATTTGCTTTTCGTTAGAAGCTAGAAAGTAAGTCGCAAGTATTATAATAAAGATTAAAGCAATACCTGGTATAATTAATTTTTTCATATGTATCCTCCTTACTTTTCTAAAAGATTTTTGAATTTTCAAATTAAATAGAAAAGTTTAGATCAGTAAATATAGTATAACATTTTTCCATAAAATCTCAATAAATTAAACTTTAAATTTATATTAAATTTATATTACATGGGCACAAATGAAAATGTGCAGTAAATGATATTTTATATTCAAATAGAAATACATTTAGTCTATTAATAAAATTTGCTTTTAGAGTTAAATGATTTATAAAATATTAGTTTAAAATCTTGTTTTTTATACAGATAGATAATATATTGTTAGAAACATCAATAAAAATAAAAGGAAGTGTCTTTTTTATAAATTGCAATATTAAATGAACGAATTTCAAAAAAGTTTTTCACAATGCTTTGTTGACATAAATTATGCTACTTGTAATGATGATTTAAAACCAAACATAGGTCTTAACAAATTATTCATCCAATTTTCTATCCATTGTATATATTCCTCTGAAATTGGCGCTATATCCGTACCTTTAGGGATAAATCTTCTTATTAGTCTATTGTTGTTTTCATTGCTTCCACGTTCTCCCGAACAATATGGATGTGCATAATATACAATTGTCCTTTTCCCTTTTTTTCTTTTATCATATGACCTTTCTAATCCCTCATAATCCCTAAATTCTCCGCCATTATCAAATGTTATACTTTTAAACTTTTCTTTATATTCCTTCTTATATATCATGTCTTTTTCTCTAAGGTCGAATATACCACCTTGATGTATATTGTTTCGGATTGTTTTTGCACATATTTTTGTTGTGAATTTTAACCCTTTTTCTTCAATCTCTGCAAGTAATATTTCAGGTGATTTCTTTTCTACCTTTATGCCATTTTCAATATACTCTTTTAACTTGAAATCCTTGCCAATCTTTAATTGAGGTCCTTTTCCTGTTTTGTTGTAATCACACTTTTGCTGGGCAACATCCGCACTGTATACAATTATTTCTACTAACTCTGATGTTAAATTTTTTACCATACCTCTTTTTAATTCTCTTCTTATTGAACTTTCTGGTCTTCCTAATAATTTACCTATTTCAACATTAGTTTTTTATCTTTGTTATGCCACCTTTCAATTTGCGTTCTTTCTGTATAATTTATTTGCTTGAATTTTTTTGTTTTTGTGGTATTATTATTTTGACACATTTGATTACCTCCAGTACTGTTTTGGTCTTCAACAAACATTGTACCATAAGTAATCTTATGTGTCTTTTTGTTTATTCAATTCGTTCATTTAATTTTACCATTTGTAAAAATGAATAAAAAACCAATATCAACAATTGATATTGGCTTAAAAATGGTGGAGATGAGGAGAATCGAACTCCTGTCCAAAAACCCTTTCATATAAACTTCTCCGAGTGCAGTTTATCTTTTAAAATTCCCTAGAATAAACGAGGACAAACACTCTTTTATTTTTGGTAACTTTATAAATACCCACTATCGCAAAGTTTTGATAGTTTCGGTTCTACTTTAATCGACGCCTGATTCAAGCCAAGTAGACAAGCATGGTCAAACGTAGCCGCAACTAGGCAGCTAAAGCAACTTTATTGTTGTTAATTATTTATATTTCTCGTTTTTTTAGATGGCCGACGAGAATCCATCACTCGCTATTTATACTGCTAGGCATCTGTCGAAACCATTGCATCCCCATAAGTACAAAGTTATTATAACAAATTAATTATTGTTATTCAAGTGCATATAATTAAAATGAGAGATTTTTGCGAATGTAAAAGAACATAAAATGAAATAGTAATATTAACTCTAGTTAAATTATAAAAGTATTTGTATGATTTAAGAGAAGTGTATATAAAAAAATATTTTGTGTGAAAAATATAAAATATTGTACAAATTTCAAAAGTGTTGTGATATAATTTAGAAGAATTTAAAATGCGTGTATGCGTAAGGAATTTGTGATTGTTGGAGGGATAAAATTGGGACAAGCTGATAGGATATCTCAAATTAAAGCAGTATATAATTTTAGAAAATCAATTCTTAAGCATAGAAGAATTGGTAAAGCTCTAATCTGCTCGTTACTAATTGTTTCTGCAGGAGCGTTTTATGTGTTGGTATATGCCAAAGATACAGTGAAAGTGTATAATGAAAAAACAGAAGGTTTAGTTGTTGGAATACAAAATTTAGAAAACGAAAAAAGTTATATAGAAAACCAAAAAGAAGAAATTGAAAAAAAACAGGAAGAAATAAAGTCAGAACAAGAAAGGTTGTATACAGAGGCGGAACAATTGGCTAAAAATAATCAAAGTTTAATTGAAGAAAATATGAGACTTCAAGATTCTTTGAAACTTGCTGCTTCCGTAGGAATTGAACCACAAAATTTTGGAACTGCTGATAAGGCTGATACAGCCGTTGATTACGAAAAATTAGAATACGTTGGAGAATTTGAAGGAACGGCATATACGCCTAGCCCAGATGAATGTAGCAACAATTTAGGATATACGGCATCAGGGAAACCTATTGTAGCAGGGGTTTCGATAGCTGTTGATACAAAGTATTGGAAACTTGGAACAGAGTTCTATATTGAAGGACTTGGATATGTAGTTGCTATGGATACTGGTAGTGCAGTAAAAGGAAAGTATAGGTTTGATTATGCTGTTTTCGACAAATCTTTTGCATATAAACTAGGAAGAAGAAAATGGAAAGTATATTTAGTTAAGGATGGAGAGTAAATTTAAGAAGAAATTGTTTTGTAAGTTATTTAGACAAGACAATTTTTTCTTTTGCAAACAAGGGGGAATTTATTATGATGAAAATATATAGAACATTAGACGAACAAGGATTTTTTAGAGAACAAACTAAACTTGAAAAGGGGTGTTGGATAAATCTTATTAATCCTACAGCCCAAGAAATAAATACACTTTGTAATTCTATTGGTGTTCGAGAAGAATTTATAAGATATCCTCTAGATCAGGAAGAAAAGGCGAGAATAGATGTTGAAGATGATCAAACGCTTATAGTAATAGATTTGCCAACTGTTGAAAAAAACGATGGTGAGATTGAAGGCTTTACCACTATTCCGATTGGTATGATTGTGGTTAGAGATGATTATTTTATAACAGTTTGTACGGCAGAATCTCCTATCTTAAAGGAGTTTATTGATTGTAGAGTAAAAGGATTTTTTACATTCAAAAAAACACGTTTTATATTGCAAATTCTGTATAAGACAGCAGTGTATTATTTAAATTATCTTAAGTTTATAAATAGAGAGACTGATAAAGCTGAAAATAGACTTCAAAAATCAATGAGAAATCAAGAACTGATTAGGCTTTTAGAATTAGAAAAAAGCTTAGTATATTTTACAACATCGCTTAAATCAAATGAGATAGTTATGGAAAAATTAATGCGTTCAAAATTTATAAAAATGTATGAAGAAGATGAAGATATTCTTGAAGATGCAATTATAGAGAATAGACAAGCTATTGAAATGGGAACAATATATAGAGATATTTTGAGTGGAACGATGGACGCATATGCTTCGGTTATATCAAACAATTTAAACATTGTGATGAAATTTTTAGCATCGGTTACAATAGTAATTTCAATTCCTACAATAGTTTCAAGCATATGGGGAATGAATGTTGCAGGATTGCCATTTGCAAATGACGCATTCGGGTTTATTAAGGTGATGGGAATTGCATTTTTGACATCATTAATAGCATGGATTTGGCTAAAGAAAAAGGATATGTTCTAAAGTTGATTTAATAAAAGTGTGTTTAGACTGAAATAAAAAGAAATTATAAAAATTTGTTTGCGTCAAATGTTGACAAGAACGAATTTTTGTGATAGCCTATAAGCAACTTAGGAGAGAAGAAAAGGAGAGATATAAATGAAAGATTCTGCTAAAGCAACCGATAAACAACAAAGGGTATTAGACTATGTTAGACAACAAATTAAAGAAGAAGGATATGCACCTTCTGTTAGAGAGATTTGTAAAGCATTAGATTTAAAATCTACTTCAACAGTACACGGATATCTAGCTAGACTAAAGAAAAAAGGATTAATTGAAAAGGTTGATATGAAATCAAGAACGATAAGATTGGTTGATGAAGATGGCAGAAGCCAAAAACCTTTTTTTACATCAAAAGAAATGGTAGATGTTCCAATAGTTGGCAAGGTGACTGCAGGAATGCCAATACTTGCTGTTGAAAATGTGGAAGATTCATTTCCTTTGCCAATAGATTTCACAGGAACAGGCGAAACTTTCATGCTACGTGTTAGAGGTGAAAGTATGATAGATGCTGGAATATTAGATGGTGACTTTATATTAGTAAAAAAACAAGATAATGCCCAAAATGGTGATATTGTTGTGGCTCTTATAGAGGATGAAGCAACAGTCAAAAAGTTTTACAAAGAAAAAGGTCATATAAGATTACAACCGCAAAATCAGTTTATGCAACCCATAATAGTGCCGACATGTTCGATTTTAGGAAAGGTAGTTGGAGTGTTTAGAAAAATATAATAGATAGAATAAAAATGCTTAATCATCTCATACTATCAAGTATGGGGTGATTTTTTATGAAAGATAAAAGAAATAAAATCGGTTTAAATGCTTTAAGAACGAAAGGTAAAGGCATAATTGAGGATGCAACAGAGTATGGCGAATTTATCGCATCATTCGATGCTTGGCTTACACCAGAAGAACAAAAAAGAAGAGCTAGGTATTTAGAAAATAGTACAGACAAAGACGAATAACGGGTGTTGAAATAATAAATTAAATACGATATAATGTTACTGATATAATTTTAGAAATGATGAGGGGATATATGATAAACTTACTTTTATGTGGAAATAAGAAGGTTTTTGACGGTGCATTAACGCAACTTGTATCAATAACAAATAGGACTAATGAAGTAATTAATTGTTATATTTTTACGATGGACGTTTCAAGATTAAACGAAAATTTCGTTCCAATAACTGACGAACAAGAAAAGTTTCTTGATGATTTTGTGAAATCGCGAAATCAAAGGAATAGTGTAAAAAAAATAGATGTTACAGAATTATATGAAAAAGAATTTGCAAATTGCAAAAATGAAACTGCATACTGTACACCATATACTTTGCTAAGATTACTTGCTGATTTGGTGCCAGGAATGCCAGAAAAACTATTGTATTTAGATATAGATATAATGGTTGGCGATGATTTAAAGAAGTTGTACGAAATAGATATTGATGATTATGAATATGCAGCTGTAAAAGAAAAATATGGTTGTTGGATAATTAGACCAGACTATATAAATGCAGGCATGTTACTTTTAAATATGAAAAAAATAAAAGAAACCGGTCTTCTTAAAAAGGCAAGAGATTTGATAAGAAATAAAAAGATGTTGTTTGCAGATCAAGATGCTATATTTTGGTCTACTACAAAGAAAAAAATATTGCCAAGAAAATACAATGAACAATCAAAATTTAATAGAAAGGATACGGTAATTTGTCACTTTTGTAAGAGACTGATGTTTTTGCCGTATCCTCATACGGAAAACTTTAAGCAGTGGAATATGGAAGAAGTTCACAAAGTATTAAAGTGTTACTACTATGACAACGATTTAGAAGAATATTTAAAATTAAAAAACGAATTTGAAAAGGAGAAAAAATAGATGGAAAACAAAAATGTAATACCAATTTTCTTTGCTGTTGATGATGGATATATACCTTTTTTAGCAGTTTCGCTTCAATCTTTGATAGAAAATTCAAAGAAAGAAAATTTTTATTTGATAAAAATTTTGTACACAAATATTTCGGAAGAGAATCAAAAGAAAATACAAAAATTTGAACAAGAAAATGTTAGTATAGAATTTGTAGATTTGAATTATTACATAGAAAAGATAAAAGATAAATTATACACAAGAGATTATTATTCTAAAACGACTTATTTTAGACTATTCATACCAAATTTGTATCCTCAATATACGAAGGCTCTTTACTTAGACAGTGATATTGTTGTGCTTGAGGATGTTGCAGATTTGTATAATACAAATATGGAAAACAATTTGGTTGCAGCAGCACCAGATGATGTAATTCAAACAATTGAGGTATTCCAAGAATATGCAGAAAAAGTAGTTGGAGTGGCTGATTATAGAAACTATTTTAATGCGGGAGTCTTATTGATGAACTTGGACGAGCTTAGAAAATTTGATTTTCAAGAAAAATTTATATATTCATTAGATAAAATAAGATTTTCAGTTGCTCAAGATCAAGACTATTTGAACAGATTGTGCAAAGGTAGAGTTAAGATAGTAGATCCAAATTGGAATAGAATGCCTATAGCTAGAGAAAAACAAAATCAAGGAGATATAAAGTTAATACACTATAATCTAGCGTATAAGCCTTGGCATTTTGAAGATATACTATATAAAGATTATTTTTGGAATTATGCTAAAAAGACTGAGTTTTTTGACACAATACAAAAAATAAAGGACAATTATTCGGATGAGGAACGCTTTGAGGATATGGAAAAAGACAAAGCTTTAAGAATGCTAGCACAAAAAGAAGCTGACTGTGTCGGAGATGATAGAATAAACAGGAGATAAAGTATGAGAGAAGAAATTATAGAGAAAGCTAAAGATAGATTGGAAATCTTGGATGAAATCGATAGACTAGAAAGGGAAGGCAAATTTGATGTTGATCCAGAAAAAGATCCACCTACAATAGTGTTAAAACCAGATAAAGTTGATTATTTAAAGAAAAAGAGAAAAAGCCAAATAAAAAGAACAGTAGCTAACGAAATAGGTAGAAAATTCTTAGAAGAGCTTTTAAGAAATAATAAACTTATAATTAAAGATGTTATAGGAATGGAAAATCTAGAAGTGGTAAGTGACGGTGCGATAATAACATGCAATCATTTCAATCCTTTTGATTGTTTTACTGTGGAAAAAATATTTAGAGATACCAAACATTTTAAAAATAAAAAAATATTGTATAAGGTAATAAGAGAAGGAAACTATACTAATTTTCCAGGCTTTTATGGATTTCTATTTAGAAATTGTGATACATTGCCACTTAGTTCGAATACAAAAACAATGATAGAGTTTATGAAGGCAGTTGACACAATACTTCAAAATGGAGATTTTATACTTATATACCCAGAACAAAGTTTATGGTGGAATTATAGAAAACCTAAGCCATTAAAAGATGGTGCGTTCAAATTGGCTGTTAGAAATAATGTGCCAGTTGTACCAATATTTATAACAATGAATGATAGTGAAAATATCGGTAGTGATGGTTTTCCAATACAGGAATACACTGTAAATATAAAAGTTCCAATATATCCAGATAAAGAAATATCAGAAAGAGAAAATATACGAATAATGAAAGAGAAGAACTTTAATTTATGGAAAGAAACTTATGAAAATTTCTATGGAAAACCTTTAGAGTATATAACGGAAAATAAGGAAATGGTAGATGAAGAATAATAGAAAAATCATATATTATCAGGATGAATTAAATGATGAATTTTCGGAAGCGAAAATTAAACCAAGAGTAATTGATGAAAATTATAAATATATTCATAAAAATCCATTTTGGAATATTGCATCTTTTATAACACAAAATATATTACTCGTTCCAATAAGAATTTTGTATGCCAAAATAAGATTTAAAGTTAAATATATTGGGAAAGAAAATTTGAGGAGTTACAAAAAAACAGGATATTTTGTATATGTAAATCATACACAGCCTTTTGGAGATACGTTAATTCCAAGTATACCAATCTATCCTAAAAGAAATTTTTTTATTGTGAATCCAGAAAATGTATCAATGAAGGTACTTGGCAATTTTGTTCAAATGATGGGAGCAATACCTATTCCAAGTAATTTAGATGCAATGAAAAACTTTAAACAGGCAATAGAAAAAACAATACGTGATAATCATGCAATAACTATTTATCCGGAGGCACATATATGGCCGTATTATACAAAAATAAGGCCGTTTAAAAGTACATCTTTCACATATCCAGTAGAATTAGATGCACCAGTGTTTAGTATAATTAATACTTATCAAGCCTATGGAAAAAATAAGGTAAAAATAGTTTCATATATTGATGGACCTTTTTTTGCTAATAAAGAATTGCCAAAAGCACTACAAAAAAAGGACTTGAGGGATAAAGTATATAATAAAATGGTTGAGAGAAGTAAAAATAGTAATATTGAAGTTATAAAATATTGTAAGCGAGAAAGCGTAGATGGCGATAGCTAAAAATTATACCAAAAGCATATGAAACGCAGAGTTTTAGATATGTCTTTTGGTACTTTTTTTGAAAAAGTACTACACAATGCTCAAAAAATATGATAATATAGCTACGTAAAAAAGGAGGAGATATAAATGTCAGGACATAGCAAATGGAATAACATTAAAAACAAAAAAGGTAAATCAGATGCAGAAAGAGGTAAAGTTTTCACAAAATTAGGAAGAGAACTTCTAGTTGCTGTAAAAGAAGGTGGACCTGACCCCGCATCAAACTCTAAATTAAGAGATGTTATAGCAAAGTGTAAAGCAAATAACATGCCAAATGATAATATAGATAGAAGCATAAAGAAAGCTGCAGGAGATGGAAACACAGCTAATTATGAAGATATAACTTATGAAGGATATGGACCAAATGGTGTTGCAATTATAATTGAGGCAATGACAGATAATAGAAATAGAACAGCTGGAGACGTTAGACATATACTTGATAAATTTGGTGGAAATCTAGGAACAACAGGTTCTGTTAGCTGGATGTTTGATAAAAAGGGCGTTCTTATAGTTGAAAAATCAGTTAAAATGAGCGAAGACGAATTAATGATGGAAGCGATTGAAGCTGGTGCTGAAAACTTTGAGGCTGATGAAGATGTTTATGAAATAACAACAACTCCAGAAGATTTTTCAAAAGTTAGAGAAGCATTAGAAGCAAAAGGAATAGAGTTCCTTGATGCAGATATAAAAATGGTTCCGCAAAATTACATGAGTCTTGATGAAGCGGCTACAAAAAAAATGAATTTAATCATAGAAAACATGGAAGATTTAGATGATGTTCAAGAAATTTGGCATAACTGGGATGAAGAGGAATAGGTGGTAAATTAAGTGTTATATAGTTTTGAAAATTATTATATCTTAATATTTTGTGCATTATTTCTCGTAATAATGAATATACTTGGATATATAAGAAAAAAAGCTTCGTATAATATGATATCTTTAATATGCTTTATGGCAAGTTTGATAGTACATATACTAAGAAGAGAGAGTTTAGGAGATTCGTTTGAGTTTAATGTTTACATTGACCTATTATTTATTGGAATTTCAATAACTAACTTGCTTATAATAGATGAGATAGAAACAAGAAGAGCTTTTATAAAAGTAGTATTCGAAAATAGATACAAAGGAAAAAAGTGATTTATACCGATGCATGAGCTTGCATCGGTTTTTTATACAATAGAAATGCTAAATGTTTTTATTTATAAAACGTGCAAGCATTTGTGTTATGGAGTTTCTTAAATTTGTTTATATTATTTAAGAACAATTACATATAGAATTATTTCAAAAGAAAGGTGATTGTATGCAAAAGCACATATTTTTTGATTTGGATGACACACTGATTAAGTGTTCAGGATATTTTTATGATGTAGAAGATGTTGTCGCCAAAAAGATATTAGAGTACAATAAAAAATATACATATAGTGAGATAAGGCAAAAATTTAATGAAAAACAATATGAAAATTTGGAACAACACGGATATGGTCCGCAAAATTTTGAATGTTCATTAATGCAAGTTGCATATGATATCATTGGATATGACTTTTTCAAAGATGATATTCAAGGTTTTATAAAGAAAAGTGCGTCTATATTGTATAACAGTGATATCGAACTAATAGACGGAGTGAAAGAGGCAGTGGAATATTTATATGATAAAGGATATGAACTTTCAATAATAACTAAAGGAATGGAAGATGTTCAAAAAAGAAGAGTTGAAGCATTAAGTATAAAAAAATATTTTGCCGATTATACAATTGTGAAGCATAAAACAAAAAGTGATTATGAAGAAATACTGAAAAAATACAATTTAAATCCGGAAGATTGCTACATGATTGGAAACAGTCCAAAAGGAGATATAAACGAGGCTAAGAAGGCGGGTTTTAACACGGTATATATACCTAACGAGCATACTTGGAGTTATGAAGATGAGAAAGTGGACGATGCTTTGCCTAAAACAAATGTATTAAAAAATATAAAAGAAATAAAGAATATATTTTAAAAATTTTATTAATAGGAGAATAAAAATGAAAGCACTAATACAGAGAGTATTGTCATCAAAATTGGAGATAAATAAAAAGGAATATTCAAAGATAGAAAGAGGTTTTTTAGTATTATTAGGAATAACTCATGATGATACTGAAGAAGATATGAAAGCGCTAGCTGAAAAGATTGTAAAGTTAAGAATTTTTGAAGATGAAAATGAAAAGATGAACTTAGCGATAAAAGATGTAGGAGGTTCATTACATATAGTTTCGCAGTTTACACTATATGCAGACTGTCACCATGGAAATAGACCAAGCTTCATAAATGCAGCTAAGCCTGAATATGCAAACGAACTATACGAAAAATTTATAAAATATTGTAAAGAAGAATTATGCATGAATGTGGAAACAGGAAGCTTTGGAGCGGATATGCAAATAACATTAATAAATGATGGACCAGTAACAATAATGTTAGAGTGCAAAGATGGAAAAATATTATAATTGAAAATCTCGAAATAAGAGTATTTAAAACAAAAACATATTTTACAAAATATATAGCCTAAATAACTAGCAAGAAAACAAAAAGCTTGAATTTTTTAGGATAATAGCATATAATACTATTGAAAATAAGATTTGTTGGAGGTTTGTTATGAGCTTTTATCTACATTCGAGTGGCCTTTTTTACGCTGAGAATTCAATTGTAAAAGTTTCTATGAAACCTACTGACGTGGTACGGTATGTGATTTATTGTCGAATCGATCCGCCACAGATAATCATGCCTTGGAGTAAGGTTTATGATTTGAAAAGAGGGGAACTCTTAGAAGTTTTGACTAGCGATTTGGAAAGGCACTTTTTCGAGTATCAAAGGGGGGTTTTTCGTGAACGACATTTTGAGCCCATTGACATTCTTGAGGGGGAAGACGAATTGGAAAAACAGCTTGGATTACTTGGTCAAAGGAGAGCCTCTTTTGTAGAGGAAATACCACTTTTTTAAAGGTCTGAAGGATTTTTATCCTTCAGACCTTTAAAATTAAATAAAAACTTGAGATATATAATTGTTTTCAATTATAATAATATAAAAACATATGGAAATAAAAGCTATATAAAATGTCAAAATTAAAAGTGATAGGTGTGTAAAAGGAGTATGAATAATGAAAAAAATAAAAGAAGAATTAAATTTGATGAACGTATTTTTTGTATTTTAGTTGTTTTTATGCATATCGCGTCAGAGCCGATTTCGACACTTAGAAGAGATTCTTGGCAATTGCTATATTCTTCTGGTATGTTGTATTTTTGCAAATGTCACAAAAAACAAATATGGCAGAAAAGGTGAAATTGTTGAATAATGCATCGTATGATATTTATCTATATCATGTTATGTTGATATTTGTTACTACTGATTTATTAAATCAATTTGGAATTTATAAGATAAGTGAGCGTTTTGCTTTGAAAATGATTTGTGTATATGCGATTATTTATATATATTGTATATTGAATAAATATTTTCAAAAATTGTTCAACCTTGCTTTTAAGAAAGTAAAATGATATCATTTTATATGTGAATGACTGATTAGATATTAAAGTCATGAGCCAGAGAGGAGTTATATAATGAATTTAATAGAAACAAAAATTGCAGAGGAATTGAATTTAAAGCCTTTTCAAGTTGAAAACGCTGTTAAGTTAATAGATGAAGGAAACACAATTCCATTCATAGCTAGATATAGAAAAGAGCAAACAGGAGAGCTTTCTGATGTGCAGCTTCGTGAATTATTTGATAAACTTACATATTTGAGAAACCTTGAAAAAAGAAAAGAAGAAGTTATAAGACTTATTGACGAACAAGGAAAGTTAGATGATGAACTAAAAAACAAAATCGAAACCGCCGTTACAATGACAGAAGTAGAAGATTTATATAGACCATATAAACAAAAAAAGAGAACAAGAGCAACTATCGCAAAGGAAAAAGGGTTAGAACCACTTGCTACTGTATTGTTTGAACAAAAAGAAAAGAAGGATTTGAAAGAAATAGCAAATGATTTTATAAATGCCGAAAAAGGTGTTGAGACTGCAGAAGATGCAATAGCCGGTGCTATGGATATTGTCTCAGAGATGATATCAGATGTTGCGGAATATAGAAAAGATATAAGAAAAATCATATATAGAGATGGAATTATAGTGACAAAAGCAGCGAAGGATGAAAAAAGTGTTTACGAGATGTATTACGATTATGAAGAAGCTGTCAAAAGAATTCCTAGCCATAGAATTTTGGCAATAAACAGAGGCGAAAAAGAAGAATTTTTAAAAGTAAAAATTGATGGAACAGATGATAAAATAATTGAATATCTAGAAAAAAGAATTTTAATAAAAGATGGTAGCTTTAAAGATGCAATGGAGCTTGTTATAGCAGATTCATATAAAAGACTTATAAAACCATCAGTTGAAAATGAAGTAAGAAATGAACTTTCAGATGTTGCAGAAGAAAAAGCAATAAAAGTATTCGGACAAAATGCTAAAAAACTTCTTTTACAAGCACCACTTAAAAACTTGACAGTAATGGGATTTGACCCTGCATATAGAACAGGTTGCAAAATCGCAGTAATAGATGACACAGGAAAACTTTTAGACACAACCACAGTATATCCAACAGAACCACAAAATGATGTGGATGGTGCCAAAAAGAAATTATTAGAACTAATAAATAAATACAATATAAACATGATAGCAATTGGAAACGGAACAGCTTCAAGAGAATCAGAAATGTTTGTAGCAAATATGATAAAAGATGTAAAACATGATATTCATTATGCAATAGTTAGTGAAGCTGGAGCTTCTGTATATTCTGCTTCAAAGCTTGCAACAGAAGAATATCCAGATATAAATGTATCACTTAGAGGAGCGATTTCGATTGCAAGAAGATTACAAGATCCACTTGCAGAACTTGTAAAGATAGATCCTAAGAGCATTGGCGTTGGTCAATATCAACACGATGTAAATCAAAATAAATTGGATGAGAGCTTAACAGGAGTTGTAGAAGATGCAGTAAACAGTGTTGGAGTAGATTTAAACACAGCAACACCATCACTTTTAAAATATGTTTCTGGAATAAGTAAAACAGTGGCAAATAATATAGTTAAATACAGAGATGAAAAAGGAAAATTAAAAAACAGAAAAGAACTTTTAAAAGTATCGAAGTTAGGACCAGCAGCATACACACAATGTGCAGGCTTCTTAAGAATAACAGATGGAGAAAATCCATTAGATAATACATCTGTGCATCCAGAAAGCTATGAAACAGCAGAAAAGATTTTAGAGCAAATCGGATTTAAGGTACAAGATTTAAAAGATAAATCAGCAGAGATTAGAGCAAACTTGAATACAGTAAATGCAGAAAAGCTAGCAACAGAATTAAATATAGGTGTCCCTACCATTAAAGACATAATAAAAGAACTTCAAAAACCAGGTAGAGACCCGAGAGATGAAATGCCAAAACCTGTTTTAAGAAGTGATGTGCTAAAAATAGAAGACCTAAAAGAAGGTATGATACTAACAGGTACAGTTAGAAATGTAATTGATTTTGGAGCATTTGTAGATATAGGCGTAAAAAACGATGGGCTAGTTCATATATCTGAAATGAGCGATAAATACATAAAAAATCCAATGGATGTAGTATCAGTTGGTGATATAGTAAAAGTAAGAGTTATAAAAATAGATTTAGAAAAGAAAAAAGTTGGGTTATCAATGAAAGATTGCAATTAGTATAAATCGTTATCATATAATAAAGTATAATATAAAACAAATGCGTTTTGGAGGGACATAATGCTTAGTAGAAATACATATATGGAAGTTTATTTGAATAATATAAAAAACAACATCCAAAAGATAATAAAAAAGCATAATGAATATGAGTACTATTTTGGTGTTGTTAAAGCAGATTGTTATGGACATGAAATTGGAGTAATACCAAAGATGTTAGAAGCAGGCGTGAATTATTTGGCAGTTGCAACATTTGAAGAAGCTCTTGCAATAAGAAACCAAAACACAGATATCCAAATTCTTTGTTTAGGAATAATTCCAAAAGAATATATAAAAGAGGCAATTGAAAACAAAATAACATTAACAATAAATAGTATCGAATATTTAGAAGAAATAGAAAGTGTATTAAATGAAAAATGTAAAGTACATATAAAACTAAATACAGGAATGAATAGATTAGGAATAAAAAGCGAAAAAGAAGTAGAAAAAGTATATTGCAAACTAAAAAGTGCACATGTAGATATAGAAGGAATATACTCACACATATACGAGGCGTCTAATGAAGAATTATATAATAAACAATTAGAAAAGTATAAAAGGATGTTAGATTTAATCGAGGGTGAAAAAATAAAAATAAAGCATATATCAGCAAGCGAGGCAATGTCAAACTATAAAAAGCCAGAGTATATAAATGGTTGTAGGCTTGGCATTATAATGTATGGTTTTACTGATGAGGAAGATTTAGAATTAAAATCAACATTCAAATTAAAAAGTGAAGTTATACAAATAAATACATTAGAAGAGGGAGAAACACTTGGGTATAATGCAACGTATACAGCGAAAGAAAAGACAAAAATAGCTGTAGTGCCGATTGGATATGCAGATGGTGTAATCAGAAAAAATAAAGGAAGAAATGTATATATAAACAATAAGCCTTGTGAAATAATAGGAAATATATGCATGGATATGCTATTTGTTAAAATTGACGATAATGTTAAGGTACATGATACAGTAGAAATATTAAGAGATGCAGAGCATGTAAACGAAGTTGCAAAACATCTAGATACAATAAGTTACGAAGTAATATGCAACATAGGAAAAAGAGTGCCAAGAATATATATGTAACAAAATAAATATTAGTGCAGAAATGTAGTTTAAGCATAGCATGTTCAATAAAAAATCATGGTGGTGTAAACTAATTTAGAAAAAAAGATAAAATAAATATGTTGAATAAAAATATAGTTTAAGAGCAGTTGGCTCTATAAAAAACTATTGACAGTGCTACATTAAAGTAAAGCTGAAAAAATATTATAATTAGTAAACACACTTAAAACGGGAGAGAAAAATGAAATTGCCAGAAGAATTAAAAACTAACTTAGAAAAAATATCAAATAAATATAAACAAACAGAATTAAAAAATGCATATTCGAATATTAGTGAAAGATATATGAATCAACAAAGAACAGGAAGCACACTATTATCAAGTGAAATAGATGTTGTTTCGTATGCTAATGCAAGAATGCCCGCAACATATACAGCTGTATATTCTGCAATAGAAAATTCGTACAAATATATAAAAGACATAGAAATAAAATCACTTTTAGATGTCGGAGCTGGTACAGGAGCAGCAACATGGGCAGTTAATGAAATGTTTGATTTTAAGGAAATCACCTGTGTAGAGCGAGAAGAAAACATGCTCAAGTTTGGAAAAAAACTTATGCAAAATACAAACTTAGAAAAAGCCAAATGGATTTTAAAAGATATAGCAGCAGGTGAACTTGTAGAAAAAGCAGATTTTGTTGTATCATCATATATGTTAAATGAAATAAAAGAAGAACAAAAAGAAATCATACTAAAAAAGCTATGGCAATCAACAAATAAATTTCTATTTATAATAGAACCAGGCACGCCAGAAAATTATAAAAGCATAATGAGATACAAAAAAGCTTTAATAAATCAAGGAGCAACAATAATTGCACCTTGCCCTCAAGGTATGGAGTGCGAGATTTCAGAAGATGATTGGTGCCATTTCATATGTAGAATAGAAAGAACAAAAATACATAAAACATTAAAAGATGCAGAATCACCATTCGAAGACGAAAAATATATCTATCTATTAGCAAGTAAAGAAGAGATATCTGGTACGCAAAACAGAGTGCTAAGGCATCCAAAAATATCAAAAGGTTATGTTGAATTAAAAATATGTACACCAAATGGCATAAAAGAAGAGAAAATAACTAAAAAAGATGGCGAAAAATATAAAAAGGCCAGAAAAATAGGCGCAGGAGAAGAACTTTAAAACCAAAATTGCAAATTGCTAAAAATTTTGGTATTCTAAAAGAAAATGGAAAGGAGAATATGATACTAAAAATCATATAAAAGAATAATGTTAGAAAATAAATTAGGTATAACAAATTCGATAGAACTAGCAAAAGAAGAAGAAAGAATAACAAAAATAAAGGCAATCGAATTGTTCGAAAATAAAATATTAGACAAAATAGAAGCGGGTACATATAAAGGTTTAGCAGAAATACATAAATACTTGTTTGAAGACATATATGAATTTGCTGGTAAAATGAGAAAAGAAAATATATCAAAAAACAATTTTAGATTTGCATCTGCAATGTATTTAGAAGAAGCTTTAAACAAAATTGACCAAATGCCTCAAAGCAATTTTGATGAAATTGTAGAAAAGTATATAGAGATGAATGTTGCTCATCCATTTATAGAGGGAAATGGAAGAAGCACTAGAATATGGCTAGATATGATACTAAAAAAAGAATTAAAAATGGTGGTTGATTGGAGCAAAATAAACAAAGAAGATTACTTATTGGCGATGGAGAGAAGTCCAATAAAAAATCTAGAAATTAAATATTTATTAAAAAATGCACTAACAGACAAAATAAATGACAGAGAAGTCTACATGAAAGGCATAGATACAAGTTATAACTATGAGGGATATAATTTGTTTAATGTGGAGGATTTGACAAAATAACGGTGAAAATTAACTTGATTTATAATTACAAAAATTAGCAAAAACAAATTTACATAAAACAAGAAAAATTTTCAAAAAAAGCTTGCTTTTTCCTCTAGTAGGCTTTATAATAATACTTGCTGTGATAATGCGTTGATGTGAAATGTGGCTGCCCTTAGTTGGCAGGGAACTTTCACGGAGTATGTCCGGTTTAAAATCGGGCGGCAAGGGTTAGAAAGCACTTTTCCCAAGGATTTTCTGCCTTGGGTTTAATAATGGGAGTTTTTGAAACACCCGGGTGCGTTGAAGCTTTGCTGGCACGCAAATTTTTAAGGAGGGAAAAACGATGCCAAAAGCAAACAAAGTAGCAGAAGTAGGAAAGGAAAAAATTAGAATTAGACTTAAAGCTTTCGATCATGCGATTTTAGATCAGTCTGCTGAAAAAATAGTAGAAACGGCTAAGAGAACAGGCGCTAGCGTATCTGGTCCAATTCCACTACCTACAAAGAAAGAAGTTGTAACAATCTTGAGATCACCTCACAAATACAAAGATTCAAGAGAACAATTCGAAATGAGAACACACAAGAGAGTTATCGATATTCTTTACCCAACTTCAAAAACAACTGAAGCTCTTATGAAAATCGAGTTACCAGCTGGTGTAGAAGTTGAAATGAAAATAGATAAATAATTATCTATTATATAGTAAGTTCGAAAACAAAGGTCATGTTCACCAAAAAAGTGTGAACCAATAGCCAAGGAGGTTAATTAACAATGAAAAAAGGTATTTACGGAAAAAAATTGGGAATGACTCAAATATTCGATAACGACGGATTAGTTATTCCAGTAACAGTTGTAGAAGTTGAACCAAGCTTAGTTTTAAGAAAGAAAACTATTGAAACAGATGGTTACAACGCGATAGTTCTTGCAACTGGAGAAGTTAAAGAAAAACAAATGAACAAACCTGAAAAAGGTCAATTTGATAAAGTTAAACTTGCATATAAGAAATATGTAAAAGAATTAAGATTAGATGATATCGAATCTTATAATGTTGGAGATGAACTTAAAGCTGATATCTTCGAAGCTGGAGAATTAGTTGATGTTCAAGGTGTTTCTAAAGGAAAAGGATTCCAAGGTGTTATTAAGAGACATGGACAACACATTGGACCAAAAGGACATGGCTCTATGTATCACAGAAGACCAGGTTCTATGGGACCTACATCTTCACCAGGTAGAGTATTCCCAGGTAAGAAGTTACCAGGACATACAGGAAAAGATACTGTAACAGTACAAAACTTACAAATTGTTAGAGTTGATATGGATAAGAACGTTATCTTAATTAAAGGTTCAATTCCAGGATATAAAAATTCATTAGTAAGAATTAAAGAAACAGCTAGAACAGCAGTTTCTAAGAGTGCTAAATAAGAGGAAGGAGGAAATATAAATGCCAAAGGTTGATTTATTAAATAAAGAAGGCAAAAAGGTTGGCGATATAGAGCTTGCAGACAGCATTTTCGCAGTAGAAGTTAATGAAGATGTTATGCATGAAGTAGTTCTTAATTATTTAGCTAATCAAAGACAAGGTACACAATCTACAAAAACACGTACAGAAGTAACTGGTGGTGGAAAGAAACCTTGGAAACAAAAAGGTACAGGTAGAGCTAGACAAGGTAGTATCAGAGCTCCACAATGGATTAAAGGTGGTATCGCACTTGGACCAAAACCAAGATCATACAGATATACTTTAAATAAAAAAGTTAGAAGACTTGCATTAAAATCTGCTTTAACAACAAAAGTTCAAGAAAACAAACTTGTTGTATTAGATAGCTTAGATTTTGATGAAATTAAAACAAAGAATATGGCAAAAGTATTAGAGAATTTGAATGTAAACAAAGCATTAGTTGTTTTAGCTGATAAAAACTTAAATGTACAAGCTTCAGCTAGAAACATTCCTGATATTAAAACAGCTTTAGTAAGCACAATCAATACATATGATATCTTAAAGTATGATATGTTTGTTGTTACTAAAGATGCAGTAGCCAAAATAGAGGAGGTGTACGCATAATGGTAGCAGAAGATATAATCATTAGACCAATAATTACAGAGAAAAGCAGTTTTGCTATGAATGAAGGAAAGTACACATTTGAAGTTAATAAAAAGGCAACTAAAATAGATATTAGAAATGCCGTTGAAAAATTATTCGAAGTAAAAGTACTTGACGTTAAAACAATAAACGTTAAAGGTAAGCCAAAGAGACAAGGTGCTAACCAAGGAAGAACATCTGATTGGAAGAAAGCAATTGTTACAATAGCAAAAGATGCTAAAGAAATGACTTACTTAGAAAAAGGCGGAAAAGTTAAGAAGATAGATAAAAAATATAAAACATCTATCGAAGCTTTTGGAGCTTAGTTAAAATATAGATTTGCTAATAGTTAAAGACATGGAGTTTATAACCCAATAGACTTTAGCCTGCAAAATTAGCAAACAAAAAAGAAATTGTAAATTTCTAAACGTTAGAAAGGGAGAGAAAAAATGGGTATTAAACAATTTAGACCAACAACTCCATCTAGAAGAGGTATGACAGTTTCTACATTTGAAGAAATCACAAAAACAAAGCCAGAGAAATCTTTAACAACAAGCTTAAAGAAAAATGCTGGTAGAAATTCTTATGGTAGAATCACTGTTAGACATCAAGGTGGCGGTTCAAGAAGAAAATATAGAATTATAGATTTTAAGAGAAGAAAAGTAGATGTTCCAGCTACTGTTGTTTCAATAGAATATGATCCAAACAGAACAGCTAACATCGCATTATTACAATATGAAGATGGCGAAAAAGCATACATACTTGCTCCAATCGGTTTAACAGTTGGAAGCAAAGTAATGGCTGGTAAAAATGCTGATATTAAACCAGGTAATAGCTTACCAATTTCAAGTATTCCAGTTGGTACAATGATTCATTGCATAGAATTAAAACCAGGTAAAGGAGCTCAAATGGTAAGAAGTGCAGGTAATGCAGCACAACTTATGGCTAAAGAAGGTAAATATGCTCACGTTAGATTGCCATCAGGCGAAATGAGATTAGTAAGTGTAGATTGTATAGCTACAATCGGTCAAATCGGTAATACTGAGCATGAAAATATCAAACTTGGTAAAGCTGGTAAGAGCAGATGGCTAGGTAAGAGACCTGAAGTTAGAGGTTCTGTAATGAACCCTAATGATCACCCTCATGGTGGTGGTGAAGGTAAGTCACCAGTTGGTAGACCAGGACCTGTTACTCCTTGGGGCAAACCAGCTCTTGGATACAAGACACGTAACACTAAGAAAGCAAGCAGCAAGTTTATAACTAAGAGAAGAAATGCTAAATAAGGAGGTAAGTTAAATGTCAAGATCTATTAAAAAAGGACCTTTCGTTGATCCAAAGCTTTTAGCTAGAATCGAAAAAATGAACGAAGAAAACAAAAAAGAAGTTTTAAAAACTTGGTCAAGAGCATCAACAATCTTCCCTCAAATGGTTGGCCATACAATAGCTGTACATGACGGAAGAAAACATGTTCCAGTTTATATTTCAGATGAAATGATTGGTCACAAACTAGGTGAGTTTGTTCCAACAAGAACTTTCAAAGGTCATGCTGGAGATAAAACTACTAAAGTTAGTAAATAGTATAAAATCGTAATGATAGGAGGAAATAAAAGTGGAAAGTAGAGCTAGTTTAAAACATGCTAGAATATCTGCCAGAAAAGTTAAAATCGTTATCGATTTAATTAGAGGAAAAGATGTTAATGAAGCATTAGCAATTTTAAAATTCACACCAAAAGCTGCATCTCCATTAGTTGAAAAGTTATTAAAATCAGCTATTGCAAATGCAGAAAATAATCACAATATGGATGCTAGCAAATTATATGTTGCTGAAATCTATGCTAATCAAGGTGCTACAATGAAGAGAATAAGAGCTGCTACACAAGGTAGAGCTAATAGAATAAGAAAAAGAACTTCTCACATTGAAGTTGTACTAAAAGAAAGAGATTAGTAGAAAGGAGGATATTTTAAATGGGACAAAAAATGAACCCACATGGTTTAAGAGTGGGAGTGATTAAAGATTGGGATTCAAAATGGTATGCAAGCAAAAAAGATTTTGCTGACAACCTAGTTGAAGACGTTGCAATTCGTAAATATATTAAAAAGAATTTATTTGCTGCTGGAGTTTCAAGAATTGAAATCGAAAGAACAGCAAAAAGTATAAAAGCAAATGTTTATACTGCAAAACCAGGTATTGTTCTTGGTAAAAATGGTGAAAGTGTTAACAAGTTAAGAGCTGATATCGCAAAATTATTTAAAAAGGATATCAACATTAACGTAATCGAAGTTAAAAATGTTGATACAGACGCACAATTAGTTGCAGAAAACATTGCGGGACAATTAGAAAGAAGAATATCATACAGAAAAGCTTTGAAACAAAGCATGGCAAAAGCTACAAAAGCAGGAGCAAAAGGTATTAAAACTGCAGTTTCTGGTAGACTTGGCGGTGCTGAAATCGCAAGATCAGAGTTTTATAAAGAGGGTACAGTGCCACTACAAACATTAAGAGCTGATATCGATTATGGATTTGCTGAAGCAAATACAACATACGGAAAAATCGGTGTAAAAGTTTGGATATATAAAGGCGAAGTACTTCCTACAAAAAAAGAAGCAGAAGGAGGTAGAGCATAATGCCACTAATGCCAAAAAGAACAAAATATAGAAAAATGCAAAAAGGTAGAAATAGAGGTAGAGCTACTAGAGGTGCTGAAATAACATATGGAGAGTATGGTCTACAAGCACTAGAAGCTGGAAGAATTACTTCTAATCAAATAGAAGCTGCCAGAGTTGCTATGACACGTTTCATTAAAAGAGGTGGTAACGTTTGGATTAAAATATTCCCAGACAAACCAATTACTAAGAAACCAGCAGAAACTCGTATGGGTAGTGGAAAGGGTGCAGTTGAATACTATGTAGCTGTTGTAAAGCCAGGAAGAGTATTATTTGAGATGGCTGGAATCCCTGAGGAAGTTGCAAGAGAAGCATTTAGACTTGCTGCTCACAAACTTCCTGTAAAAACAAAAATCATTACTGCAAGTAAAGTAGAAGGTGGTGAAGACGATGAAGGCTAATGAGATTAGAAAAATGGCTTCATCGGATTTAGAAAAAGAGCTAGTTGAATTAAAATCTGAATTATTCAAATTAAGATTTCAATCAGCAGCAAACGGACTAGATAATCCGATGAAAATAAGAAATACAAAAAGAGATATAGCAAAAATTAAGACTATATTAAAAGAAAGAGAGCTACAAGATAGCGCTGAATAATAAAAAAAGAAATCCATAAGAAAGGAGAAGAACTTAAGTTATGGAAGAAAGAGCTTTAAGAAAAACTAGAGTAGGAAAAGTTATAAGCGATAAAATGGATAAAACAATCGTTGTAGCTGTTGAAACTGGTTATAAGCACCCATTATACGGAAAAATCATGAAGAGAACATTCAAACTAAAAGCTCATGATGAAAATAATGAATGCGGAATTGGCGATACAGTTAAAGTAATGGAAACAAGACCTTTATCTAAGGATAAGAGATGGAGATTAGTTGAGATTGTTGAAAAAGCTAAATAAGCTAATGTTTTAAAATTGGTGTAAGTCCTTGAAAGAAAGGACAGATGCATCTGAAAGGAGAAATAAAAATGATACAACAACAAACAATATTAAAAGTTGCTGATAATACAGGTGCTAAAGAGTTAATGTGCATTAGATGTATGGGCGGTTCTTATAGAAAATTCGCTAACATCGGTGATGTTATAGTAGCTTCTGTAAAAAGTGCTGCACCAGGTGGAATGGTAAAAAAAGGAGATGTTGTTAAAGCTGTTATAGTTAGAAGCAAGAAAGGTCTTCAAAGACCAGATGGTTCTTATATCAGATTTGACGAGAATGCAGCAGTTATAATAAAAGATGACAAGACTCCAAGAGGAACACGTATATTTGGACCAGTAGCAAGAGAATTAAGAGATAATGATTATATGAAAATTCTTTCACTTGCTCCTGAAGTATTATAATATTGGGGTTCAAAGTAGAAGCAAAACTTAAAAATAAACGTTTAAAGGTAGGTGTAAAAATAAATGAATAATCTACACATTAAAAAAGGCGATACAGTAGTTATTAACTCTGGAGCTGATAAAGGTAAAAAAGGTAAAGTTCTTGCAGCAAACCCAAAAGATAATACAGTAGTTGTTGAGGGAGTTAACGTTAGAACAAAACATACAAAACCTAAAAAAGCAGGAGAAACAGGTGGAATTATAAAAGCTGAAGTTGCAATTAATGCTTCTAAAGCAAACCCATTCTGCTCAAAGTGTGGAAAAGGTGTTAGAGTAAAAGTTGACACAAAGAAAGATGGCACAAAAGTTAGAGTATGTGCTAAATGCGGAGAAGAAATTAAATAGGAAAGGAGGTAATCGTGATGTCAGGATTAAAAGATGTATATGTAAATGAAGTTGTACCAGAATTAATGAAGAAATTTAACTATAAATCAGTAATGCAAGTTCCAAAGCTTGAAAAAGTTGTTATAAACATGGGCGTAAGCGATGTTAGAGAAAATGCTAAAGCTTTAGAGAACGCAGTTAGAGATTTAGAAATTATTACTGGACAAAAGGCTGTTACGACAAAAGCTAAAAAGTCAATAGCTGGTTTTAAGATTAGAGAAGGAATGGAAATTGGATGCAAAGTAACACTTAGAAATCAAAAAATGTATGATTTCGTAGAAAAATTATTTGCAGTTGCACTTCCAAGAGTAAGAGATTTTAAAGGATTATCTCCAAACTCTTTCGATGGAAGAGGAAACTACTCAATGGGTGTTAAAGAGCAATTAATATTCCCAGAAATCGAATATGATAAAATAGATAAAATCAGAGGTATGGACGTTATTTTCGTAACAACAGCTAACACAGATGAAGAGGCAAAAGAGCTATTAAGACTTCTTGGTATGCCATTTTCAAAGTAAAGGAGGAGAACCATGGCAAAAAAATCAATGATTGCTAAACAAAAACTAGCTCCTAAATTCAGCACAAGATACTATAACAGATGTAAAATATGTGGAAGACCACATGGATATATTCGTAAATATGGTATTTGCAGAATTTGCTTTAGAGAGTTAGCTCATAAGGGACAAATACCTGGTGTTAAAAAGGCAAGCTGGTAATAACAGAAAGTATTTAGAAATAGATACTTGAAATATAAAAAACAACTAGAGAAAGTAGAAATAAGAGTGAGTAAACTCTATTTCTAGTCTCTAAATCATAACGAAAGGAGCAAAGTTTAAATGAACATTACTGATCCAATAGCAGATATGCTAACAAGAATTAGAAATGCAAATGCACAAAAACATGAAACTGTAGATATACCTGCTTCTAAATTAAAGAAGTCAATAGCTGAAATCTTATTAGAAGAAGGATATATTAAAGCATTTGAAGAAATCGATGATAATGCACAAGGCATTATTAGAATAACTTTAAAATATGTTAATAAACAAAAAGTTATTTCAGGATTAAAGAGAATAAGCAAACCAGGATTAAGAGTTTATGCTACAAAGGATGAACTTCCAAAAGTACTTGGTGGACTTGGTATAGCTTTAATATCAACATCAAAAGGTGTTATGACAGATAAGAAAGCAAGACAAGAAGGCGTAGGCGGCGAGGTTTTAGCTTTCGTATGGTAATAAAAAAGGTTAATTCGTATTAGTACAAAAAGTACATATAGAATTAGACATACATAATTTGTAATCGTATGACTACAAGAAAGGAGTAATATAATGTCAAGAATAGGAAAGAAACCTATAACTGTACCTGCTGGTGTAGAAGTTAAGATAGAAGCTGATAACACTGTAACTGTTAAAGGACCAAAAGGAACTTTAGTTAAAAAATTACATCCAGATATGATTTTAAAGCAAGAAGCTGGAGTAGTTACAGTTGAGTTAAAAAATCCTGAACAAGATAATATCCAAGGATTAACAAGAACTCTTCTAAACAATATGGTTATTGGCGTAACAGAAGGATTCAAGAAAGAACTAGAAGTTAACGGTGTTGGTTATAGAGTACAAAAACAAGGAAATAAATTAATAATGAATATGGGATTTTCTCATACAGTTGAATTTGAAGATAGAGGAGATATTAAAATCGAAGCTCCAAATCCAAACAGTATAATCGTTGTAGGACCAGATAAAGAAGCAGTTGGACAATTAGCTGCTGAAATTAGAATGGTAAGACCTCCAGAACCATATAAAGGTAAAGGTATTAAATACATAGACGAGAGAATCATTAGAAAAGAAGGAAAGATGGGTAAAAAATAAAACCTAGCTAAATAAAATCCTATGTGAAAGGAGAGAAATTAAGTGATTAACAAGAAAAGTAGAGCTGTGTCAAGAGAAATCAGACATGAAAGAGTTCGTGAAAAAATAGTTGGTACTCCTGAGCGTCCAAGACTTGCTGTTTTCAGAAGCAATAAAGGTATATATGCTCAAATTATCGATGATACAAATGGAAGAACTTTAGCTTGTGCTTCTACACTTGATAAAGAAGTAAAAACAAAAGCAAGTAATATAGAAGCAGCAAAAGAGGTTGGAACATTAATCGCTGCAAGAGCTACAAAAGCAAATATTAAAAATGTAGTTTTTGATAGAGGCGGATATATATATCATGGAAAAGTAAAAGCATTAGCTGAAGCTGCAAGAGAAGCAGGTTTAGAGTTCTAAAATTTAATTGAAAGGAGAAACTATTATGATAGATGCAGAAAAATTAGACTTGACAGAAAAAGTTATAACAATCAACAGAGTTGCTAAAGTTGTTAAAGGTGGTAGAACTTTTAGATTTAGTGCACTAGTTGTTGTTGGTGATGGTCAAGGACATGTTGGTGTTGGTAATGGAAAATCAGCAGAAGTTCCAGATGCTATTAGAAAGGCTATTGAAGATGCTAAGAAGAATATAATCGAAGTTCCAATAGTAAATACAACAATACCTCATGAATTAGTAGGAAGCTTTGGTAGCGGAAAGGTTTTATTAAAACCAGCTGCTGAAGGTACTGGACTTATCGCTGGTGGTGCTGCAAGACTTGTATTAGATATCGCAGGATATAAGAATATAAGAACTAAAAACTTAGGTTCAAACAACCCAAGAAATGCGGCATATGCTACACTTAAAGCATTAAGCGAAATGAAGACAGCTGAAATGGTTGCTACACTTCGTGGTAAAAAAGTTTCAGAGATTTTATAATATTTGTTTATAAAATAAGTATATAGAGATTTGAATATTTAGATGAAAAGAGGTGCAAAACATGAAACTTGACGAATTAACAAGCACACCAGGAGCAAGAGAAACAAGAAAGAGAATTGGTAGAGGTATCGGTTCTGGTCTTGGTAAGACTGCTGGTAAAGGTCATAAAGGACAAAAAGCAAGAAGTGGTGGTGGAGTTAGACCTGGATTTGAAGGAGGTCAAATGCCATTATTCAGAAGAATTCCAAAGAGAGGATTCAAAAATAGAAGTGCAAGAACATATACAGAAGTTACACTTTCAATGCTAGAAACACTTGAAAACAACACAGAAGTTACAGCAGAAAGCTTATTAGAAGCTGGAATTATTAGAAAAGCAAATGATGGTATCGTTGTATTAGGAAACGGAGAATTAACTAAGAAACTTACTGTTAAAGCTGCTAGAGTTACAAAAACAGCTGAAGAGAAAATAACTGCTGCAGGCGGAAAGGTAGAGGTGGTGTAAAGTGTTTAAAACACTAGCTAACGCGTGGAAGATTCCTGAATTAAGGAAAAAACTTCTATACACACTATTATTATTAGCAATATTTAGATTTGGAGCATTTGTTACAGCTCCTGGAGTTGATGCGGAGTTATTATCTTCAGTTAACAAGAGTTCATCAAACACAATTGTTGGAACTGTTAATATAATAACTGGTGGTGCATTTTCAAACCTTTCAGTATTCGCAATGTCAATAAGCCCATACATTACTGCATCAATTGTAGTGCAATTATTAACATTCGCTATACCAGCTTTGGAAAACTTGTCTAAAGATGGTGGAGAAGAAGGCAGAAAAAAGATTAACCAATATATGAGATATGCAGCAGTTATTCTTGCAGCTATCGAAGCATTTGGTATCTATGCTACTTATAAGAACCAAGGTGTATTTATAGGAAATGGTATATTGACACCACTACTATTTATACTAACACTTACAGCCGGTTCTACACTTTTGATGTGGCTTGCAGAACAAATCACATCAAGGGGAATTGGAAATGGTACATCATTATTAATTTTTGCTGGTATCGTTTCTGGAATTCCATCAGCAATAGAGTATTTAGTTCATGATTTATGTATTGTTGATGGTGCATTGAGTATTAAGGGATTAATAATTTCAATCGCAGTAGTAATTGCAGCAATCATACTTGTTGCAGGTGTTGTTTGGGTAACAGAGGCTGAAAGAAGAGTTCCTGTTCAATATGCAAAGAGAGTAGTAGGAAGAAAAATGTATGGTGGTCAAAACACTCATATACCTATGAAACTTGCAATGGCAGGAGTAATGCCAATAATCTTTGCTATGTCATTTATGCAATTGCCAGCAATGATTATGCAACTTGTAAATCATGACATAGCAACAAGCACAGGTTTCTGGGCTACAATGTATAAAGTATTTGCATTTACATCATTAAATGCAAGCTTAACAGATGCAACAACAGGTGCTTTTAATTGGGATATCTTATGGTGCGGAATAGCACACATTGTTATATACCTATTGTTAATAGTTGGATTTACATTCTTCTATACAATGGCTATGGCATTTAATCCAGTTGAAGTATCAAATAATTTAAAGAAAAATGGTGGATTTATACCAGGTATTAGAGCAGGAAAACCTACATCAGATTATCTTGCATCAATACTTAAGTATATAACAACATTTGGAGCATTCTTCTTAGCAATAATTGCAATTTTACCAATATTGGTACAATTTGCTGGTCTTAGATTATCATTCGGAGGAACAGCTATACTAATCGTAGTTGGTGTTGCTCTAGAATCAATCAGACAATTAGAAGCTCAAATGTTAACACGTCATTATAAAGGATTTTTAGATTAATAGAAAAGGGGCACTCATATGTGAGTGTCTCTTTTTTACAATTGACAACCAACCTTTTTGAGTATATTATAGACATATAAAAATAATAGGAGGTCAAATATATGATAAGATTAATTATACTTGGTGCACCTGGTAGCGGAAAAGGTTCACAATGCAAATGGATAACTAAAGATTACAATGTTCCACACATCTCAACAGGTGATATTTTAAGAAAAAATATAGCAGATGGAACAGAACTTGGTAAAGAAGCAAAAGCATACATGGATAAAGGAGCTTTAGTTCCAGATGAATTAGTAATTAATTTATTAAAAAATAGATTAGAAGAGTCAGATTGTAAAGAAAGAGGATTCTTATTAGATGGATTTCCAAGAACAATTGACCAAGCGAAGGCATTAGATGAATATTTAACAGAAAACGGAATAAAAGTAGATAAAGTAATAAACCTACATGTTCCAGATGAAGAAATCATGGGTAGAGCATTAAATAGAAGAACTTGTGAGAACCCAGACTGCAAAGAAATCTATAATATGAGAGACAACCCACCAAAGGTTGAAGGCATTTGCGATAAATGTGGAAGCAAACTATTTATTAGAGATGACGACAACGAGGCAACAGTTTCAAAGAGACTTGAAACATATCACAAACAAACAGAGCCTTTAATAGCTTATTACACAGAAAAAGGAATCTTAGCTACAGTTGTTGGACAAGAAAGATTAGAAGATACTATAGCACTTGTTAAAGAGCAATTAAAGTAATTTAATATTAAACGAAGTAACTTAGTCTTAGATGCAAATATGCATTGAGGGCTAAGTTATTTTTTGTGCATTTATAAAAAAGTCAATAGTGAATATAAATTCATTATTGACTTTTTGAAAAATCGGTATATAATATATCAATAGTGAATATTGATTCATTGTTGGAGGTGAATGTTTTGCAAAAGTTAAAAGATGATATTAAACAAAAGATAATAGAAGTTGGCAAAAAAAGGTTTAAAAAAAGGGGGTATGAAAACACTTCAATGAAGGATATTGCCTTAGATGCAGGTATTAGTACAGGAAATATTTATAGATACTTTTTGACTAAGAAGCATTTATTGAATGAAATCCTAAAAGAAGTAGAAGAAGAAGTAAGCGAGTTTGTGAGTGATATACCATCTGATTATCAAGATATTGATTCGAACTTGATTTTTGAAGGACTTATAAAATTAACATTAAAGCTAGCAAAAGAAAATAAAGACACACTTAAAATAATGTTAAATTCAGAAACAGAAAAGCAATTTACAGATTTTAAAGAGCAAATATTAGACATGTTTACAAACAAGCTCGCAAGCATTGTAAAAAGCATAACTGGCAAAGAAAAAGTTGATGTTACACTGTGTAATGCGATATCTAGGGCACAGTTTGAAGGCTTCACATACATTGTAAGAAACAATGTAGATAATATAGAAGATTTGAAAAGAAATCTAGAAATATATAAGAAATTGATGCTTAGTGGACTAAGCGAGAAAGTAATGGAAGTGATAAAAGATGAATGATAAAATAGCAGAATTTATAGTAAAAAACAGAAATAAAATAGGAATTATATTTATAGTAGCAACTATAATAAGCATATTGTTAATTCCTAGTGTAAAGATTAATTATAACTTATCTGAGTATATTCCAGATACTGAAAGAGCTAAGAGAGGAATGAATATAGTTGAAGAAGAATTTGCCATGCAAGGCTTTGCAAGGGTAATGATAAACGATGTAAGCTTGATAGAAGCAAAAGAGTATAAAAATCAAATTGAAAAAGTAGACGGCGTAGACATGGTCGTTTGGCTAGATGATAGCATAGACATATATAGACCGCTTGATTTCATATCTGAAGAGGAACTTAGAGATTATTATAACGATGGAAGCGCAATTTTTGAAATAATGTTTGATGAAGATGATTATTCAAGCAAAACAAGTAAAGCAATTGATGAAATAAATAAAATAGTCCCAGAGGGAAGCAATATAATCGGTTCGGCTGTAGATACAAAATCAGCTGCGGACACAGTTCAAAGTGAAGTTAGTAAAGTAATGTGTATACTAATTCCAGTAGTTATTATAATTCTTATATTAACTACAGATTCATATTTTTCACCAATTCTATTTATGATAGTAATTGGAACATCAATATTCTTAAATATGGGAAGTAATGTTATATTTAAGCATGTTTCTTTCCTTACATATAGCATAGTTGCAGCACTTCAACTTGCTGTTTCTATGGATTATTCAGTATTTATGTTACATGAATTTGAATCACATAAGGGCGAAGATTTAGAAAAAGCAATGATGGAGACTGTTAAAAAGTCTTGTTTATCAATATTTTCAAGTGCACTTACAACTATTGCAGGTTTTTTAGCACTTTGTTTTATGGGCTTCACAATAGGTGCAGATATGGGGCTTGTATTTGCTAAAGGCATAGTTTTAACACTATTTACGGTTATATTATTTATGCCATGTTTGATTTTAAAATTTTATCATTTAATAGAAAAAACTCGACATAAATCATTTATGCCTGATTTTGAAAAGTTTGCAAAATATACTGCAAAAATATCGTATTTGCTAATTGCAATTGTACTTATAATAACAATTCCGTCATATGTGGCACAAAAGCAAAACGTATTCTTGTATGGTTCATCATCATTTGGTGGTGGAGAAGGTACAAAAGTATATGAAGATGAAAAGAAGATAAATAGCAAATTTGATAGAAGTAATCCAATGATAGTGCTAGTGCCAACAGGTGATTATGTCAGTGAAAAAGCATTAGTTAAAGAAATCGAGGATATGGAAAGTGTTAAAAAGGTACAAAGCCTAGCAAACCTAGTAAGCGAAGGAATTCCAGATAGTTTTGTGCCAATAGATAAATATCAGAAATTTAGAACTGATAAGTATTCGAGATTAGTAATATATACAAAAACATCATCAGAAAGTGATTTGGCATTTGAAACATCAAGAAAGATAGAGGAACTTACAAAGAAATATTATGGTGATAATTACGAAATAACAGGAACAGTGCCGTTAACTCTTAATATTAAAGACGTGGTAAATGCAGATTATACGAGAGTAAATATATTTTCTATTTTAGCAGTTATGGCAATTTTGCTATTTACATTTAACTCATTTATACTTCCAATACTACTTACACTCGTAATAGAAAGCGGAATATTTATAAACATGGCAATACCATACTATACAGGTAAAGAAATGATGTTTTTAGGCTATTTGATAGTTAGTACAATAGAATTGGGAGCCACAATCGATTACGCAATACTTATGACAAATAATTATTTGAATGCAAGAAAAGAAAATGATAAGAAAACAGCTTCTCGTATTGCAGTTAATAAAAGCATACCATCAATACTAACATCAGGTGGAATCTTAGTATGTGCAGCATTTTTACTAAAATGGTGTTCTAGTATAAAAGCGGTATCTGAAATGGGAGGCTTGATCGGAAGAGGAGCACTTATAAGTATGTTCCTAGTAATTTTCTTCTTGCCACACGTACTATCATTATTTGATAAAGCAATAGAAGAAACGAAATTTAGAAGTGTAAAAAAAGAGTAAAACAAAAGAAAAAGTAACTGAAGAAGTAGTGAAATAGTAAGAAAAGAGGTAATTAAATTGAAACGTGTAATTAGTTTGATATTAGCATTTATGATAGTTATGAATAGTTTTTGCTTTGCAATGCCTAGCATAAATAAAAGCGAAACAGTATACGTAAACTTGGGAGAAGAGGGAAATGTCTCAGAAATAAATATATACAGCATATTAACAAACAACACAGCTGAAAGCTATGAAGATTATACAAAATATACAAAAGTTGAAAATTTAACAAATAGAAAAAATATAGAAAGTGGAGAAGAAAAAACAATTTTTAATGTTAGTGGCGAAAGAAGAGTGGCATACACAGGAAAAGTTGGAGAAGAATATTATGATAAATTGCCATGGACATTTAAAATAACATATAAATTAAACGGAGTTGAATGTGCTCAAAAAGATTTGCTAGGTGCAAAAGGACTAGTTGAGATAGTTCTAGAGATAAACGCAAATGAGAATGCAAAAGAGTATTATAAAAATAATTACATGCTAGAAGTAACAGGTAGTTATGATATGGATGATTACTTAAGTTTAGAATCAGATGAGGCTATTATAGCAAATACGGGCAATACAAAAACACTTATGTTTATAGTATTACCAGGTCAAAGTACAACATTACATATAAAATTAGGCACAGAAAACTTTAGCATGGATGGTATAACAATGGCAATGGTTCCAATAACAGGTAGCATATTAGATGAGTTATCAGATTTAGTAGATGAAAAAGAAAATATAGAAAATGCCAAAGATGCAATAGATGCAAGCACAGATGTAATTTTAAACTCACTAAAAGGAATGAATAACGGCTTAAATGGCATAAATAATGGCGTAGCTGAAATAAAAAATGGAACAAAAGAAATACATGGATTAAGTGGCTTAAGAGATGAAGATATTGCAAAATTAAAGATGGTATTAGAAGAACTTGAACCTATTATAGAAAATACAAATAAAGACTTAGATAGCATGAAAACAAATTACGAGATATTTGTAGAAATGTTAGAAAAAATAAGTGAAAAGGCTAAAACCTTAGAAGAAAATGTAGATGATTTAAATGATAGTTTAAGTGATTTAGAGGACGTTGTGGATGATTTGCCACAAGAGGTAAAGATTATAAAGAACACAGTAAAAACAGTTACAGATTTAACTGGAGATTTAGTTGGGTTACTAAGAAGCCTAGATATGAGCGATGGAACAAAAGAATTGGAAGATTGTTTATATAATATAGGTGTTGGTGCCAAAACAATAGAAGGTACAGTCGAAAAGGTTAGCCCAAGCATTTCTGGTGATGCCCAAATGGAAGCTGTATTTGGCAAAATCTCAACATCAGCTGAAGATATATATGATAATTTAGGTGAAGTACAAAAAATATTAAAAGAAATGTCTGGTAGTAGTGCATCTGGAACAAAAACATTAGCAAAAGATTTAAAGACATTAGAAAGCGATTTAAATAAAATCTATAAAATGATAGATAAAGATGATGCAGAAGTAATAGAAGATGTTACATCAGGACTAGTAAGCACAACATCAACATTAGGAGAAATGTTGAAAACAGCAAATGAATATAGTGATAAATTGCTTGCAAATAGTGGTGATTTTGAAACATCAATAGAAAACATGAAAAAATTAGTACAAGAATTAAAAGAGATGGATTCATTGTCTGTAAGTATGATTGGCAACTTGCAAAAAACATTAAAAATAATAAGCAGTACGATATATGAAGGAACAGATAAAACAGCAGATGCAATACTATCTGTAAATAAGCAATTGATGCAAATTACAAAACAAGCAGACACACTAATAAATTCAAAAAACACAATACAAAACATAACAGATGATAAATGGGATGAAATAGAAGAAAAAACAAATATATTTAATATAGATAAAGATGCCAAAGTAGAATCATTTGGCTCAGAAAAAAATGAAAATGTAACAGAAGTACAATTTATACTAAAAACACCTGATATAAAGGAGATAAAGCCAAAAACAGGAGACTTAGAGCAAAAAGAAAATAACCAAACATTCTGGGATAGACTAATGGTAGTGCTAGATAAGATGTTTGGATGGATAGGAAGATTATTTGCCTGAAATATCTGAATTTCATTGAAAAATATGTGAAAATGTGGTAAAATATAAACGATTTTGAAAACAAAAATGACTGGAGATGTTTATATAATGATTTCAATAAAATCTGAAAAAGAAATAGCAAAAATGAGAGAAATCTGTAAAATAGTAGCATTAGCACATGAAGAAATAAAAAAGCATGTAAAGGTAGGAGTAACAACAAAAGAATTAGATGAAGTTACAGAAAAGTTCTTTTTATCACATGGATGCAATTGCTCGTGTAAAGGATATCCACATGGTGACCCTAATCCTTTCCCAGCAACTGCATGTATTTCTGTAAATGATGAAGTTATTCACGGAATACCATCAAACAGAAAGTTAAAAGATGGAGATTTAGTATGTATAGATATTGTTGCAGATAAGGATGGATATTTTGGAGATGCAACAAGAAGTTATGTTGTAGGAGAAGGTAGCGAAGAAGCAAAAAGACTAGTAAAGGTAACAGAAGAAAGCTTTTGGGAAGGAATAAAATACGCAAAACCAGGCAATAGAATTTCTGATATTTCTCATGCAATTCAAATGTATGTTGAAGGTAACGGTTACTCTGTAGTAAGAGAATTCCAAGGACATGGAATTGGCACAAGTATGCATGAAGATCCAGGAGTACCTAATTATGGAAAAGCAGGAAGGGGACCGAGACTTGAAGTTGGCATGACACTAGCAATTGAACCTATGGTAAACGAAGGTAGAGCTGATATAATAGAAGATGAAGATGGTTGGACGGTACTTACAGAAGATGGGAAACTATCTGCACACTACGAAAACACCATTTTGATAACAAAAAATGGTGCTGAAGTGTTGACAATAGTGTAAAAAAAATGTATAATGTCTAAGTTAGAAAATGGCTTTTTGGCAGTTTTTATATACGGAAAGGTTGGTATAAATTTTGAATATAGAAGTTGGAAATATAGTAATATCAACAATGGGACGCGATAAGGGAATGTATTTTATTGTTGTTGATGTTGATGAGAATTACGTGTATTTGGTAAATGGTTCTGTTCGAAAAATAGATAAACCTAAAAAGAAGAAAATAAAGCACATTGAAGTAACAAATCTTTATGACGAGAATATAGCAACAAGAATAAAGAACAAGCATAAAGTTACAAATCAAGATATAAAAAGAGCCCTAAAAGAGGTACTAAGGGACAAGTAGGAGGTACTTATATGTCAAAGGAAGATATAATTGAGGTTGAGGGAACTGTCGTAGAGGCATTACCTAATGCAGAATTCATTGTTGAGCTAGAAAATGGACACAAGTTACATGCACATATTTCTGGTAAATTAAGAATGAACTTTATTAAAATCTTGCCTGGTGATAAGGTTAAATTAGAACTTTCACCATACGATTTAAACAGAGGACGTATCACTTGGAGGGCGAAATAGTATTTGCGCGGCACTTCGCTTTTGCGAAGATTTATATATAAACTGGTAATTTTAAGGAGGGGAAGAAATGAAAGTAAGACCATCAGCAAAGAAAATTTGCGACAAATGCAAAGTAATCAAAAGAAAAGGCGTTGTTAGAGTTATATGCGAAAACCCAAAGCATAAACAACGTCAAGGCTAATTGAAGTATAGACAACATATGACAGAAGATGTCAAAAAATGCTTTAAATATTGATTTGGGCGGCTGTCTTAGAAATAAGATCTAAATCAATGTTTATATATAGTTGCAACTTACGTCACTAGGTAGCAACACACAAAGTAACAAAAAGTTTTTATGGAGGTGTATTTTTTAAATGGCTCGTATCGCAGGAGTTGACTTACCAAGAGAAAAAAGAGTTGAAATAGGCTTAACTTATATCTATGGTATAGGAAGAACAAGATCAAACAAAATCTTAGCTGAAACTGGAGTTAATCCAGATACAAGAGTTAAAGATTTGACAGAAGAAGAAGTTATCAAACTAAGAGAAAACATTGATAAAAATTACAAAGTTGAAGGTGACTTAAGAAGAGATATAGCACTTGATATTAAGAGATTAATGGAAATTGGTTGCTATAGAGGAATCAGACATAAAAAGAATTTACCAGTTAGAGGACAAAGAACAAAAACTAATGCAAGAACAAGAAAAGGTCCTAGAAAAATGGTAGCAAATAAGAAGAAATAAAGGAGGGTGAATTATAGTGGCAGGTAAAGTACAAGCTAAAAAAGCTACAACTAGAAAGAGAAAAGAGCGTAAAAACGTTGAAAAAGGTCAAGCTCATATTCACTCTAGTTTTAACAATACAATAGTTACAATTACAGATGTTCAAGGTAACACATTATCTTGGGCAAGTTCAGGAGGATTAGGATTTAAAGGTTCTAGAAAGAGCACACCATTTGCATCTCAAATGGCAGCTGAAACTGCAGCAAAAGCAGCTATGGAACACGGATTAAAATCTGTAGAAGTATTTGTTAAAGGACCAGGAGCTGGTAGAGAAGCTGCAATTCGTGCACTTCAAACTGCAGGTCTTGAAATCAGTATGAT
The DNA here is from genome assembly GCA_002404755.1 of Clostridiales bacterium UBA4698. Taxonomy (GTDB): domain Bacteria; phylum Bacillota; class Clostridia; order TANB77; family UBA1234; genus UBA1234. Next base: position 16,123 of record DHKI01000037.1, on the reverse strand, counting down.
CAAAGATGTAACTCCAATTCCTCACAATGGATGCAGACCTCCAAAGAGAAGAAGAGTTTAATCTTAAGTTTAAATTGAAAATAGAAAGGAATGAATATATAAATGGCAAGATATATAGGTGAGTCATGCCGTGTTTGCCGTAGAGAAGGCGAGAAATTGTTTCTTAAAGGTTCAAGATGTTATACTGATAAATGCGCTTTAACAAGAAGAGCATATGCTCCAGGTCAACATGGACAAAAAAGAAAGAAACAATCAGATTATGGTATGCAATTAAGAGAAAAACAAAAGGCTAAAGCATTCTATGGTGTTTTAGAATCTCAATTTAGAAAATACTTTGAAGAGGCTTCAAGATCTAAAGAAGTTACAGGTTTAAAATTACTTCAAATTCTTGAAAGCAGATTAGATAATGTTGTATATAGATTAGGATTAGCAACATCAAGAGCTCAAGCAAGACAATTAGTTAGACATGGTCATTTCGAAGTAAATGGAGTAAAAGTAAATATTCCTTCTTACTTAACAAAAGTAAATGATGTAATAAAAGTTAGAGAATCAAGTCAAAATGATCCTATATTCAAACAAATAGCAGAAGAAAACGGTAGACCAGTTCCAAGTTGGTTAGAAGCTGATGTTGATAACAAATCAGGTAAAATCGTTGCTGTTCCTGCTAGAGAAGAAATCGATTTACCAGTTAAGGAGCATTTGATTGTCGAATTGTATTCTAAATAGAAATAAATTGAGTTGTCCATTTTATAGATGGATTATATTTAGAAAATGTTTATTTATACGATGGACAATGCTTAATTTTAAGACATGCTTAGATTAAGAAAGAGTAATAAAATTTATATTATTTAGGAGGTTAAAGAATGATAGAATTCGAAAAGCCAAGAATCGAATGTTTAAAACTAGACAATGATAATATGTATGCAAAATTTGTATGTGAACCCTTAGAGAGAGGTTACGGAATTACACTTGGTAATTCACTTCGTAGAATTTTGCTTTCATCACTTCCAGGAGCTGCAATTACAAGTATCAAAGTTGACGGAGTTCAACATGAGTTTACTACAATACCTGGCATTGTCGAAGATGTTGTAGAAATAATTCTAAACTTAAAGAACGTAAGATTAAAGATTCATGATAACGAAGAAAAAAATCTTAAAATTGATGTTGATGGCGAAGGAGAAGTTACAGCAGGAGACATCGTTGGAGATGCAAATGTTGAAATATTAAATCCGGATTTACATATTTGTACAATTGCCGAGGGTGGCAAATTACATATGGAATTAACAGCAAATCGTGGTAGAGGATATAATCCATCTAGCAAGAACAAAAACGCAAATCAACCTATCGGAGTTATCGCTATTGATTCTATTTATACTCCAGTAAAGAAAGTAAATTTCTATGTTGAGAATACAAGAGTAGGTCAAATAACAGATTATGATAAATTAACAATAGAACTTTGGACAGATGGAAGCCTTGCACCAGATGAAGCTTTAAGCTTAGCAGCAAAGGTTATGAATGAACATTTAGCATTATTTATAGATTTGTCTGAAGCTACAAAGAACACAGAAATCATGGTTGAGAAAGAAGAATCTAAGAAAGAGAAAGTATTAGAAACAACAATCGAAGAACTTGATTTATCTGTAAGATCATATAATTGTTTGAAGAGAGCTGGAATCATCAATGTAGAAGACTTAACAAACAAGACAGAAGAAGATATGATGAAAGTTAGAAACTTAGGTAGAAAATCATTAGAAGAGGTAACAAACAAGTTGCATTCTTTAGGATTAGATTTTATGCCTAGCGAAGATTAAGAAATTATTTAGGAAGGGTGAAATAAAAGTGGCAGAAAATAGAAAGTTAGGAAGAACTGCTGACCATAGAGTTGCTATGCTTAAGAATATGGCAACAAGTCTTATTTGGCATGGACAAATCGAAACAACTGAAGCTAAAGCAAAAGAAGTTAAAAGTATAGTAGATAGCTTAATTTCTCTTGCAATCAAAGAAAAAGATAACTTTGAAGAAGTTGAAGTTAAAGTTTCTAGAGCCAAATTAGATGCTAATGGATGTAAAGTAACAGAAAAAGCAACAAGTAAAAACGGAAAAGAATTTTACAAAGTTGTTAAAGAAGAAGTTACAGAAAAAACTAAAAAAGATATGCCTTCAAGACTTGCAGCTAGAAGAAAAATGATTGCAAATCTTAACAAGGTTAAAGATGAAAATGGAAATAATGTAGATTTACCTGGAAAATTATTTGGAGAAATTGCAGAAAAGTATGCAGATAAAAAAGGTGGATATACAAGAATATTAAAATTAGGTCAAAGAAGAGGAGACGCTGCAGAAGCAGTTATACTTCAATTGGTTTAGTTTATTATTAAAAATGGACTTTCGTGTGAAAATACGAAAGTCTTTTTTTGACTCTTCATTAAGGTGCTTTACAAATAAATGAAGGTAGTATAAACTAATTTATGAAAAAATAAAAAATGCTGTCAAAAGTGTGACTTAAGTACACTGTGCTTCATAAAAACTAATTGCTTGCAGTACAATAAAATTTTAAAAATATTATAATTATTAAACACAAACAATAAAACGGAGGATACAAATGAAAACAAAATTTATGAATAGATTATCGCCAACGCAGATAATTGCACTTGGCTTTTTAATAACAATATTTATAGGCAGTCTAATATTGAAATTGCCAATATCTCATAATGGAGAATTATCATACATGGATGCACTTTTTACAGCGACATCCTGTACATGTGTTACAGGTCATTCTACTGTTGATGTTGAGGCTACTTTCACTGTTTTTGGAAAAGTTGTAATGATGATACTTATACAAATAGGTGGACTTCGGTCTTATGCTAGTCATTGCACTTATAATGATGTGGCTACGGCAAAAAGATAAGCTTACGAAATCGAATTTTAATTAGTCAGTCCGTTAATAAAACTGACTTTGCAGGTGTAGTTAAATTACTTAGAAAGATAATTAAATATACATTAACATTTGAACTATTTGGAGCACTTATTTTAGCAACTAGATTTGTGCCAGAGACAAATTTCGCAGATGGCTTATTTAAAGGTCTATTTCATTCGGTATCAGCATTTTGCAATGCTGGATTTGATATTTTAAAAGGCGATAGCTTAGAGCCATATTCATTAGATAGAGTAGTGAATATTACAATTATGATACTGATTCAATTGGGTGGTCTTGGCTTTTTGGTGTGGGAAGATATGTCTAAATGTTTTGGTGAAGCAATAAAAAATAAAACAAGTATTTCTAAAGCAATAAAAAAATTTGCATTACATACTAAATTGGTTTTGATATCACAGGTAGTATTAGTGATGTTAGGAACGGTTTTGTTTTTAGGTTTCGAAAACACTAATAGCAGTACAATAGGAAATCTAGAACTTAGTGACAAGATTTTAGTTTCATCATTCCAATCAGTTTCAGCGAGAACTGCAGGTATGTCGACAGTAAATATGGCAGAACTTAGAGATGCGACAAAGCTTTTAATGATATTTTTAATGCTTATAGGAGGAGCACCAGGAAGCATGGCAGGTGGAATAAAAACAGTAACGATTGTAGTTATATTATATGGAATGCTTGCTATGATTAAAGGAAAGAAAAACATAACCATATTTAAGAAAACAATTCCACACGAAACATATGAGAAAGCTATGACAGTATTTATTTTTATGACAGTAGTTACTTTCATTTCTGTTTTGATTGTTACATGCAACATAATAGAGAATGTGTCGGTCTTAGATACTACTTTTGACTTGTCATCTTCAATAGCTACTGTGGGACTTTCGACTGGTGCAATGGAACATATGAATAATATAGGCTTGTTTGTAAACATACTTTTAATGTATATTGGAAGAGTTGGAACAATTACGACCGCAGTTGCATTTATACTTGGAAAGCCAAAAGAAAATGATGATATAGTTTATGCAAAAGAAGATGTGATTGTAGGATAAATTGTTGTTATTCAATATCCAAAAATAAAAGGTATGCATCAAATATAATTGTGTTTTATAAGAGTGTAGATTAAGCTTAGGTGTGCTCCATGAAAATATTATAATTCAGTATTTGTTATAAATTAGGGCTGAATAGTAATAAAATATGAAAATACACAATACTTCAAAAAGCATATTTAAAAGAAATTATAAGAAGGGAATTGATAATTCATGAGAAAAGAACAAATTTTAATAGTAGGACTTGGAAAGTTTGGAATGAGTGTGGCAAAAGCACTTTCATCATATGATTGTGAAGTGTTAGCAATTGATGAATCATCTGAGCTAGTAGATGATGTGGCACCATATGTTACCCATGCAGCAAGAGTAGACGCAGGTGATATGGAAAGCTTGAAAAAACTTGGTGTTTCGAACTTTGATACTGCAGTAATAGGAATAGGAGATAATCTAGAGGCAAGTATAATGATTGCACTTACACTTAAAGAATTAAAATTGCCATACATTATTGCAAAGTCAAGAGATGATATGCATACAAGACTTCTTACAATGATAGGTGTAGACAAAGTAGTTCAACCAGAACAAGATGTAGGAACAAGAATTGCAAAATCTATAATGCATAAAAGCATAATAGAAAGAGTAGAATTCGGAAAAGAATACAGTATTTTAGAAATTGAAACACCAAAAGAATGGGTAGGAATAAGTTTAAATAAGCTAGATATTAGACCAAAATATAACATAGTTATTGTATGTATAGAAAAGAAAGATGGCAGAGTAATTATACCAATGGCTGACTATGTTATAGAAGAAAAAGATAATTTAATGATAATATCTCCAAATAAAGAATTGGAGGCAGATGGATATTTGGGTAAAATATTATAAATGAAAACGAGATAAAATAAAAAAAGCACAACCATTACAAGCACCTGACATGCCGTATTTGAATATATATTAGTGTATTTAAAGAAGGCATGGGAGGTGTTTTTTTGCTTGGTATGTTTACAATCTTAGAAACAATGAAAGACTTCGTTTTTTTGCTTGGATATGTGAGTAGCTATAATCTATTTCCTAAACCGCTAACAGCAGCAGAAGAAGCAAAATATTTAGAGTTATATGAGAATGGTGATGAAGATGCAAAAAAAATATTGATAGAGAGAAACTTAAGATTAGTAGCACATGTGGCGAAGAAATATGCGAATTCAGGAGTAGAACAAGAAGATATAATATCTATAGGCACAATAGGGCTTATTAAGGCTATAAATAGCTATAATGGTAGTAAAGGTGTAAGACTTGCTACATATGCTGCAAGGTGCATAGAAAATGAGATTTTGATGTATTTTAGAGGAAGCAAAAAGACATCACAAGAAATATCATTAAACGATGCACTACGGTCAAGATAAAGAAGGAAATGAAATAACATTTATGGATGTGATAGAAAGTAAAGAGAAGAATGTTGAAGATGCATTAGACTTAAAATTCAAAGTGAAAAAATTATATCAAAAGATAAGTGAAGTTCTACAAGATAGAGAAAAACTAATATTAGAACTTCGATTTGGCTTAAATGGAAGAGATGTAAAAACGCAAAATGAAATTGCAAAAATGCTTGGAATATCGCGTTCGTACGTCTCGAGAATAGAGACAAAGGCAATAAATAAGCTAAGCAAAGAGATAGAGGATTAAAAACAATTTTTTATATTATCGAATTTTAACTCCCAGAAGGAAAGAAAGGTCATTAAGTTGGTACGAATCAATTATGGCACCTTTTATATCTTCTAGTGAAATTGAAATTCCTTCAATCGTAGAGTTAGATAAATCAATATCTTTAAAACTTGTTTTAAAAATTTGAGTCAAAGATAAATCAGCTTCATCAAAATAAATATTTTTAATTGAAGTCTCACTAAAATAACTATTTCTAAGAGATGTCTTTTTAAATAAGACTTTATCTAAAAAGGCATCAGTAAGGTTTATAAAATTAGCATTTGTTTCAATAAAACCAATATTAGAAAGTCTGTTAGATGTAAAACTACTGCCAGCTAATTTACAGCAATTGAACTCACATCTAGAAAAGTAGCAATCAACAAATTTACAATTAGAGAAGTTGCAATTAGAAAATATAACATCATTAAAAGCAACCTTTTCAAAAACTGCATTTTGTAGGTTTATGCCTATAAATTTGCAATACTCGAAATTAAGAGCATATGCATTAAAATTAGGCAATTCTTCGTTTTCAAATAAAGACTTTTTTATAACAGTATCTTCTTCAAAAGTATTCAAAATACCAATATTTTTATTTTCTAAATTATTCAAAAAAATTTCTTGTGGTTTTAAAATATTCAAAATAACATCCCCTTCAAAATGACATAAAACAATTATAGCATAAAGGTATGAATTGCAATAGAATAAAGTTGTTAAATGTGATATAATTGCAATAAGTCTTGAAATACAGACTAAAAGTCGATATATAAATTAAGCTAAGATAGGATGATGAATATGGTTACACAGTTTTCGAGGACAGAGTTGGTGCTTGGAAAAGAAAATGTAGAAAAATTAAAAAAAGCAAAGGTTGCAATCTTTGGAATAGGTGGTGTAGGTTCTTTTGTGGCAGAGGGACTAGCAAGAGCAGGTATAGGAAACTTTATCCTAGTAGATAATGACACAGTATCACTTACAAATATAAATAGACAGCTAATAGCTACACATAAAACAATAGGTCAAAACAAAGTTGATATTATGAGAGAAAGAATATTAGATATAAATCCAGAGGCAAAAGTAGAGACATACAAAACATTCTATATGCCAGATTCAGAGGAAAAGATATTAGATAAAAGTATAGATTATGTGGTTGATGCCATAGATACGGTAACAGCCAAAATTGCATTAGTTGAAAATTGCAAAAAACTTGAAATACCAATAATTTCTTCAATGGGAACAGGCAATAAACTAGATCCGACAAAGCTAGAAATATCTGATATAAGCAAGACAAGTGTATGTCCACTAGCAAAAGTTATGCGAAAAGAACTAAAGGAAAGAGGCATAAAAAAACTAAAGGTATTGTACACAAAAGAGGAGCCAGTGAGAATTGAAAAATCAGTTATGGAAGAATATATAAAAGATGAAAATGTCTCGAAAAAACAAATCCCAGGAAGTGTTTCTTTTGTGCCATCTTGTGCAGGACTAATAATAGCAGGCGAAGTGATAAAAGATATAATTAAGAAGTGAAAAATGGTAAGACAAGTATTTTCTACTGATTTTTCTTATATATTCTCATATGGCTAATTTATAGAACCAAGTCAGGATAAGGTGTAAAAATAACTATTTTGCATAAAAAATAAAGATTTGAAAAAAATAGCTATTAAAAGGATGGTGAGAAAATGGTAGAAGATGATACTATAGAACTTTTGAAAGAGTGCAATTCTGGTGTAAAAATGGGGATAGCCTCTATAAAAGAAGTAATAAATCAAGTTGAAAATAATGAATTTAGAAATTTGTTAGAAATGTCTATAAATAGACATCAAAAACTAGGAGATGAAACAAGAACGGTATTAAATAGATATGATGATGCTGGTGAACAGCCAAATGCAATGGCAAAAGGCATGTCATGGATGAAAACTAATATAAAAATGGCTATATCTCCAACAGATGAAACAATTAGCGATTTGATAACTGATGGTTGCAATATGGGGGTAAAATCTTTAAATAAATATTTAAATGAATACGAAGCGGCATCAGAAGAGGCAAAAGATATAGCAAAAAAGCTAATAAGTGAAGAAGAAAATTTGGCAAGAGACATAAGAAGATATTTGTAATGTAAATAAAAATGCTCCAGCTCATTTAGAACTGGAGTATTTTTTAATATCTTTCTTTTCTAGAACCGTTTTTGTTGTTTTCACTATTATAGTACCATATTAAAGCTACGATAGCTACAACTGCTACTATTACAACAATCCAAGTCCAAGTGGCATCAGTTGCTGAATTTGTTGCAGCGGCTGTTCTTGTTGCTGCATAACCAGTAGTAGTATTACCAGTACCGTTATTAGTTCTCATACTATTATTATTGCTTCCGTTTGTCATATTATTAACACCGTTTCCTATAGATGTACCAGCATTGCCTACGCCTCTACCAACATCGTTTCCGATATTTTTAACGGCATTTCCAACACTATTAACAGCATTACCTGCACCATTTATAACACCGCCAACGCCTTGACCAACATCATTTACAACATTACCAGCAGTATTACCAACATCACGTCCTAAGTTAGTTGCTGTGTTATTAGTAGTTGTTGCAAATACTGTTGAAAATCCCATTATGGCAATAGCAAGTGTAAAAGCAAATATTAATTTTTTACTCATAATTTTAACCTCCTAAGAATTCGTAAAAAGTTTTACTTATATGAATTCAAGATTATTATTCTAAAAATTCAATTATAATATTCAAGAAAAAACTTTTAAAATATTGTATAATTCATAGATTTTGGTAAAATAAACTTGTAGTTTATTTGTGTGTACAAAGACACATAAATTTGAAAGGATGTGACATAATGAAATTAAGAGAATTGATTGAATTTTCAAATGGAAAGCTTATAGGCGAGGCGGATTTAGAAAAAGAAATTTCAAAATTTTCAATAGATAGTAGAATAGTAGATGATAGCACATTTTTTATTCCGTTAAAAGGAGAAAATAGCGACGGGCACGACTACATAAACTCGGCTTTTGAAAAAGGTGCGATTGGAACATTTACAAGTAAAGAGATAGATGCTACCCAAGGAAAAGCAATAATAAAAGTTGATGATACATTAGTCGCAATGCAAAATGTTGCAAAAAAGCTAAGAGAGAAAATTAAAAATATACCACTTATTGCAATTACCGGAAGCGTTGGAAAAACAACAACAAAAGATATGGTTTATGCGGTTTTAAATTCTAAATATAGAACATTAAAAACGAAGGGCAATTTTAATAATAATATAGGTATGCCACTAACACTTATAAATTATGCGAATGAAGAGGCAATTGTGTTAGAAATGGGAATGAACCACTTAGGTGAAATATCTTTTTTAAGTGATATCGCTAAGCCAGATGCAGCAATAATTATAAATGTTGGACATTCACATATAGGAAATTTAGGCAGTAGAGAAAATATTTTAAAAGCAAAAATGGAAATTGTAGATGGAATGGCTAATGATGGAACACTTGTGATAAATGGCGATAACGACATGTTAAAGACAGTTAAAAATGTAAAACAAAAACTAATTAAGTTTGGATTTAAAGATGCAAATGATGTTACAGCTTATAATATAAGAGTAAGCGATAATGCTACAGAATTTATGGTAAAAGAGGATGAGAAAGAGTATAAAGTAAAGCTAAATTTAGTTGGTGAAAATTTCATATATAATGCTCTTGCTGCATGGGTTATCGGAAAAATATACGGCATTATTCCAGAAGATAGAGTAAAAGCTTTAGCAAATTGCGAATTCACAAAAATGAGGATGAACATAGAAACAAAAAATGATATAATACTTATAAACGATTGCTATAATGCGAGTCCAGAATCAATGAAAGTTGCATTAGAAGCATTATCAAAACAAGAGGCGAAAAGGAAGATTGCAATTCTTGGAGATATGCTAGAACTTGGAGAGTATTCAGACAAACTTCATGAAGAAGTCGGAGAAAATGTTGCAAAAAACAAAATAGATAAGCTATATACAGTTGGCAAACTTGCTAAAAATATAAAGCAAGGTGCAATAAATGAGGGCATGGATGAGCAAAATATAAAAAGTTTTAATACATTAGAAGAGCTTCTAAACGAGTTGAAAAATTTAATACAAAAAGGAGATGCTGTATTAGTAAAAGCTTCAAGAGCGATGAGTTTTGAAAAAATAATAAATGAATTAGTTTAAATTAATTTATGAAAAAATATGCTACAAAAAATGTGGCTTAAGCTTAAGTGTGCTCCATAAAAAATAATAATAAATGAATTGGAGGAATTAAAATGCAATCAAAAGTGTATTTTAGCCAAAACATAACTGCAGATGAAATAGTAAAAATGTATGAAAAATTAGGAATAACTTTGCCAGGAAATGTAGCTGTGAAGGTACATTCAGGAGAAGCTGGTAATCAAAACTTTTTAGGACCAGATTTGTACAAAGAGGTAATCAATAAAGTAAATGGTACAGTAGTTGAATGCAACACAGCTTATGCAGGCAAGAGAAATACAACTGAAGAACACTTACAAACAATGAAAGACCATGGTTGGACAGAAAACTTTAAGGTGGATATAATGGATGCGGATGGAGAAATAGAACTTCCAATACCAAATGGAGTGCAAATAAAAGTAAACTATGTTGGAAAGAACATAGAAAAATACGACTCAATGTTAGTATTATCACACTTTAAAGGACATCCAATGGGAGGCTTCGGAGGAGCTTTAAAGAATATTTCAATCGGAATAGCTTCAAGTCATGGAAAAGCATATATCCATGGTGCCGGAGATGTTAAAAAATTATGGACAGCTGATGGCAATCCATTTAAAGAAGCAATGGCAGATGCGGATAAATCTATAATGGATTATTTTAAAGAAAACATAGCTTTTATAAATGTGATGGCGAACATGTCTGTTGACTGTGATTGTTGTGCAGTTGCAGAAGACCCATGTATGAAAGATATAGGAGTTTTGGCATCATTAGATTCGGTTGCACTTGATAAAGCTTGCCTTGATTTAGTATATGCTTCAAAAGATCCAGGAAGAGACCATTTAATAGAAAGAATTGAATCAAGAAATGGGGCGCACATAATAGAAGCAGCTGAAAAATTAGGAGTAGGTAGCACAGAATACGAACTAATAGAAATATAGTACAAAATTGGAGGGACAAAAATGAGACAAATGGTATTTAAAATGGAAAGACCAGACTTAGTAAAAGAAGGAGATATAGTGCAAATAACAGAAGGCGATTTACCATCAAGTTGGTATTACACAATAGAGCCAGCTGTAGCAATGTCTGGTAATATACCATTATTTGAAAGATTAAAATCAAAGAGCGGAAAGGTAATAAAAGTTGAACCACTACTAGTAGGATTTAATGTTACAGTAGAGTTTGATGAAGAAGATGTAAAATAAGAAAATGCCGAAAAAGTATAGACAATATACAAATTTCGGCGTTTAATTTTATCAGGTCTTTTTTAGAAATATTATGCATAGTATAAGCTATAAAGAATAATACAAAGGAGGTCTATAGTACATATGAAAAAAGTTGGCGAAGTTTGTGAATTGTCAGAATTAAAAATAGGACAAACTGCAATCGTTAAAAAGCTTAAAATTCAAGACAAACAAATAAGAAGACACCTACTTGATATGGGAATAACAAGGGGAGTGAAAGTCAAAATAAAAAAGATAGCACCAATGGGAGATCCAATAGACATAGAGCTTAGAGGCTATCAGTTAGCAATAAGAAAAGCGGATTTAAAACTTATAGAAGTTGAGGTGTCAAAAGAATGAAAATAGGATTAATTGGAAATCAAAACAGTGGTAAAACAACTCTTTTTAATGATTTGACTGGAATGAATGCTAAAATAGGTAACTGGCCAGGCGTTACAATAGAAAAAAAGACTGGTATTATAAAAGGTACAAAGCATGAAATAACAGACTTGCCAGGAATATATTCGCTTAGTCCATACAGTATGGAAGAAGAAATATCAAGAAAGTTTATTTTTGATGAAAAACCAGATGTAATAATAAATATAGTAGATGCAACAGCAATCGAAAGAAGTTTATATTTAACAACTCAGTTATTAGAGCTTGATTCAAAAGTAATTGTTGCACTTAACATGGCAGATATATTAGAAGAAAAAGGCGTAACAATTGATGTAAAAAAATTAGAAGAAATGCTTGGCACAAAAGTATGCAAAATATCTGCTCTAAAAGAAACAGGAATCGAAGAACTAAAAAAGGCAATAGACCAAGTTGAGCCAATAAAAAAAGTAAAAGTCTTTGATGATAATATAGAGCAAAAGGCAAATGAAATTATAAATTCATTAGACAAAAATGTTCTTCACAAAAAGTTTATTGCAATAAATTTAATAGAAAGCGATGAGCGTTTTGCAAAATATATTACTGAAAATGTATTTGCAATAAGAAAAGATTTAGAAAAATTATATGATACTGATTTAGAAGAAGTAATTGCGACAGAGCGTTATGAATTTATAGAAAGAGTAGAAAAGGAAGCAGTAATAAAAAAGAAAATGCCAGAAAGTGTATCAGATAAATTAGACAAGGTATTTTTAAATAAATGGCTTGCGTTTCCTATATTTATAATAATAATGTTTTTAGTGTATTACCTATCAGTTGGTGTAGTTGGCTCATACACAGTAGATTTTATAGGAGATTGTGTGGATAACCTAAAAGAAGTGGTAGAAAACTCATTGAGTGGGGTCGGAGTTTCAGATTGGCTTGCAAGCTTAGTTGTTGATGGAGTCATAAGTGGTGTGGGAGCTGTGCTTGGATTTGTTCCACAGCTTATAATCTTATTCCTTTGCATATCAATATTAGAAACAACTGGCTATATGTCAAGAATAGCACTTCTACTAGATAAAGTGTTTAGAAAAATAGGATTAAGTGGAAAAAGTTTGATACCATTTATAGTTGGTTCTGGTTGTAGCGTGCCTGGTATAATGGGCTCTAGAATTATTGAAAATGATGATGAAAGAACGATGACAACAATACTTACACCATTTATTCCATGTAGTGCTAAATTGCCAATAATAGCTTTATTTGCCGGCTATTTCTTTCCGGATAATAGTGGACTTGCATCAGCATCACTTTACTTTTTTGCAATAGTAGTAATCATACTTGGAGCACTTTTGATGAAGAAATTCATATTTAAACATACATCAAGTACATATATATCAGAATTACCTGATTATAAAGTGCCAAGTGTTAGATATGTATTAAAAGATGTTTTTGATAAAGTAATGGCATTTATAAAAAGAGCAGGAACAACAATTTTACTTTGCTCAATAGTAATATGGTTCTTATTATCATTTTCATTTAATTTACAATATGGCGTTGAAGTTGAAGACAGTATACTTGCAGATGTCGGAAATAAAATTTCATGGGTATTTTATCCTATGCTTGGTGAAAGAAGTTGGGGAGCAACTGTTTCAGCAATACAAGGATTAGTTGCAAAAGAGCAAGTTGTTTCTTCAATGGCAGTAATAAATGGATTAGCAGAAGATACTGAAGAAGGAAGCAAAATATTTAATAGCACAGGAGTTTTCGGTTTCTTCACAGCTGCATCAGCATATGCATTTATGGTGTTTAATTTATTCTCAGCACCTTGCTTTGGAGCAATTGGAGCGATGAGAAGAGAACTTGGAAGTAGAAAGAAATTATTTAAAGCAGTAGCTTTCCAAACATTGTTAGCTTGGGTTTTAGCAACGATAGTGTATCAAATAGGTAGCAGAATAGAAAATGGCACATTAAATATTGGCGATATACTTGTAATCGTTGGATTACTAGGAATAGTAATAATTGCACTTAGTACAAAGTTCAAAGATAAAAACAAAGAATGCTCGGGTTGCCCATATTGCGATTCGTGCAAGAAATAATTCTTTTAATAGTTACAGTGTGAAGATATATTTTTTATAAAATAAGAACTCAATTCAAAGAAATATAAAAAAGCAAGGACATATTCCTTAAATTTCCTAAACAGCTCCATTGGACATACGGAAATTTTAGCGGAATATTTGCCCTTGCTTTCTTAAATATTTCTAATTCATTTCGATTGTTTTATAAATAATATATCTTCACGCTGATTGCGTAGAAATTAGATTTTATTCAAGAAATGAGTAACAAAAAAGTAACATTCACAAAATTCAACCGAAATATGTGAAAATAATCACAAAATTCGGTTGAATTTTTGTCATTACAATGGTATAATATGTAAAAGGCGGTGATTTTAATGTATAGAGAAAAAATTGATGAACTATTAAAATGGAAAATGTCAACAAATAGAATGCCTCTTATACTTAGGGGAGCAAGGCAAGTTGGAAAAACCTGGCTTATGAAAGAATTTGGAGAAAAATATTATAAAAAAGTGGCATATATAAACTTTGAAAATAATGAACCAATGAAAGTATTATTTGAAGGTAGTTTAGAGCCAGAAAGAATAATAAATGCTTTAAAAATAGAATCTAATATTGATATAAACGCGGATGATACTCTTATTATATTTGATGAGATTCAAAGGTTCCCAAAAGCAAGGGAAGCAATAAAATATCTTGTANNAGATTCAAGAAGTTCCAAGAGCTTTAACATCATTAAAGTATTTTTGTGAACAAGCAAGTGAATATCATATAGTTGCTGGTTCATTGCTTCGGAGTTGCCTTGCACCCAGGAACATCATTTCCAGTAGGTAAAGTATCCTTTTTAGATTTATATCCATTTAACTTTTATGAATTTTTACTAGCAATAGGAGAAAAAGGATTAGCAGAAGCAATTAAGAATGCAGATATTAGTTTATTAGAACCTTTTAGAAATAAGATTATAGAATATTTGAAGCAATATTATTTTATTGGAGGTATGCCAGCCCCTCTTAAATCATATGTAGAAAACAAAAGTATGGAAAAAGTAAGAGAAGAGCAAAATAAAATTTTAATTTCTTATGAACAAGATTTTTCAAAACACGCACCATCAAATGTTGTCCCAAGAATCAGACAATTATGGAATAATATACCGACGCAGCTCGCAAAAGAAAATAAAAAATTCATATATGGTTTAATACGTGAGGGCGCTAGGGCAAGAGAATATGAAATGGCACTTTCTTGGTTAATCGATTGTGGTCTTATATATCAAATAAACAGAGTAACTAAGCCAGATATTCCATTAGCAGCATATCAGGATTTTTCAGCTTTTAAACTATATATATTAGATGTAGGACTTCTAAATGCAATGGCTGATATTAGTCCAAAAACATTACTAGAAGGAAATAAGATATTTGAAGAGTTTAAAGGTTCGCTTACAGAGCAATATGTTTTACAAGAATTAAAATCAAAACAAGATTCACAAGTATTCTATTGGTCTTCAGAAAAAGGTGATGGAGAAATCGATTTTATAATTCAACGAGATAATGACAATATTCCTATTGAAGTAAAAGCAGAAGAAAATCTTATGGCAAAGAGTTTAAGGAGTTTTGCAAGTAAATATAATACTAGAATAAACATAAGGACATCAATGTCTAATTATAGAAAAGAAGAATGGCTAATAAATATTCCATTATATTTGATTGGAGAATTAGACAAAATAATATAATCAACATAATGATGCAGTAGCATCTGGTTATATTTTAAAAAATGAGACTTATCCACAAAATAAATTTTGTGGTGTAAGTCTTTTTTGTTGCCTTTTGAAATAAACATATAGTGTGGGAGGATTTGAATATGGGAGCATTAGAAATATTACTAATAAGTATTGGATTGGCGATGGATGCCTTTGCTGTTTCTGTTTGTAAGGGCTTGGCAATGAAAAAGATGGACTTTAAAAAAGCAGTTATAATAGGTGCATGGTTTGGAGGTTTTCAGACTTTAATGCCAACGATAGGATTTTTCCTAGGCAAAACATTTGAAAGCTTTATAACAGGCATAGACCATTGGATAGCATTTGTTTTGCTTGGAATTATAGGCGGAAATATGATAAAAGAGGCTTTGTCAAAAGATGAGGAAAGTCAAAGCGATAAAACAGATTTTAAGACAATGCTAGTACTTGCAATAGCAACAAGTATAGATGCATTAGCAATAGGAATCGCATATGTATGTGCATATGGTAGCAAAAATGCAGCTGTAACATTTGTAACGATAGGAATAATAACATTTATGCTTTCGGTACTGGGAGTAAAAATAGGTAATAGATTTGGTACTAAATATGAGAAAAAAGCAGAGTCTTTAGGCGGACTTATATTAGTGTTACTTGGAATAAAAATATTATTAGAACACTTAGAAATAATAGGGTTTTAAAACAGTTTATATAGAAAATGGCGTATTGGTATGGAAAAATGGAGAAGTAGACATTGCACCAGAAGAAGTATATAAAGAGAGCTACGAATATGAAAAAATAATAGCACAATAAGTTTATGCAAAATAGTTAGTGTAAAATTTAAGTAGG
>DHKI01000021.1:47690-47877 GCA_002404755.1 Clostridiales bacterium UBA4698 | reverse complement strand
TCATCATTATTAGTTACTTCACCTATTGAAGTAATTATAGTTCCATACTTTTTTTCCAATTTGTTATATTAGTTCTACTCACGCCATATTCTCTTGTGATGTCACTCATAGTTTTATCAGAACTAGTTTCACAAAGATTTACAATCATTTTTTTAAAATCTTCATCTCTTTTGGTATATTGTTTCGT
>DHKI01000021.1:0-47643 GCA_002404755.1 Clostridiales bacterium UBA4698 | reverse complement strand
CTATATATCTATACTAACACCATGAAGTGTAAAATCAGTTTTTAATAGATGCAGGACTTTATGAATGGATAAATAGTTTAGAAAATGGGATAGATAAATATGTAGGAGAAAAAGGTATTAAATTATCTGCTGGCCAAAAACAGCGCTTAAACACAATAAGAGGTATCTTACTAGATAGAGAAATTTATATTTTAGATGAGCCAACGTTTAATTTAGCAGTTTATCTGAAATTAAAATATACAATATGATTAACAAGTATTTAAAGGATAAGACATGCATAATTGTGGCGCATAGACCAAAATTAACTGAAATATGTAACAAACATTACTATTTTGATAAAAAAATGATGTTACAAAAATAATAAATATAAAAAATTTTTCAAAAAATAAAACTACTTTCAAATTTGATTAAAAGTAGTTTTTATATTGTCTCGATATTATCGAGTGTCTTTCAGTATGGTGCAGGTAACAGGACTTGAACCTGCACGGATGTATCCACTAGATCCTAAGTCTAGCGCGTCTGCCAATTCCGCCATACCTGCACAAAAAAATGGTGGATCTTGTAGGACTCGAACCTACGACCGCCCGGTTATGAGCCGGATGCTCTAACCAACTGAGCTAAAGATCCATCAGCTGACAAATAAAAGTATACTCGAATTACCCCTACTTGTCAACAATTTTTTCGATTTTTTTATTTTTTATTTTTGAGGCTTTTAAGTCATTTCAAAATCACCAATTTATGCTAATTTTTCAGGCAATTTTTCTCCTCCTATTACATGATAATGAAGGTGTTTTACGCTTTGTCCTCCATCTTCTCCTATGTTTGTTATTACTCTAAATCCACTTTCATCAATATTTTTTATTTTTGCCACTTCTTTTATTGCTTTGTGTATTTCAGCAATATATTTCAAGTCATCTAATTCAACTTTCATTAAAGAATCTATGTGCTTTTTAGGAACAACCAAAACATGTACCTTTGCGACCGGATTTAGATCTTCAAATGCTACCACATATTCATTTTCAAACACTATGTTTGATGGTATTTCATGATTTGCTATTTTACAAAATATACACTCCATATTTTTATTTGGTACCTATACTAATTTATATTAGTATAGTACCTCTCCTTTCTCAAATTTTGTATAATAATATCAACTATTACTAATCTTTTACTGCAACAAATTTTTGCTTTTAATTGTCTTTCATTATTAAAAATAGACGACTTTTGTAAGTCGCCTATTTTTATATTCTCGCCTTATAAGCAACACGAAAGTTTTATTCTAATATTGCTTTTATTCTACGTACACCTGCTGATACTGCTTCTTCTTTTATTATCTTAAAATGTCCTAGTTTTCCTGTTCTATCTACGTGAGGTCCACCACAAATCTCTTTACTAAAGTCTCCTATTGTATAAACTTTTACTTTATCACCATATTTGTTTGCGAATAGACCTGTAGCACCAGATTTTTGTGCATCTTCTAATGACATTTCTTCGCATGTTACTGGTAAATCTCTTTGAATTTGTTCATTTACTATGTCTTCAACTCTTTTTAATTGTTCTGGTGTAAGTTTTTGAGGGTTCATAAAATCAAATCTTAGTCTTTCTGCTGTTAAATTTGAACCCTTTTGTGTTGCATGCTCACCCAAAACAATTTGTAATGCTTTGTGCAATAAATGAGTAGCAGTATGATATGCTGTAGTTTTTTCACTATGATCTGCAAGTCCACCTTTAAACTTAGCTTCCGAACCAGCTCTTGATATTTCTTGATGCTTTTTGAATAATTCTTCAAACTCTTTCATATCTACTTTTAAGCCTTTCTCTTCTGCTAACTCTGCAGTCATTTCTGGTGGAAAACCAAATGTATCATACAATCTAAATACTACTTCTCCATCTAGTTTTTCTTTACCTTCTGCTTTTGTTTTTTCTGCATTTTTGATAAATTCTTTTTCACCATGTTCTAGTGTCTTTACAAATTTATCTTTTTCTTCATTTATTACTTCTATTATTGTATCTTTATTTGCAGGAACTTCCGGGTACATTTCAGCCATAATTTCTACAAATTTTTTTACCAATGTGCTTATTTCACTAGGATCTATTTCTACTTTTCTCATATGTCTAATAACTCTACGAAGTAATCTTCTTAAAACATATCCTTGTTCTACATTGCTTGGTCTAACACCATCTATTATCATAAATATAGATGCTCTTAAATGGTCCGCTATTATTCTTGCACTGTTTATATTAAAGTTTTTAGCAAGCTCTTGGATTTTAGCTATTACATCTGCAAAAAGTTCTGTTTCATACACATTGTTCTTTCCTTGTAATAAGCTTATAACTCTTTCAAGTCCAAGGCCTGTATCAACATTTTTTTGCTTTAATGGCTCGTATTTGCCGTCTTTAGTTTTATTATATTGCATAAATACATTGTTCCAAATCTCAAGATACTTTCCACAGCTACATGATGGATTACAGTTTTCAGAACACTTTGGCTTTCCTGTGTCAAAGAAAATTTCTGTGTCTGGACCACATGGACCTGTTTCACCAGCTGGTCCCCACCAGTTATCTTCTCTTCCTAAATAAAAAATCCTATCTCTTGGTATTCCCATATTTGCCCAAGCATTAGCTGCTTCTTCATCTCTCGGAATTCCATCTTCACCTGCAAATACTGTTACAGATATTTTATCCATATCAAAGCCAAGTTCATCTTTTAAGAAATTATAACTCATTTTTATTGACTCATCTTTGAAATAATCTCCTAATGACCAATTGCCCATCATTTCAAAATATGTTAAATGACAAGGATCTCCAACTGAATCAATATCTCCTGTTCTAATACACTTTTGATAATCTGTAAGTCTTTTTCCTTGTGGATGTGGCTCACCTAATAAATATGGAACTAATGGATGCATTCCAGCTGTTGTAAACAATACTGTTGGGTCATTTTCAGGAACAACTGGTGCACTTGGTATTTCTTTGTGTCCGTTTCTTTTAAAATATTCTATATATTTTCTTCTAAGTTCTATTGCTTTCATCTTTATTCCTCCACTTTTACAATATGTAGAAATTATATAATATTTCGCTTTAAAAATCAATCTATCCTTTGCAATAAGAAGAAAAAGTTTTGAAGCTAAATATTTTTATTTTTTATATAACTTCCTTTAAATTCTTCTTTTAATATATCCATATGAATAGTATTGTAATATTTTCCATTTATATATTTGTTTTTTCTTTGAATTCCAAATGTTTTAAAGCCTGCTTTTTCGTAACATCTTTTTGCTCTTTCGTTTACTTCTAAAACTTCTAAGTTTATACTATTCATATTTAAATAATTAAAAGCAAAATCCAGTAATAAGTTAATAGCTTCTAAGCCATATCCTCTGCTTCTTTCTTTACTTTCACCAATCATTATTCCTAATGTTGCGGTTCTGTCGACATGTTTAACGCTACTTAATTCTATATTACCGATTAACTCATCTCCTTCATTTTTCACTATTGAAAATATATATTTTTTGTCACACATTGCAGAAGTTAACCATTCTTTCTCGTTGGATAATGTCAATATCGCATCGCTTCCGCCAATATAGTCTGTGACATCAAAATCATTCATCCATTTTGTGAAAATCTCCGCATCATCTTCACTCATTGGTGACAAATAAATATTCTCTCCTAATAATTTTTTGTAATATCTCATGTTTAACTTCTCCTTTATTTTTACATTATAGATTAATATTTTTCTTCTCGACATTTAGCATGCAAAAAATGTGCCACTTGCAAAGGCAAGGACACATTTTTGTACTTTTACTCACTTATCTTAGTTATCTCATCTTTTAATAATGTTGCTATTTCATATATTCTTACTAGTGTTAAATTTTCCTTTCCTACTGGCATTACAAGTTTTATATAATCCTCTATTTTTCCCTTGGTCTCATTATCTTTCACATTATACGTTGTTATATCTGCCATTATTTCTTTTGCCCTATTTGGAGTTATCGGCTTCTCACTAGCATCTAATAAGTTTATATGATCTGCATTCCAAAACTGTTCGTCTACGAAACTTCTCTTTAAATATGTTTCCAAAAATACTATAAATTCTCTTTCAGACATTGTATCGTCAGGATTGAAAGTATTGCTATACCCTAAGCTTAATATACCTTTTTCGCACATTTCAATTATATAATTATAATATCTTCCATTTACATCAACTACTGGTTTAGATTCTTTTGGCAAATACATTCCTTGAAGTTTCATTCTATTTTGTACATCTCTTATTGTTGAATAATTATTAAGCATCTCTTGAAAGTCTGTATTTCTTTCTTTTGCTATTGCCGCCATTATTCCCGCTGATTGTCCTAAAGTCATACCTGTAGGTATTACTCTTGCAGAAC
Organism: Clostridiales bacterium UBA4698; assembly: GCA_002404755.1. Lineage (GTDB taxonomy): Bacteria > Bacillota > Clostridia > TANB77 > UBA1234 > UBA1234. Next base: position 43,258 of record DHKI01000021.1, on the reverse strand, counting down.
CAGCAGCAATTGAAGTATAAGAACCACTGCGTCCTATTGTAAGCAAGTTCTTAAAACCTTTTGGTACTATAGTTCCCATAGGGATATAATATTGGTCTGGAGCACCTATTATATATCCATAATCATATATACTCGTTGTTTGTACATCTATTGGGTATGATGCCAACCCTATTGCCGAATTGTAATATGTTGATTCAAGCATATCCTTAACAGTCATTCTATACTCTCCAATTATGTGTCTTGTTTCTCTAACATATAATTCTGGGGCGACACCAACAAGCTTTGCTTTTTCAAAACCAGGCACATTTTCTTTTATAAATTTTGCAAGATAATTTGCCTCTTCCTTACATTTTTCATATGCTCTCTCTTTCGAATTAGAATCAAGCATATCTGCATTTATTATTTGAAGTGAATTTATTAAAACACTACCATCATTTTGTCTTCCTATATTTAATGCTTTTAATCTCATATTTGTTTGTACTGGAATATAATTTTGTGTTATATTTCCGAAAGCCCATATACCACGATCAGAGTAACCAGTATTAGGTCTATTTTCTTTCTTTATCGTCTCACATGCCTTATCCCAATCAACGTCATCCATATGTATTACAAGCGTTGCAGACATACTTCTATTTTTCTCATTTACATCTTCCCAACCAATTACATACTCTGCACCGGCATCAACTGTGATATCAGCATCTTGAGTACAATCAATATATGTCTTAGCTACGTATTTTTCATCATCGATAATTGCATACTCTATTTCTGTTCCATTTGAACCAACAGTATAACTGTCAACATTATACATGACTTTTATGTTTTTTTCTGCAGCTAGCATTTCTTTAAATGCATTTTGAGCCACTTCCACATCAAATGAATTTCTATTGTTCAATTTTTCGTAAAATTCTTCAAAAATACCTTGGCTTAGCAAGACACCATCAGCATTAAAATTCATATCAATCGTATTTAGCATAGCATATGTAAGTAATCCTCCAGGTCCATCCCTTTTCTCCGCTAATAACACTTTCATGTTATTTCTTGCAGCTGAAATAGCCGCAACGATACCTTCTGGTTCTGCCCCAAATACAATAACATCATATTCTGCACGAACTGGCTTTTCCTCTTCTTCAGGTTCCTTTTTTATTTCATCCTTTACAATGACTGACGGTTCAACATCTCCACTGCTCGTATCACCAGAATTTTTATTATCTAGCACATCGCCAGAGTTGTCTTTTGAAATAGGATTTTCTATCTCATGATTTCTGTTATTAAATAAAAAATAAAGATTTCCAACCAGCAATACTACAACAACAATTAGTAATCCAACTATCAATTTTTGATTCTTCATATTTTCCTCCTAAACATATTCATTATATAAATTATATCATATAACATTTCAAAATCAATTCTCATATTTAAAAGAAAATATATTTAATTTTATGTTATTCAACTTACATGCCTAGTCATTTTCAGATAATAAAAAAGACAAGGCAAAAAATATTTTAAATATCATTTAGAGATATCTTCTTAATAATTTTCACTTTGTCTTTCCTATGCTTAATTAAATTTTTTTATTATTTTTTTGCCTTTTTTCATGCACATTTTTCCGAAATCATTTATTTCATCGCTTGCCATTGTTCCAAATATGCCACCTATCATTGCACCAATAACCATACCTGTAACTAGATTTTTCATACACTTTCCCCACCTTTCTTTGACTTTTCATTTATTTTATTTTTAATTGTTTGGATAACATCTATTATTGCTACAATTGATAAAAATAATCCAAAATATTTTTTCAAACTTGAAGAATCTATATACTTTGTCAAATAAGCTCCTACACCTGCTCCTAATATTACTGTATATAATAATCTCACTCCCACTCCGCGTATCTACATTTTTGTTTTTAAAGTACACATATATCGCTGAAATGGATGTGGGAATAAAAAATATTAAATTTGTTGCTTGTGCAGTATGCTGATTTACAGACATAAAAGCTGTAAGTATTAAAATCAGTATACTTCCTCCACCCATTCCCATGCCAGTAACAATTCCTGAAATTATCCCAATTAAAATTAATTTCATATTTTATTTTGCCCCTTATTTTTAGTTTTATTGCTTTTGAGATTTTATTTTTCTAAAAATTAAAAATCATTTTCAAAGACACATACAACAAAAATATATCGAAAATTATAGAAAGCCAAAATCTCGAAAATTTTTCAACAATCTTTGCTCCTATAAAACCTCCAATAACGCCACCAATAGCTATTTTCAATGACAGCTCAAAATCAAAATAATTGAATTTACTATAAAAAATTGATGCCACAAGTATTGCAATTAATATCGTAGCAAGTGTCGTTCCTCTTGCTTTGTATTCGTCTATATTAATAATTCTAACAAGTGCAGGAAGAATTATAAGTCCGCCACCTGCACCAAAAAAGCCACTTACAAATCCACCTAATATTCCAATTGCATAAACCATATCTCACCATAGCTTTCTACTTATTTGTTTTATAAAATTACTTAATTCATCTTTAAAATTTTATAAAAATAAAAGACCCATTTTTATTATTATGAGTCTTTTATTATTTTTTATTCTATTATCAATTTTTAATTATTTAAACGAAGTTTTAAATCATCATAAATTTTAATCTCATCAAAGTTCAGACAATATTTATTTCAATTTTTCTTCGGTTTCATCTGGCTTATAATAAACTGTACCAAGCATCTTATCTGGTAGATATTGTTGCTCAACTTCATGATTTGGATAATCATGTGGATACTTGTAGCCAACGCCATATCCTAAGTCGCTCATTCCCTCTACAGGTGCATTTCTTATATGCATTGGGATTGTTCCTGTATCCATATTTTGAACATCTTCTAATGCTTTATTTATTCCTAAATATGCCGCATTTGATTTTGGACTTCTTGCTACATATGTTGCCGCATGCGCAAGTATTAACCTTGCTTCTGGCATTCCAATTTGATGTACTGCTTGCATCGCTGCATTTGCAACTACTAATGCATTTGAATTTGCCATTCCTACATCTTCTGATGCACATATTACTATTCTTCTTGCAAGGAACATTGGATCTTCTCCTCCATATAGTGCTCTCGCTAAATAGAACAATACCGCGTCTGCATCTCCGCCTCGCATAGATTTTATGAATGCACTAATATTATCATAATGGCTGTCACCATTTTTATCAAACTGTGCTTTTTTCTTTTGAACACATTCTATAATAATATCTTTTGTTATTTCTATTTTTCCATCTGCATTCATATCTGTTGTTAACGTTGCTATTTCTAATGCATTAAGTGCAACTCTTACATCTCCTGCAGCAATATCTGCTAAGTACTCAATCGTTTCATCTGATATTTTCAAATCATATAAGCCTAAACCTTTTTCTTTATCAGTAAGTGCATTTTTTATAACTTTCATCACATCTTCTTTTTTTAGTGGTTCAAGTTTAAAAACGGTCGACCTTGAAATTAGTGCCTTGTTTACAGAAAAATAAGGATTTTCGGTTGTTGCACCAATAAGTATTACTGTTCCGTCTTCAACATATGGAAGCAATGCGTCCTGTTGTAATTTATTAAATCTATGTATCTCGTCTATAAACAAAACAACTCTTCCAGATGGATTTAAAAGCAAATTTTTTGCATCTTCAACTGCGGTCTTTATATCTTGTACTCCTGCAGCAACTGCATTCAATTTTATAAATTTGTTCTTTGTTGAATTTGCTATAACTCTAGCAAGTGATGTCTTTCCACATCCTGGTGGACCATATAAAATTATACTTGATAATCTGTCCGCTTTAATTAGTCTATATAGCATTTTATCTTTCGCTAATATATGCTCTTGCCCAACATACTCATCTATCGTTTTAGGGCACATTCTGTACGCTAATGGCAATTTTTTGTTTTCCATTTAATTCGTCCTTTCTTATTACTAAAAACTGTTTTAATTACTAATTACTATCGAACATGAAATTACTTTGTAAAATACAATAATGCTTTTTTAATAATATCTTCCACAGATAGACCTTCTGCATTAACAGAAGATACGGCTTTTGTCGCCTCTTTCACCGGATATCCTAATACTTGCAATGCAGCAACAGCCTCACTTGAATTTGAATCTTTACTGCTTGCAATTTGAAGTTCAAAATCACTTTCTGCAATAGCTTCTTCAGACTTCAATTTATCTTTTAATTCAAGTATTATTCTTTGAGCAGATTTCGCACCTATTCCTGGAAGTTTCGTAAGTTCTTTTATATCATTTGTTATAACTGCAAGTGCAAATCGAGATGGTGTAATATTAGCAAGTATCGCATTTGCAGATTTTGCCCCAACGCCACTTACACCTATTAAAAGTTCAAACATTCTAAGTTCTTCTAAACTATAAAAACCATATAAACTTATATTGTCTTCTCTTACATAATAATGTGTATGAACTTTTACTGTACTACCTATTTCTCCTAATCTTTCTATTGTTGATAATGGAGCAAATATTTTATATCCAACTCCATTTACATCTATAACTACATAATCATTTCCTTTTATCTCTAATGTACCTTTAATATACGCAAACATCTTAACATCTCCTTTATTATTTTAAGCAATTCTAGTGTACATTGGTTCGTTTAATTAGTCAATCATTTTAAAATAAAATTTATGTTTTAAAGCTACTAATAACGCAAAAAAGTGCCATTAAACTGACACTCTTTTATTTTTTTATTTTTTATTAAATTTTGTTGGAGCTTCGTATTCAACACCAAATGTATCAACTGTTATAGTCTTTATTGTTGGTGGATTTACAGGTCTATCAATCTCCATGTATTGTTTGTAGTAATCCTCTAATGTAGATACATCAGAATCAACTTCTCTTCTAACAACCTCTGTATTGACAATTTCATCAACGACATCCATTCCCTCTGTTACTTTACCAAATGCAGCATACAATCCGTCTAAAGAAGGTGTATCTTCGACCATTATAAAGAATTGTGAACCAGCACTATTATTTTCACTGCTTCTTGCCATTGATAACACGCCTCTTACATGTTTCAATGAGTTTTCAAATCCATTTTCTGAAAATTCACCATATATAGAATAATCAGGTCCACCAGTACCATTTCCAAGCGGATCGCCACCTTGTGCCATAAAACCTGGAATTGTTCTGTGGAATGTAAGACCATTATAGAAACCACTATTTGCAAGCTCTATAAAGTTTTCAACAGACTCAGGTGCAATCTTAGGATATAACTCTAACTTTATAATTTTTCCATCGCTCATCTCAATTGTTGCTACTGGATTTTGTTCTACATTTGCGTATCTATTAGGATCTCTATCAGGTTTCATTATATTAGATTCTCCTGATACATTTTCACTATCTCCACTAGTTTGCTCGATTACGTCGTCATTTCCTTTTATTAAATCATCATTTTTAGTTTCTGTGTTGCATCCTGCTAATACACATGACATAATAATCATTAATGCTATTAAAATAATACTTTTCTTTTTCATCTATTCATCCTTTCTGATTATTGCTAATCAATAAATTAAAATCAAGTACGCTATTAGTTTAGCCCTTTTTAATACTTTAGTCAATCTAATTCACATTTTTATCATGAGTTTTTCAAATAAAAATTCCTTCACTTGCATGGTTATTTCGCAATAGACCATGTGCTTTTTGAATACAAATAAAGCGATGAAACATCATTTATTCATCGCTTTTGTTTATTTCTTTTAATAATTCTAATTGAGATATAAGAAGTGCTTCCATTTTTGCTTTGTACACATCAAATTGCTTTTTAGCATCATCCAATTGAAGTTTCTTTTCAATTGTTTGCTTGCTTATTTCATCAGCTGATTTTATAGCTGTAAGTTCAGCTTCTTTCAAAATATTTTCAGCCTCTGCCTTTGCGTTTTTCTTAACAGTTTCAGCAGTTCCTTGTGCAACTATCAAAGCATTTTGAAGCGTATCTTCAATCGACTTATAATGTTGTATTCCTTGATTCAACACTTCTATCTTATCTTTGTACTCAATATTCTCTTTATACAATTTCTCGTAATCAGTAAGTAACGTTGCCATAAATTGCTTAACTTCATCAACGTTGTATCCACTAACCACCTGTTTGCTAAAAGTTTTGTTTTCAATGTCTAGCGGAGTTATCATAGCACATCCTCCTTAAAACTCACTCTATTTTATCCATGAAACAGATAATTTGTTTTTTATATCTTCTTTCATGACTTCATTTGTTATTTCATAATTAAATGGTGCTACTAAAAATATTGAATTAGATATCTTTTGAATATTTCCGTCTAACCCATAAACTGCTCCACTTATGAAATCAACAATTCTTCTTGCTACATCTTTATTTACATATTCTAAATTAACAATTATAGACTTTTTCTCTTTTAGATGTTCACATATCTCCTCCGATTGTTCAAAAGTACTTGGTTGAGAAATTATTACTCTAACTTGTTGCATTCCAGGCATTCCAACAACTTTATTCTTTTTTGTTGTAACTGGCGCTACGTTAGTTGTATTTTCTTTCTCTTCTGTATAAGGAACTGATGCATTTTCGTAATCTGCATCATAATCAAAATCTTCTTCATTATCAACACCTAATAAATTCCACATTTTATTCATGAATTTGTTTCCCACTAAAAAAACCTCCCAAAATCATAGTTTTCATCATTTGTATAACTATATTTTATTTATACCACCTTGCATTGTCAAACAATTTGGGTATTTGTAACTATAATTTAACAAAGCTGTAATAATTTTGTAACATTTTATTCATATATTTACATATTATGACTTTTATATACAAATTACATTTTATTTTTTACTAGCACAGCTTCATCATACATTTTTAAAGTTTGTCTACCTTCTATTAATTCTTCTGTCACACCCAAATTTAAAAGTTCTTTATCTTCATAATTAGTTATTATCGCAAAATCTCCTGCTTCTCTAACAATCTTAACAAAAACATCTTGTGTATAGCTAGATGTTTTTATCGTCACAGTTGGGACAATAACTGTATCGCCACTAACACCAGTTATTTCGCTATATGTTATTGCTTCCTTATTTATCTTTAATCCTTTATCTCTCCACCAAACAACATCTAAATTTATTTTTCTATATTTAGTTAGTTCCTCAACATTTGATTTTATTTTAAGAACTATAATCCTCTTATTGTCTTCTTCTGATATATACTCTATAGTAGCACTGATAAGTTCATCTCCTGTGTTATCAAATCTTAAATAAACATTATCGTTTAGGTTCGCTTCTTTGCTTTCTTCCGATTCCATCGGTATCGCTATGTAACATTCAAAATTATTAACAATCTTAACTTTTGAAGAACTTATCGGAATAATTTGATTGTTGTTTATCTTTATTTTCTCTAATTCTGCAAGCGTCAATTTTGATATTACAGATGGTGACAACACATTTTCATAATTATCTACCCTAAATGAAACTAAACCTGCTTCTGGTGTTTTTAAGCTCTTTTCTGAGTCATTTATTTGCTTTTCATATGAGGCTCTTTCTTCTATTAAACTTTTTAATTGTGAACCCACAGGACTTAAATCTCCTGCTATTTTGGCTTTCTTTTCGATTTTTTCATTAATCAAATTTTTGTTTTCATAGATTGAATATACATCATTGTTTTCTTTTATATTTGTATACAAATATATTTCAATTTCTGAATCAAGCACCTTAACGTCATTTGGAAGTATTGTTTGCTTGCTTTCCATTGCCTCTTGAATTTTATCATCTAGTTTAGCTATTTTCTCAGTCAATTGTTCTTTTTCTCTTGACATATATGTAACAATCTCTGTTCCTTTCGAGACTTTTGTTGCATCATCAACATTGGCCTTGGGAGTACCTTCATATGATGAAGTGTCTAAAACTTTTTCATTTCTTATTATATATCCAACAACTTCTTCATACTTTATTACCTCACCATTTTTTATAAGCACGGTATCTGCAGGTTGCCTAAAAAACCTAACTATGCATATAACAAAATATATCAATATAATAATTAAAATAGATAATAATACAAATATCAGGTTTTGATTTTTCTTTTGTTTTTTCATCCAATATCCTCCCAAATAACATGTCTTATTTATTTTCTGATATTATTTTGTCTGCTATATTATTTATGTCATACCATTTTATATCCTTATTTCTTCTAAACCATGTAAGTTGCCTTTTGGCATATCTTCTTGTCTCCATTTTTAGCTTATCTACCATTTCATCATATGAAATATCATTATTCAAAAACTCGATTACTTCTTTGTAGCCTAGTCCTTGAAGCGCTGTTTTTGATATGGTGTATTTGCTCATTACATTCTTTACTTCTTCTACTAGTCCCTCTTCAAGCATTATATCTATACGCTTTTCTATTCTTCTATAAAGCTCTTCTCTATCCCATTCAATACCATATATTCTATAATCATATTTAGTTTCTTTTCTTGATTCTTCATCTAATTTCGTTTTCGTTTTTCCTGTAATTTTATATATTTCTAAAGCTCTTATTACACGTCTTACATTATTCATATCTATTTTTTCTGCTGCTTCTTTATCTATCTTTGCAAGCTCATCATGAAGAGCTTTGTTTCCTTCTTTTTTCGCTCTTTCAAGCATTGCATTTCTATATTCTAAATCTTCTTTTACAGAGGCAAATTCTACTCCATTAACCAATGTATCTATGTATAAACCTGTTCCCCCAACTACTATAGGTACTTTGTTTTCACTTAAAATATCTTCTATCGCTTTTTCTGCCATCTCTTTATATTTAGCAACATTAAATATTTCATCAGGAGATACAATATCTATCATGTAATGCTTTATACCTGCCATTTCTTCTTTTGTTGGTTTTGCAGTTCCTATATTCATGTCTTTATATATTTGCATTGAATCAGCTGAGACTATCTCTCCATCTAATTCTTTTGCAATTTTTATTGATGTAGCTGTTTTTCCTGATGCTGTCGGTCCAACAATTACAATAACTTTTGGTTTTCCATTCTCTTTTATCATCTTCGCCTCATTTCGAGCAATCAAATTACTCTTATCTTCTTCCAAATTTCTTTTCTATTTCTGTCTTTGTAATTCTTATTGCAGTAGGTCTTCCATGTGGGCATGTAAAAGGATTGTCTAATAATAATAACTCATCTAACAAACCTCTTATTTCTCTTTCATCTAACACCATGTTAGCCTTTACTGCTGCTTTACAAGCAACTGTTGCTATAAATTTTTCTTCTATATCTTGTTTATTAGTTCTGTTCGTTATATCAATGCCATCTAGGATATCCATAAATAAGTCTTTTGTATTCATTTCAAAACAAATGACTGGTACACCTGTTATTTTTATTGTGTTCTCGCCAAATTCTTCTAATGTAAAACCTGCTTGTTCAAACAAGTCCATGTGGTCTTTAACTATATGCATATCTCTTTTTGACAATTCTAAAACATCTGGTAATAAAAGCATTTGAGCTTCTTTGCCACCAGCTCTATAGAAATTTTCTTTTACTTTTTCATAAAGAACTCTCTCATGTGCCGCATGTTGATCTAGTATGTATATATCTTCGTCCAACTCCAAAATAATATATGTATTGAACGCTACACCTAAGATTTTATACTCTGGTACAGGTGATTTCTCTTCAATATCTTGATCATATATAGGTCTTATATCCTCTTCAACCTTGTATTCTGAATTATCTTCTTCTGGCTTATAATTCTTTTCAACTATCTTTTCAAATTCTTGTTCTTCAGCTTCATTTGATTCTTCTTTTGGCAAATAAGTAATATTTTGTAATGGTTCTTCCAATTCTTCTAATTGTGTTTCTTCTGCAATTGGTTTTGGATATTGTCTTTCCTCATCAAATTCTATTTTATCTATTACAGAGTTTTTCGCTTGATTATCCTTGTTTACTTTCACTTCAATTGTAGCATATTTTTCATCTGGATTTTCGTTTGTTTGCTCTGCACTCTTATTTTTAAAAATATCAAAAAGTCCTCTTCTTTGTGGTGCTGTCTCCTCTGGATTTTTCTCTATAATTTTAGGTGCTTCTACTTCCTCTTTTTCTTCATCTCTTGTTATGTCTTCTCCTAGAAGTGCATTTTTTATTCCATAATGTACCGCTTTAAAAACTTTACTTTCATCTGCAAATCTAACTTCTAATTTAGCAGGATGAACATTTACATCAACAAGTTCAGGATTTAGCCTTATATCTATAATACAAAATCCAAATTTGCCATGTGGTATTATTGTTCTATATGCTTCTTCAACAGCTGCAGATAAAAGTTTGTCCTTTATATTTCTTCCATTTACATAGAACAATTGGTTAGTTCTGTTAGAGCGTGCTATTTCTGGCTTTCCTGCAACACCTCTTACCTTTACTCCTTCATATTCATTATCTACATTAACTAAATTTTGTGAAATATCTTTTCCAAAAATATTGTATACAACTGTTGTTATATCTCCGTTACCGCTTGTTTGCAAAATAGTTTTTCTATTATTAACTAACCTAAATGATATGTTAGGATTTATTAAAGCTATCTTTTCAACAGCTGATTCTATGTATCCACCCTCTGTAAAATCTTTTTTCAAGAATTTATATCTAACTGGTGTATTATAAAATAGCTCTCTAACTATAATTGTTGTGCCATATGGAGCTCCGCACTCTTCTTTAGAAATAATATCTCCACCTTCAACAATTACTTTAGTTCCTATCTCTTGGTCTCTGGTTCTTGTTATTAGTTCAACTTTAGCGATTGCTGCAATACTTGCTAATGCCTCACCTCTAAAGCCCATTGTCATTACTTTTGTCAAATCTTCAGCCGAACGTATTTTACTTGTAGCATGTCTTTCAAATGCAAGAGTAACATCATCTGGTGCTATACCTTTTCCATCATCTGTGATTCTTATTGATGTTATTCCTCCATTTTCTATTTCAACAGAAATCTTTGTTGCACCGGCATCAATTGAATTTTCAACAAGTTCTTTTACAACATTTGCTGGTCTCTCAATAACTTCTCCTGCTGCAATCTGATTTATTGTTAAATCATCTAATAATACTATATTTCCCATCTTGGTGTCCTCCTTTGTATTTTTATTTTTTATACATGCTCTGCTTATTTTTTTAGCATTTCTTTTAATCTAAGTAGTTGCGTATATACTTCTTCTTTTGCTCTTTCATTTACAATTCCATATGCTACAACTGGTGGATTGCCTACTACTGTTCCAACTTTTATTGTACCATATTCTAAAGTAACTACTTTTAATGTTTTTGACTTTTCTAGCAAATTGCTTAAAAATTCAAAATCCTCTTCATTCATTTTCGAATGATTTGCAACTAATTTTCCTTTAGAGTTTTTCATGCAGCCAGATAAATGAATCTCTTCAATCTTATCCATTGGAAGTCTATTTACATACTCATCAAACGGAATATGTAAAACCTCTGAAGCCACTCTTGCATGACCTATGTCGAATAAGAAACCTGTGTTTGTTTCAGATATAACTTTTGAAATAAATTCTGGTGATGAATAAAAGTTCAAATCGCCTCTTCCCCATATTCCTGGTATATTCTCTAAAAGTATTTTTTTATCAAACTCTTTTGTTAGTCTACTAACATTTTCTTTTATTACTCTTAAAGCCTCTTCTTCGTTTTGTGGAATCTCCGATAATGCATTTATATGCATTGACATATATGGAGTTCTGCTAATTTCAAAATATCTTTTTTGAAGCGTAATATCTCTATCTTTGAAGAAATCTATGTCTGCAATATTTGATGCTTTTTCACCAGCTAAGCCATGAAACATCACATCTTTTTTACTTGCACACCAATCTAATGGTGATAAATCTCCATTTATACTAAATAATTTTATATAGTCTATAAAATCTATTTTCCCTTCTTCAACTAGTTCCTTCACTTCTTCTAAATAATTAACACAAAGTTTCATCTTTCGCTCCTTTTATAGTTTGCTTTTTAATTTCACAAGTACATTTAATGCCTCGATTGGTGTAAGCTCATTTACATTTATTTTATCTAATTCATTAGCTATTTCACCAACTTTATAATTGAATAAATCAACTTGTGGAAGTGCAAAGCTTGCTTTTTTAAGTTCTTTTTCATGTCTACCTATATAGTTGTTTTCTTTTAATGTTTTTAATATTTCATTTGCTCTTGATGTTATTACATTTGGAACACCTGCAAGTTTAGCAACATGTACGCCATAACTTTCATCTGCTCCACCTCTTATTATTTTTCTTAAGAAAATAACATCTTCACCTTTTTCTTTTACTGCTATGCAATAATTTTTTACGCCTGGTACTTTTCCTTCTAATTCTGTTAATTCATGATAATGTGTTGCAAATAATGTTCTTGCACCTATTTTCTCATTGTTAGCTATGTACTCAATAACAGACCATGCAATTGAAAGTCCATCAAATGTCGAAGTACCTCTACCTATTTCATCTAGTATTAAAAGACTCTTTCTTGTCGCATTTGAAACTATATTGGCTACTTCATTCATTTCCACCATAAATGTTGATTGACCTGTTGATAAATCATCTGATGCACCAACTCTTGTAAATATTCTATCTACTATTCCTATCTTTGCATATGAAGCTGGAACAAAGCTACCTATTTGCGCTAAAAGCACAATAAGTGCAACTTGTCTCATGTAAGTTGACTTACCAGCCATGTTAGGGCCAGTTATAATATTTACTCTATCATCAGCTTCGTTTAATGTAGTATCATTTGGAACAAAGCAACCTGCTGGTATCAATTCTTCAACCACTGGATGTCTGCCATCTTTTATTATTATCTCATCTGAATCATCAACCTCAGGCATTATATAGTTATTTTTGTCGGCGATTTCTGCAAATGCACAAAGCACATCAAGTTTTGCAACTGCATTACTACTTTGTTGTAATCTTTTGATTTCTTTTGCAACATCTTCTCTTACTTTATTGAATATTTCTGTTTCTAAATTTACAACTTTATCTTGAGCACCAAGTATTGTACTCTCAATCTCTTTTAACTCTTCTGTTATATATCTTTCACCTGTTGTTAATGTTTGCTTTCTTATGTATCTATCTGGCACCATTCCAACATTTGATTTTGAAACTTCAATATAATATCCAAAAACTTTGTTATATCCAACTTTTAAATTCTTTATTCCTGTTGCTTCTCTTTCTCTTGCCTCAACGCCTATTACCCAATTTTTTCCCTCTGTCGATGCGGTTCTAAGCTTGTTTACTTCATCATTAAAAGTACTTTTAATGATTCCACCATCTTTTAATGTAAGAGGTGGATCATCAATTATAGCATCATCAATAAGCTTTGCTATGTCATCTAGAGTATCCATTTGATTGTATATCTCATTTATTATTGGTGATGTGCAGTCTTTTATCAAATCTTTAACCGCTGGAAGCTTTAAAAGTGAATTTTTTAAAGATACTAAATCTCTTGCACTTATACTTCCATATGCGACCTTTCCTGTTAACCTTTCTATATCATAAACATTTTTTAATGTGCTTAATATATCATCTCTTTTTATAATGTTTTCTTTTAGCTCTTTTACTCCAACATGTCTATAGTTTATTTCCTCTACATTTATTAAAGGCTTTTCTATCCATCTTCTAAGAAGTCTGCCACCCATTGATGTTGATGTTTTATCTAATACCCAAATTAGACTGCCCTTTTTGTTTTTATCTCTCAAAGTTTCTGTAAGCTCTAGGTTTTTTCTAGCAATGCTATCTAATACCATAAAATCATTTATTTCATAATTTTGAATAAGATTTATATGCTTTAAATCTATTTTTTGAGTTTCTTTTATGTATAACAATAATAACCTTGTTGCATCTTTAGCATAAACTAATTTATCTAATTCACTAAAGCCTTGAATATCTATTTCTACTTCACTAGGTTCTCTAATTGTTATATATGAATTAAATTTGTCTTGTATAGTTTTTATTCCTAATGCATCTGCTGCCATCTCTTGGTTTACAACAATCTCCGCTGGCATAACTCTTGCTATTTCATCTAAGATTTTTGAAAAATTGTTTCCTGTAATTGCTTCTGTTGTGCAAAACTCTCCTGTTGAAACATCTGAATATGCAAAACCGTAATATACGCCGACTCTATAAATTGCGGCGATATAATTATTTTTCTTGTCATCTAACATATTAGACTCTATAACTGTTCCTGGTGTTATTACTCTTGTTACATTTCTCTTTACTAAACCTTTTGCAAGTGATGGATCTTCTAATTGTTCACAAATTGCTACTTTATATCCTTTTCCAATTAACTTTGCTATATATCCCGTAACACTATGATATGGTACCCCACACATAGGTGCTCTTTCTTTCATTCCGCAATCTTTACCTGTCAATGTAATCTCTAATTCTTTAGATGCTGTAAGAGCATCATCAAAAAACATTTCATAAAAATCGCCTATTCTATAAAATAATAATGAATCCTTGTACTCATTCTTTACATCCATATATTGCTTCATCATAGGTGTCATTTGTTCTTCCATTTATTTCACATCCTTCAAAGCAAATTTTATCATTTTATGGGCTTAAATGCAAGAAAAAGCATGTCATTCAAACATGCTTTTTCCCTTATTATTTAGCCTCTTTTGGAGCTAAAATTTCCTTTATATTCAATCTTTTATTTTCAGTATTTGGAGTTTTATATTCAACAATAGTTTTTAAATTTACATTCCAACTATTCTTAAACTCCTCTACTATATTCTTAGCTATTTCTTCGAAATTTTCACACTCATCAAGCTTTAAATTAATTATACTACCTCTAATTTCAGCTGTTGCTATCTTGCCATATCCATTCTCAATCTTTTGTTCACTGCCTTCTATTGTGTATTTCATTTTCTTGTCTTCATTTTGATAAATGATTAAAGATTTATTTCCTGTGGCATGCAAAACCTTATCATCGTATAATGCACATGTTCCTCTACCGACTCCACCGTAATTACCATCTGAATCAGGATAATTTGTAATTAATGAACTTATATTATGTATCTTGCCTAGTGAAAAAGTTATTTTTTCTGCTTCTTCTATTCTTGCCTTAGGCTCGTTTGACTTATATAACACTACATCCTTTTCAGATTCCGTAGGTCCAACATACTCTTTTATCTCCTCAGTTTCCGGATTAAAATCTGGTGAAACAATATAAGTTCTTTCTGTCTCATTTATTTGCAAATGAGTTCCAAAAGGTTTTAAATCATCTGAAATTGTATCTTCTGTTTTTAATTTATCAACCGTATAAATCATCTTGCTATTTAAGATTTCATTCTTTACTGTGTCAGGTGCAAAACAATTAAGCTTAATCGTTCCAGCATCGAATCTCTTTTTCATTTCTTCTTCGTTTAAAGAACGTTCAATAGTTTTTCGTAAATATGATTTATTATCCTTAAAATAAGTTATCTCTTTTATTCTAGGTGTATCAACGGCTTGCTTATATTCCTCTTCATTTGGATAAAACATTCTAGTTTGTTCTACTGTTTCGCCCTTTTCATTTTTCTTCTTTTCAACAACTTCAATAGAAATAATTGCCTCTGTTTTAGCACTAGTGCTTATCTTTCTTATTGCATACTCTGTCAAAGAATCATCTTCCTTACTACCTCTCTCTTGTGTAATAAGTCTTCCCATTGAGTCTATATAGCTAACCACATTTCCTTTAGTTCTAGGATTTGATTTTGTACCATACCTAAAACCAGCTAATTTTTCTTTTATATATCTCAACAATTTAGAACCTTCATATATAGTTAAAGATTCTGAATATTCAATAGCTTTATCATACTCGCCAAGTGGCATACTCGTCATATCCAAAATATTTCCCCCTATCATTAGTATTTCGCTCATACTTAAATCGCATAGAAGTCTAGTACTTTTATTGTATATTTTAGTAAGTTCTCTGTCAATACTATAAAAAAGAAAAATACCCATAATTCGATTTCTATTTTTAGATAAAATAAAACAACTATCAATAGAAATTTGTGAAATATAGAAAAATTTAATTTCATCTCTATTTTGAATTAAAATAAAATATCGTCAAAAAATTAACAACATAATGCAAAAGACTTTCCTTACTGCTTCATAAGGAAAGTCTTTTAATACTACTATTGAATTGGTGATGAATCAATATTTCCATCTACATTTGCTTCTGTTATTGGTCCCTCTTGATTGTTAGCTTCATTTTCAATTACTTGATTTATTCTCTCTTCCATAGAATTATCATTATCTTTTAATATGCCTCTGATGCTTTCATAGAATGTTACCATTAAAACTAGTACATATGGGAAGAAAATAAAATACATAGCCAAAGCCGAAATAATGCCAAGTACTGGCACACCAACCAAAGCGCTTAATATTAAAGAAGCAACAAATGTTATTATGTACACTAAAATTAAATTACCTTTATTTCCTTTCATATACATAGCTGTATTTTCTACGATTTGCTTTGGAGTGCTATTTCCATTGTCATAAATTAGCTCATTATTTACGAATACATAATCAAGCATAATTATTATATTTAATACCGCAGCGACAATATATCCAATACAGCCTATTAATGCAAGTGAAGAAATATTAGTAGCAACCAAAATAAGGCTTACAAGTCCAATGCAAATCGGTACCAAATATTTAAGAAGAGTATAAAACGCAACCTTCCACGATACTATGAAAAGCCCTTTTATATCTTGTGTAAAACCAAAAGCATTTACATCTTCGCCATTGCTTGCTTTGATAATTTGTTTTAAATAAGCATTTGTCATTGGTAATTCAATAATTGTAAATGCCACATAAATTATTGGCACCAAAAAGCAAATTACTGGTACTGCTCCAAATAATGATGAAAGCAATGCTGTTACAACACCTAATCCAATATTAATTACTAAAAAAGCTAAGAAAGTTAGTATTACGTTCTTATAATTGTCCTTCAATCTTCGTGCAGATACCTTTAAAATATTACCTATTTCCATACAAATCTCCCCCTTATATTACTATAAACATTGTTATTAAATCAAGTAACTAAACCGATAAAACAACACCTTCTTTTTCAATTTTATTAAAAATATACCGAAAAGTCAAACTTTTCCACATATTTGGGCAAAATAATTATCACTAATATGCACATATGTACGATTTTTTCAGAATAAAACAAAAGAGGAAACTTTCAAAATTAAGTTTCCTCTTTTAATATAGCAAAACTATGCTAATTCAACTGTAGCACCAGCTTCAGCAAATTTAGCTTTCATTGCTTCAGCTTCTTCTTTAGCTACGTTCTCTTTAACTGTCTTAGGAGCTCCATCAACTAAATCTTTAGCTTCTTTTAATCCTAATCCTGTAACTTCTCTAACAACTTTGATAACAGCTATTTTGTTAGCTCCAGCATCTTTTAATACAACGTTGAATTCTGTTTTCTCTTCAGCTGCAGCTGCACCAGCAGCAGCACCAGGAGCAGCTACAACAGCTGCAGCAGCTGCTGATACTCCAAATTTTTCCTCAATTGCTTTTACTAAATCAGCTAATTCTAAAACTGTAAGTTTTTCGATTTCAGCTATTAAATTTTCGATTTTTTCCATTTTAAATTTCTCCTTTACATTTAAATTCTGGCTATCGCCATTAAATTTTCTAGATTGCCATTGTGGCAATGTCCTTTCTACACATATGTAGAACCATTTGCTGACAATTATTCAGCTGTTTCTTCTTTCTTTGCAACTTGATCAAGTACAACTGCAAGATTTCTAATATTAGCAAGCAATACTGTAGCAAGTTGTGTAAGAAGCATTTCTTTTGATGGTAATTTTGCAAGTTTGATAACTTCTTCTTTAGAAATTACTTTTCCATCCATTATTCCGGCTTTAATTTTATAAAATTCTGAATCTTTTGCATAATCATATAAAACTTTAGCTGGAGCAACATAATCATCATAACTAAATACAACAGCTGTTGGTCCTTCTAAGTATTCAGAAACACCTTCAACTTCTGTTCCTTTAACAGCAAATCTTAATGTTGAATTTTTAGCAACTAAATATTCGCTATCTGTTTTTCTTAAATCAGCTCTTATTTTTGTAATATCCTCAACATTGATTCCTCTGTAATCTGCTAATATAACTAATTTTGATTTCTCAAATTTGTTCTTTAGTTCCTCTGCATCGCTTTGCTTTTTAGCAAGTACTTTTGCGTTTGGCATTATTACACCTCCCCTATCTTTATTATTTAATAACTTTTACAAGTCTTAAATTTTGTTATAAGAATTCTATCTATACTCTAATGTTAAACTTGAGATACTCATAATATTGGCTATTACTAAGCAATAAAAATCTCAATACCTTAGAATATAAAAAGTCTGATGCTTACCTACCTTCGATAAATAAACATCAGACTTTAATCCGATTCATTTACCTCGGTAGGAATTTATGTGTATTAAAACACACCTACTGTCTTAGGTTATATTAATATATAAAACTAAGCTTTGATTGAGATACCAGGTCCCATTGTGCTAGAAACAGATACACTCTTTATGTATTGTCCCTTTGAAGCAGCTGGTTTAGCTTTAACGATTGCATCATATAAAGCTACAAAGTTATCATTTAGTTTTTCTGGTCCAAATGAAACTTTACCAATTGGGCAGTGAATAATATTATTTTTATCTAATCTATACTCGATTTTACCTGATTTAATTTCAGAAACAGCTTTAGCTACATCCATAGTAACTGTTCCTGATTTTGGGTTTGGCATTAAGCCTTTTGGTCCTAATACTTTACCAAGTCTACCAATTATACCCATCATATCTGGTGTTGCAACGATTACATCGTAATCAAACCAGTTTTCTTTTTCTATTCTTGGAACTAAATCTTCAGCACCAACAAAATCTGCACCAGCAGCTTCAGCTTCTTTAGCTTTATCTCCTTTTGCAAATACTAAAACTCTTTGAGTTTTACCTGTTCCGTGTGGAAGAACTATAACTCCTCTAACTTGTTGATCAGCATGTTTAGAATCAACACCTAGCTTAAAGTGTGCTTCAACAGTCTCATCAAACTTAGCTTTTGGCATTTTGTCCATTAATTCTAAAGCTGATTTAGAATCATAAGAAACGCCTTTTTCTATAAGCTTTTCGCTTTCTAAATATCTCTTTCCTCTTTTCATTTTTACCTCCTTTGGTATTAACGAAGTTCTACTTGAACTTCTCCCATATTTAATCTTGCTATTACAATACTATTAAAGATTGCATTTATACGAAATATCAAATTATTCGCTAACTGTGATACCCATACTTCTTGCTGTACCTTTAACCATACTCATAGCTGCTTCTAAGCTACCAGCATTAAGATCTTGCATTTTTTGTTTAGCAATTTCTTCAACTTGAGCCATTGTTACGTTAGCAACTTTTGTCTTATTTGGTTTTGCTGAACCTTTTTCAACTTTAGTTGCTTTTAACAATAAGTCAGCTACTGGTGGAACTTTAGTAATAAATGTAAAAGACTTATCTTGATATACAGTAATAACAACTGGGATTGTCATTCCAGCTTGATCTGCTGTTTTATCATTGAAAGCTTTTACGAATTGCATAATGTTAACACCTGTTGAACCTAATGCTGGTCCTACTGGTGGTGCTGGAGTTGCTTTTCCAGCTGGTATTTGCAATTTTACTATATTAGTTACTTTCTTTTCTGCCACTTTAAACACCTCCTACTACATTTTCTGTATTTGTGAAAATTCTAGCTCTACTGGAGTTTCTCTTCCAAACATAGATACTAAAACTCTTACTTTCTCTTTTTCCATACTGATTTCTTGAACTACGCCAACGAAACTTTCTAATGGTCCAGATATAATTTTTACTGTATCGCCAACTGCATAATCGATATTGACTGGTATTTTTTCAAATCCCATTTCTCTTATCTCTTCATCAGTTAGTGGAACTGGTTTTCCACCTGCTCCAACAAACCCTGTCACACCCCTTACATTTCTAACAATGTGCCAAGATTCTTCTGTAAGAATCATCTTGATTAGGACATAACCTGGAAATACTTTTCTCAAGGTTGTTTTTCTTTTATCATCTTTAATTTCAATTTGCTCCTCCATAGGAACAATAACCTCTTGAACTAAATGTTGCATTTCTCTATTTTCAACGGCTTTTTCTAAAGTATCTTTTACTTTGTTTTCATAGCCAGAATAAGTATGTACAACATACCATTTAGCTACTTCTGAATTGTTATTTTCATCTTGAGGCATCTTACTCCTCCTTCATTTATTAATGTAAGTTACTATTTATTCGCCACTCTCAACATTAGTATTAATTCCATCATTTTCTCCAGATGTTAATACATCTCCACTAAGTGAAGTGTCACCTGATTTGTCTATTACTTGCTCGTTTTGTGTATTATTAGTATCTCTTTTTAGTACCAAATCAAACCATTTTGTATTCAAAAAGCTAAAAGCATAATTAAATGCTATTAATATTACTGAAATCAACAAAACAAAACCTATTGTTGCAAATGTGCTTTTTACTACTTGGTTTCCAGTAGGCCAGATAACTTTTTTCAATTCAGCTTTCATGCCTTGATGAAAACTTTTTTTATTTTTGTTCTCTTCTTGCATAATATTCACACCTTTACACTTTATTTTGTTTCTTTATGCTCTGTATGTTTTTTGCAGAACTTACAATATTTTTTCATTTCGATTCTGTCTGGATCATTTTTCTTGTTCTTTTTTGTATCGTAATTTCTTTGTTTGCATTCAGTACATGCTAATGTTATTTTATCTCTCATTTCTTACACCTCCAAAGTGCTCTCCTCACTATAATTCTTCAAAAAAAAAGAACCTTTACGTGGTTTGCTAGCTCATTTTATCATGGACTTGCATATTTGTCAATATTTTTGTTAAATTTTGACGTTTGCCACATTATAAAGTTCTTTATTTTCCTAGTTTTTGGAATTTTTATTCAAATCCAATTCTATTTAGTTTACTGCAGATAGATTCAAATACAATATCCAATTAATATTTTCATCTTTTTATCACTTTCTGATACATGCAAACTGCATCATCTGTCATTTTGTCGACCGAATAATATTTTTCCACAACACTTCTGTTGTATTTTTCAATCTCTTGCGTATTAGTCATACTTAATACTTCTTTTATGTCGTTTAGCAATTTTTCTGGTTCTAGTGCTTCCATTTCTCTACAACAAAAGTTAGTTTTTAAGGCATTTTCTAGTTTTGCTTTGGTAAAAATTCCTTGATAGCCTTGGTTATAAGCCTTATTTCCAGCTAATATAACTACTATTTCAGAAGCCATAGCTTCAAGTGCTGCACGGCTGACACCAACAAAAACATCTGCTACATTTAACACTTTGTTTATATCGGTTCTAGCTCCAGTCATTATTACATTTGGTATGTTTATTGCCATTTTCTTCAATTCATCAAAATTATCTCCACCACCAACAATTAGCACTTGAGTATTTTCTTTTGCTAGTAATGGCGAAATTTTTATTAATGTCTCTGCAACATTTGATGAATCTTTATCCAGTCTACTTATATGTATAACTGTTTTTTTATCAGCTTGAATTCCAAGTTCTTGCAACATTTTATCTTTTATTTTTAAATCTTTTTTAAACTTTTCCGTGTCGATTCCATTTATTGTTACTTCAACATTCTCTGGTTTCAATTTGTAATCTCTTATAACTTGTTTTTTTATATCATCACTTACCGCAAGTGTTTTTTCGCCCCAATTAGTAAGGATTTTATACATAAAATTAACTTTATAAATTCCGTGTACCGTCGTTACGAATGGCACTTTCATTCTTTTACAAACAACACCACATATAGCTCCTGGTATTCTTGCATGCGCATGCACAACATCTATATTTTTCTCTTTTATTATTTTCTTTATTGTTCTATATGATTTTATTATGTGACTTATTTTTTTATCTTTTAATGGTGCATATATATGTTCAACGCCATTATCAGCCAATTCATTTACTAGTTTTCCTCCCGCCGAAACAACATAAACATTATTTTCTCTTTTATTTAAAGCTTTTGCTAATTCCAAAATATGTGTCTCTGCCCCGCCTATATCCATACTCATCGTAACTAAAAGTATATTCATCATTATCCTCCGTTTTTTGTAGCTGTAGTCAATACATCTTTTAACCTTCGTTTTCATGTGCAATTTCAGTTATTATTCCAGTGCTTTTTGCATACAAAGTTTCAATTATTTTTTCACTACCCACTTTCAACTCCACAGTTCTGTTTGCAAAGTATCCACTATTATCTATAGTTCCCTGTGTTTCGATTACTAAAACCAAATCATATTTATTTGGCACTTTTGTTTCAACTATTTCACCACTTCTTATAACTTCATATCCTTTTGCTTCTGTCACTTCTTTATCTATTATTTTGCCAATTTCAACATTGTTTTGACTATCATAAACTGTATCGCCAACAACAAAAGCATCTACTGTATAATTTCTAACATTGCTAATTTTTATTTTGTAATCTATTGTATCTATCTTAGCCGTTTCATCATTCGTTTTATTATAATTTCCGAATTTGACAGTAGCAGCTAATACTAAAATCAAAATCAAAAGAATAACTGATATATCAACTATATTAAATTTACATTTTTTCAAAATTATCACCTATCTTTCTATAGAAACTACATAACCCAAAACTGCATAACCTTTTCCTTTGATGTATGCTTCGCCGCCAACTTTTAGTTTATAGTCTTGTACCATTATGTTTTGATTTCCTTTGTCTGCACTTGCTTCAATTGTTAATATTATATCTTTATATCCATTCATTTCAGTTGCTACATATTCTGCATTATCTATATTTGCAGCATATCTTACTGACGGCTCACTTGTTTTATCTATTATTTTTCCTATGCAATAATTTTTTCTACTCTCATAAACTGGGGTGCCCACTTCAATCATATCATAAACATTCTCCATAGTTTCATTTGTACGAATTTGGTATACGACTTTAGTCGCAGCATCATCTGCTATTACATTATCTGTTTTCTTTATAAATTTATATCCAACAACGCAAGAAATAAAAACAAGCAATATTATAAATATATCTAATGTATTAATTCTTTTTGATTTAGGTTCATTCATAACTTTTTCGTACACGTTCTGCACATTATTCACATACCTCTCTATTGTAAATTTATCATTGTATATCTCTACTGATTTTTCATTCATGTGTTTTCTAACATCTTCATTTTTTAAGATTTTCAAGATTGCTTTTGCTGTTCTTTCTGGTGATTTTATTGGCACTATATAACCATTCTCACCATCAGATATCAAATATGGATTTCCACCATAATTAGAAACTACAGCTGGTACTC
Source organism: Clostridiales bacterium UBA4698 (assembly GCA_002404755.1). GTDB lineage: Bacteria > Bacillota > Clostridia > TANB77 > UBA1234 > UBA1234. Next base: position 19,871 of record DHKI01000021.1, on the reverse strand, counting down.
CAATGCTCATTCCTTCTAGCAATGAAAGACTTGATGTTTCTGTACCAAACGAACAATTTACTTGGACATCCATTATATTTAAATAATCTCCGACGTTCTTCACAAAACCTGTGAATATTATTTCTTTTTCTAATTTCAACTCTTTAACTTTATTCTTTAATTTTTCTTCGTTTGTTCCAGTTCCCAATATTAAGAACTTTGCTTTTATTTTATCTTCTTTTAATAAAATCTTGGCCGCATCAATAAATGTCTCTTGTCCTTTAACTTCTTCAAGTCTTGCTACAATTCCAACAACATAGTCGTCATCCTCTATTCCATATTCCTTTTTTAAAGCTTTCTTTTCATCTTCACTTATAATTTGAGTTTTTTCAACTCCATTGAAAAATGTATCTATTTTTTCTTTAGGAATTCCGCCCTCCAATAGGTTTTCCTCAGCAGCATTACCAACTGCTATTATTCTATCCGATAAAAAATTATTTACACTTTTATATAAAAATCTCCCAATGCCTTTTTTTATTCTGTTGCTCACTGGATAAGCACAATGTCTTGTATAAACAATTCGTGCACCATCAACAAATTTAGCCGCAACTCTCGCAATGCTTGTTGCATGTGTATGAACAATATCTGGTTCTTCAGATTTTAGTATTTTTATTAATTTAAATAATGACCTTATGTCTAATGATTTGTCTTTAATGCCATCTAGCTCTATTACCTTTACTGGTGTTTTTTCAAGTTCAGCAACTAAGGCACTACCTTTTGGAACCACTACCGAAACATCATATTTCTTTCGATCATAATTTTTAGCAAAGTTTATTATACATTTGCCTGCTCCTCCTATGTTGGTATCACTAATAACATTTACGACTTTAATCATAATACATTTCCTTTCACTCTTCTTTTTTACAAATTTCCGATTCAGCATAGCCAAGTGCTATAACTGTCCAAAATATCAATATTACTCTATAATTATACCATGTATAATCAAACATACCTTCTAGTAAAAATCCTGCCATTCCAGATATTATTCCAGCTAGCACTAGATTTTTCTTTTTTGATATAGCTATTGCTGTTTCTTTATAAAAATTGTATATTATTCCAACAAAAACGATAAGACCAGCAATTCCATGCTCCGCCATTAACTGCAAATATAAATTATGTGAGTGTGGTGCAACAATGCCACTATATGAATATATTGGATATACTCTATTAAAGCTTGTAATTCCAAGTCCTACACCCGAAAGCCAATAATCTTTTAACATAGCAATCGTTCCGAACCAAATATATACTCTATACGATGTTGATGAGTCTGTCATATCACCTATACTCATAAATCTATTTATTATTGTATCAGGCAAGACAAATGGTGAAATTAAAAGTGCAATAACTCCAAGCAATATAAATCTTCGATCTATCATAATTGCCAATATTGCTATGGCCAAAATAATTCCAAGCCAGCATCCTCTAGAGAATGTGTATATCAGTGCCAAACAATTTATAGCGAACAGCCAAAATAAACCGAGCTTTTTCATAAAGCCTTTTTCTTCGAAAATAAGTGCAGCTATTATCGGTATAACCATTATCAAATACTCACCAAAAACATTAGGGTTTTCAAATGTTGAGTATGCTCTCATTCGTATATCTTCAAATTTTGTTTCATCTATCCAAGCTTGCGAATATACGTCACTAAAGTGGTATTGATATATTCCATATATAGATGCACACGTCGCAGATATGATAAATACGTATATCAACATTTTCATTTTTGATTTTGTATCTACAGAATTTATTAAAGCAAAATAAAACAATATAAATGCCGTAATAAGCATAAATATATTTCTACTTTCTGACATTGAAATGGATGTAACAGCAGAAAACAAATAAACTAACACAAAAAGTAAAATCCATATGTTCATATTTGAATATTTAAACTCAAAATCTTCCTGTGTTATCGCTTTTAAAAATAATGTTCCTAATGATAACAAAACCAATAATAATACTGCCATTGTTGGCAAAAATGGTGTTAACGCAACAACGAGTGTAACCCATATAATAGGTTTAACAAATATACTATTTTCTAGCAATTTATCTAATTTTATTTTCTTTGCCAATTTTCTAAAAAAGCTTAAGACAGTATCAAATATCTTTGAAATTATACTATTCTTATAAATTTTCTCTCTTTTCTCTTTATTTTCACTTAGAAAAATGTTTACTAGCAAACTATTTGAGCAAATTTTACTAAGCCAATTAGATATACTAATTATAATTTTATATATAAAACTTTCTTTTATAATTTTGTCCATAAAGCACCTACCCTTTTATTTTTATGTGCTGAAATTTAAGTGTTTATACAACGATACTTTTTTGATTTTGATATAGCTATTATATACAAAAAAGCTAAATTATACAAGCAAAATCGTAGGCTTATTCGCCTACGATTTCATTTTTTGTTTTATTTGCTCAAGTGCATATTTAACCATTTCTGATTTTAATAAAATAAGCACTACGAAATATGCCACCATACCAATTAGCACTGATACAATTACTTTTACTAAACTACCAAAACCGAACATATTAACAATAACAAGCATACTTGTTAAAACTACGCCAGCTATAATGTATTTAAGCACCTCTAAAATGTTTTCTTTTTCAAAGCTCAATTTGATTTTTGAAAAAGTTATTAAAAGCATTATTCCTGCAATAATTATTGATACTATTGATGCTGCAAGTGGTAATCCTTTGTATCCCATAAATTTTACTAATATCACACTTAATATTATATTTAAAACAATCGCTATTCCACTTGTTATCATTGGTGTTTTGGCATCTTGCATTGCATAAAATACCTTATTTAATATTTCCATAATTCCATAACCAATCATTCCAATTGCATAAAAAGTCAACGCTCCTGCTGTAAGATACGTAGATTGTGCTGTGAATTCTCCTCTTTCATAGATTATTTTCACTATATCATTACTCAAAAAAGCTATACCTATAGACATTGGAATTACGAATAGTGCAGTTACCTGAAGTGCATTTTTTATAATTGTTTTTAATTTCTCATTTTCATTTTCAGCACTAAGTTTTGAAAGTTCGGGAAACACAATATTTGAAAGTGTATATGAAAACACTCCAACAACTATCAAATATATGTTATAAGCATACTCAATAGCAGAAACAGCAGCTCCGTTTTCAAGTCCAGATGCCAATCGCAAATTAACTATATTGTTTATCGGCTGAACCCAAGAGCTAATAAGCGTTGGGCCTGCAAGTTTAACTACTTTTTTTAGCCCCTCATCCTTAAAATCGATTTTAAAACTATATTTAAAACTTTTTTTCTTAACACTTGGAAGTTGTACTATCACTTGAGTAAGCCATCCTATTGCCATAGCAATCGCTACACCAACAATACCAAATTTGTTATTAAAAACCAACAAATATAATATTAATATTCCATTTGATACTACACTTATTATTGCTGGTATATTAAACTCATCCATTGATTGTAAAAAACCAACAAAAACAAAAGCAACTGCTGTAAATATCATAATCGGAAATAATATTCGTGATAATTTCACTGTAATATCATAGGTTTCTAGTCCCAAATTTGGTGCTATTATATTCACTATAAACGGTGCAAATACTATTCCTAAAATTGTCAATACTATTGTTGCTAACACTACTACATTTAAAAAGTTATTTGCAAATTCTAAAGCTCGATTCTTCCCTTTTTTTTTCAAATATTCATTGAATACAGGAATAAATGTTGAAGAAATCGCTGCTCCTAGAGTTATATCCAAAAGTTGCAGTGGTATCCTAGATGCCGTAAAAAATGCAGTGGCCTCAATTCCTGTACCATAAAACCTTGCAAAAATAATATTTCTAACAAGTCCCAATATTTTTGCCAAGAACATCGCACTAAACATAAATGTAAATGTTTTTATTATATTTTTTTTCATTTGTTTCTCCTAAATTATATTAAATATTATTTTCAGTATTATTAGTAATACTACTCCTGGAACGCCCAAGAAAGCTATTATACCTCCTGTAATAAGATTTAATGCGATAGTAACTCCCATAATATTTAAGATGACGAACAGAGCTCCTCCAAACATTATGTTTAAAATAATGGAGCATATACTTTTTCTAGCATCATTCATAACTCTTATTAATGCAACAGCACCAATTATTGATGTAACTATAAAAGATGAAACTTCTATCACAGCCAAAATATACTCCCCCTTTCTACTACATATCTTACTATCATGTCCCAATTTTTATTACTGTTTTATTCCTCATATCGGAACTCAAGATCAAATATTTTTACGATATCGCCTTCTTTAATTCCTCTTCTTTTCAATTCTGCTTCAATTCCCATTTTCTTAAGAGTATTATGGAAATATGCAAGAGATTCGTAATCCGAAAAATTAACTCTTCTCATAACGTTTTCAATTTCTTTTCCATCAATTATAAAAGTATTATTTTTTCTAGTTATTCTCCAGCCCTCATTTTCGTCTTCATAATTATAATAAACCGTCTTATCAACTTCTTCTAATTCTTGTTTTGGTATTCCTTTTAAAAGTTCTGCCACTCTGTTAAAAAGTTCATTTAATCCTTCGCCTGTAACTGCTGATATTTTAAATATTTCATATCCTTTTTGCTTTGCAACTTTTTCAAGTCTTCTATAATTTTCTTCATCTTGCATAACATCAATTTTGTTAGCTGCAACCACTTGCAATTTATTAGACAACTTCTCGCTATAATTTGAAAGTTCTGCATTTATTTTATAAAAGTCTTGAACTGGGTCTCTGCCTTCAGTTCCAGCAACGTCTATAACATGAATTAGTAATCTAGTTCTTTCAACATGTCTTAGAAATTTCAAACCTAGTCCAACGCCTTCACTTGCACCCTCAATAAGACCTGGTATATCAGCCATTACGAAACTAGAACCATTAGCCAATTTTACAACACCTAAATTAGGTTCTATAGTCGTAAAATGATAATCTGCTATTTTAGGCTTAGCTGTAGTCATTCTAGCTAATAATGTTGATTTGCCAACATTCGGATAGCCTAAAAGGCCTACATCTGCTATTAACTTTAATTCAAGAATAACTGTTTTTTCTACACCTGGTTCGCCAGTTTCAGCAAAATTCGGAATCTGTCTTGTTGCAGTTGCATAATGAACATTACCTTTTCCGCCTTTTCCGCCTCTCAAAACGCATTCAACTTGTCCTTCTTCAGATAAATCAGCTATTACTTTTCCTGTTTCCTCATCTCTTACTATAGTTCCTTGAGGAACATCTATATACAAATCTTCTCCACTTTTACCTGCTTTTCTTGCTCCACTGCCAGCTTCACCATCTTGTGCCAAGTACTTCTTCTTATACTTAAAGTCAACTAGTGTATTTAGACCCAAATCCACTCTAAAATAAACACTACCGCCTCGACCACCGTCTCCACCGTCTGGTCCACCATTTGCTACATATTTTTCTCTTCTAAACGTAATTGCTCCATTTCCACCTTTACCAGAGCCAATTATTATTTTAGCATAATCTATGAACATATATTTTTCTCCTTTTTTCACATTCTTACAAGTGGTATTTTACCACATTTTCTCATATTTATCAATGTTTTGTAAACCTTAAAGTTTTTAAAACTCTTTTTTATTTTGTTTTAGCTTTATTTTGCGATTTTTTAGCAAATTGTTTTTACGCGATTTGTTCAACTTGCTAAAATTCACAATTAATAAAAAAAACGAGAGACCATCAAAAATGGTCCCTCGAATTAATTACTTATTTTCCTCTGTAACGATACTTACTTGTTTCTTGTCTCTACCTTTTCTCTCGAATTTAACTACGCCGTCAGCTTTTGCATATAGAGTATCATCGCTACCGATTCCAACATTTGTACCTGGATGGATTTTTGTTCCTCTTTGTCTAACTAATATATTTCCAGCTAGAACAAATTGACCATCAGCTCTTTTGGCACCAAGTCTCTTTGACTCACTATCTCTACCATTTTTGGTACTACCCATACCTTTTTTATGTGCCATGTCTCTCTCCCCTTTCAGTTAAAAATCTTCTATTAGCATTTTTATAAAATCCTAATTATTCAGCAGCTTCTTCTGTTGTAGCAGTAGTAGCTTTCTTTGTAGTAGCTCTTTGGCTAATCTTATCAATTTTAATCTTTGTATATGGTTGTCTGTGTCCTTGTTTCTTTCTCTCGTTTTTCTTAGCTTTGTATTTGAATACAACCACTTTTTTAGCTTTTCCGTTTTCAATAACAGTAGCTTCAACTTTTGCACTCTTAACAGTTGGTGTTCCTATTTTTACTTTTTCACCGTCTGAAAGTAATAATACTTTGTCAAAAGTTACTTTATCGCCTTCGTTTAAATCAAGTTTCTCAACGAAAACTTCATCTCCTTCAGCTACTTTGTATTGTTTTCCACATGCTTCGATTATCGCGTACATCTAAAGCACCTCCTTCATATAAAACTCGCTAATCTCTCATCTTAGGTAGCTATTACTAGCATTTATAACCATAATTAAGCGGATTACACGTATGCCATTATACAACCATTATCGCATTTTGTCAAACATTTTGTCATTCCATATTTTTACAAACCAGCTTAAGATAGAATTATGGCACTAATACAATTCTAAAACCAACATTTTCATATGCTGCACCATCTTTCTTGTCTGTTTCAAATATTCCAACTGTGCTCGTGTTTGAAGAATAACTTCCACCTCTTGCAAAGAATGGTTCTCCAGTATTAGGATAATTCATCACATTGTCTTTCCATACATTAGAAGTATCTAATGAAATTTCATATATCGCATCTCCATAAACTCCTGCGTTTGCTCTATAATTTCCTGCTTCGCTGTCCGTTCCACCTTTGTTATATGATTGTGATAAATATAATGTTGAAGAGTTTTGAAGTAAGCTTCCATTTGTTGAAACAGCCGAGTTTTCATTATTCACATAGGCTGAAACATATTCTAAAGCTCCACCAACCATATCATATACACCATATATGTTCTTAGTTGTGCTTGCTTGCATTCCTGCAGATGTTTTATAGCTATATCTACCTTCAAACAATGACTCTGATGTGGTTGCATATGTTGCACCATTGCTTGATGTACCAGCACCAGTAATCATATTGCTAGAAAGATTTTGTCTTACTTTGTTTCCGCCTCTTCCATATGCACTATATGCTAAATATGTTACCGCACCCCATTCACTATTTTTCATCAAATGTGAATCTTTGCTTGCATCTAATTGTAATGCCATATTAAAGGCATCATTTATCTTTATATTTGTCATTGCTCTAACATTTGGAACACTTTTTACATTATTTGCAGTTCCTTGTGATGTAAACGTTGCATCCTCTCTGCTAGCTTCAAATTTTCCGACCCAAATTCCAGATAAATCTCTGTTCCATTTTCCCAAAATATTTACACTTGTTCCTGAAGCATATGATTTAAAAGCAGGATGAACTATATATTCACTATAAAGCTTTTCTCCACCATCTATTAAGCTTTTTACCAATTTTGTTTCTGTATCATAATATTTATAGTCCTCAGAACCATATAAAAATACAATATCTATGTCCCCAAATTTAGTCTTTATATCTGCCTCACTTGAAGCAGTTTTTCCATCTGGCATGTAATATCCAATTGTATTAGAATACGCAGAATTTTGATAATAACCTTTTATTTCTGTTTTATTTGCATCAGTATAATATATTATTCTATACGCATATCTTGGAATCCAAACCCAATAACTTCCGTCTGTTGATTTTGCATTCGCCCACATAGATTCACCATCATCATTTATTCCGTCTCCCATTTTGTAATCGTACCAAACTCTTGTAACTCCTGATGAATCTTTTAACGTATAAGGATCAATTTCAACTTCTTCTAAATTATTTTTCCATGTGATTGCTTTCATATTTTCAAGAACTGGTCTATTAGGCATTGCAAGTATTTTTTGAGTAGGACATTGTATTTTTGTATATGCTGAAACTACTGGTCCGTTGCCTGCTAAATCAGTAACTCTTGTCCTTATATAATAAATCTTACCTTCTTTTAATCTATTTTCTATTTCGGATACAGTATGACACCAAGTATATTTCGTTAAATCCTCATTTCCATCTGTTTCTTGGTATCCATATTCTGTTTTAAATATTCCACTTTCTAAATCTTTTTGCTTTACTTCTATTTTTAGTTTAAGTTTATTAGAAACCTCTACTTTCGGTGCATCTGTTGTAGGATTAATCTTGTCTACTAAAACTTTATCATTTAATGCTTTATATATTAGTTTGCCATTTTCATCATATTCGCCAGCTGTATAATATGCATATATTACGACCTCGGTCTTTCCTGCTCCACTAATATCAAACTCGTAATCTCCGTTTGATGCTTGATATTTCAAATCATAATTAGCAATGTCTTCTGGTGAAATCTTGTCATCCATTGTTATTATCATCTTTGTGGCACCTTGTGAACGAATTCTAAGTTTAACTTTATCTCCACTTGTATATGGTGTTGTTTTAACAATGCTAAACATTGAATTGTCTAATAATTTTGATTCAAAATTTATCAAATTGCTATTCAATAATACTTTTCTTGAAACACCTAATGTATCTTCTTCAACGTTTCCTGCATAATCTTCTACATATAATGCAATGTTATTTTCATAGTCATCGTATGGAATATTACCATCGTTAAAAGATCTATTTTCATTATTCAACTTTTGAATTTCTAAAGTTATACTATTTAAGTTTGTATACAACTCTTGAAGTTCATCATCGCCAGAACCTAGTGCTTTCAAATCACTAATTTCTGCTATTAAATCTTCCTCGTTACTTTTTAATTTATTATACTCTTCTATATACTTTGCATATTTTATACCATATGTTAATAGAGGAATTCCATCCTCAGGATTATTTATATCGTCGCCTATTATTTTATATCTCAATCTGTCAGAGTTTATACCTGTTTCGTTGTCAGTTATTATTACTTCTCCTTCTTTGCTTCTGTCTCCACTTATTTTTATTATAGGTTTTATATCATCTATCTTTGTTACAACAACATTCACGGTTTTAGCATAACCCACATCTCCACTAGCTGTCGCTGTCAGATTTTCAGCATAAAAAGTTACTATTCCATTCTCAGTTATATCTACGGTTTCGCCATATAAAAACATATTGCCTTTTGTTTTAAAATCTTCTGCACTAACTGGTCCCGGATAGTAATACTTAAATTGCCAATCAGATGCCTCTATGTTTTCGTAATTAGGGATAGACAATATCAATTTTGCTTTATCTGTCCATACTATAGGATTTCCAGATATTATCACTTCAAAATTTGCATTATCATTATACGTTCTGTCATATCCTTTCATATCATCTGTTACTGTATAATAAAAAACTCCCTGATATTCAATCGGATTCGTTACATACACCCTAAGAGAGTTTTCATTTACTATATACCCTCTTTGGTTATCTTTTAAATGTATTCTTTCTAATTTTGTTAAATCAACAAAATAATAATTGCCAAAATCTTTGTTTGAAGTTTGTGCTCTAATTTCCTCATACTCTAAATCATTTATAGCAATCGGCTGCTTTGTTGTATTATCATACATTAGCGGTAATATGTGTTTTTCAGAATAATATTCTTTCACATATTCCTCCACCTCTGTAATATCGTTCATAAAATTTGTTATCTCTTTATCTGCTGTTGTACTTTTAAATGAAAGCAGTGCCGTTGTCGTTAATATAAGCATTACAGCAATTGTAATTACTAATATACCTAGTGAATATCCCTTTTTATTCTTTATCATTTGTTTCACCTCATATTTAGTTTATACATTATTCATCTGTTTGTAAATAGTTTATTATCCTTAATATTCTTTCTTTTTTTACCTCTTCTCTCGATAAAAATAATACATACGAAGTCACAAAAAGCATATTAAAATTTTTAAAATGAATCGCAAATACAATTGAAACTGCAAACAATATTACTATAAAAAAATCACTAACAAATTGACTTATTTTTATTCCCTTTCCATAACCAAACTTGTACACAAAAAAATTCTTTTGAAGTCGTCCACCATCGAGAGGGTAAATCGGAATCAAATTTAAAATCATTATTATTATATTCACATTACTTATGAAATTATCTTTTGAAAACATTGCGAGTATTAAACTCATAATAGGTCCGGCAAGACTTATTATAACTTCCTTTATCGGCATGATATTTTCTTTATATACCGCACAAACTCCTACTGGCATCAGCCATAATTCATCGACATCAACATTTAAAATTAAAGCAATAACAATATGAGCCATTTCATGAATTAACACTGAAAAATAAAAAATCAGAAAAATCTCTATCTTTCCAATCATAAACATATATGCCATGAACAAAAACAAATAAAAGTGTATTTTTATAGACATGTTTTCTCCTAAACTAAATAACATCCTCTGGATTTACAAATCTGCCTTGATACCTTATTTCAAAATGTAAATGTGGACCTGTCGCATTTCCTGTCATTCCAACCTTTGCAATATTTTCGCCAGTCTTTATTTGCTTTCCTTTTTTAACTAGGACTGATGAACAATGAGCATAAATAGTTTTTAAATCTCCGCTTTCTATCGTAACACTTTTTCCATATGTACCATTATCGCCTGCTTGAGTTACTACACCATCATGTGTAGCTTTTATCAAAGTACCCGTGTCAGCCCCTATATCTAAACCAGTATGATAGGAGCTAACAATGGGATTATCACTAACTCGATTTCCAAACCTTGATGTTATTATTCCTTTCATTGGAGATACTACCTTGTAAATATCTTTAACACACTCTGCATCTGTACTCGCTTTAGTTATTTCTTTTTCGGTTTCAGTCTTCTGTTCTATTTCATCTTTAACTTTTTCACCACTGCTTTTCTCACCACTTGTTATGTCTATATTTATAATATTATTTTCTTGACCACTTTCACTTCCGTTTTCAAATTTCTCGTAAAATACCTTCACATTATCTACAACAAAAGCACTCACTGTTTCATATGGAATTCCTTCTTCAATATTTGTTTTTATTAATTCGAACTCCGTTTCAAATCCGAAATAATTTTAATAACAATACTGAAAGAAGTAACATTAACATATTAATTATCTGATTCCATACAAGACTCCTTTTTCTATTGCAAACAGGAACTTTGTTTTTTTCATATGTGCTATATGAATTTCTTCTATATTCTTTTCTATCAATAGTATTTTCCATTAAGCAATCACCTCTTAACAAAGCTATATGCTTGTCAAGAAAGTTTTATTCTTTTTTAGAGCTATATAAATAATGATACTAAATAACACGTCACTACAACTAGTACACCACAAAGTATTATTTTTAACTTTAAATCTTTTTTATAGTCTATAACATCTTTCTCATCATTTTTCAACCTACTAAATTCGTCAGTGTACTTTTTAACAAAATCTTCTGTCTCTCTTAGAATTATTTGTTTTCTACTCTCTTTTGTTTTTTTATTTTCAATTTCATCGTCTGACTTCAGTATAAATATAGCCTCTTCAATTAAATTAGATGGTATATCTTTAACGCATATCACCTTCTTGTTTGTATGTTCATTCATAATATAAAACCTCCGCTTAATTAATTTAATATAATTTTTACCAAAGAATGGGCTTTATATACAAAAATGGATACACATTTTTATATGTGCATCCATTTTAAATTTATGCTTTATTTGTCTTTTTTCCTATATACATTTTATTGTTTATCACACCGAAATTTTCTTTTAGCAAATTCAAAACAGCTTTATTATCTAAACTAGATATTACAAATTTGTACTTCTTATCCGAATTAGTTGTAATAACAAGTTTTGTTGTAAGTGCATGTTTCTTAAGGAACTTCTTATTCCAACTATATAAATACATTCCTTTAATACTTGTTGCATTTATTATAATCTTTTTTGAAAATGCTTTTGACAATATAAGATTTCCATCTACTAAAGATATATCTCTTGTAACTTCAATAAAATAACATACAAAAATTGCAATACTTACAATCATCATAAGTATTTTATTGACATGAGAATACTCACAAAGTGATATATATAACCCTAGCATAATTCCTGTAAAGATTGAAATCATTGTAACATATAGTGGCTGAGGTGATATATATTTTTCTCTTTCAATATTAAATTCTGTAACATTATTAAAATATCCTTCGTTTTTAGGAACGCTATATAATTTATATTCTAAAAAATAATTTATTGCAATAAAAGCTATAATTATACCACTAACTATATACAATTCTTTCATCCCCCTTATAAATTATGATATTTCATATAATCTCTTCTAGCTGTCTCTGGTGAATCTACACCTTCTGCATTTTTTACAGGTGAAAAATCTTCTTCTCTTTTTCCTCTGTATAAGCCAATCTCTGGCATTAATGAAAATGCGTCAAATATAAATGTTTCAAACTTATATGCGTTTGGCTTTTCAGCTACTACCACTTCGCCATTTTCATTCATAAAATTGCACTTCTTGTGTGCACTATGATATGGAAGTTTTGAGTTTGCTATTTGATCTAAAATCTTTATATTAAATAAATTTAATAACATGTGTGCTTCGCCATAAGTCAAATCACCATTCGGATTTTTTTCGTGTGCCATCTCGTCTGATATTTCAGTATATTCTATCACATATGGCTTACCATCTTTTTTGCAGAACACACCAACCCTTTCTTCAGGATATGCTTTAATTATTGTTTTAGATGCAACCATGTAATTATTGTAAGCTGCAAATCCAACAAACATCGGATCTGCCATTCTTACTAAAACATTATCAACTCCGCCAACAAAAATCCATTCGATTCCTCTCTTTTTCATATCTTCTAATGCACCGCTTTTATATAGTGATTCAAACACTCCGCCATGTCCGTCGGCAGCTTCTTTTATCAGACCCTGTTCATCGATTATTAATTTTCCATTTTCATCAATCATAGGAAGTTCTCCTTGCTTAAAGAACATTCCAATTGCTTCCTTAGGATATCCAAAGTAATTATTTTTTTCGAAAAACGCAACTGTCTCGTCATTATTTTCTCTGCTCGTCATTATATACCAAGGAATAGCAACACCATATTTTTGCGTAGTTTCTTTTAAACCGTCACATAAAATTTCAAATAAACTCTTATGTGATGGAAGTCCTAAATCATATGTTCCTTTAGGACCATTATGCCCAAGTCTCGTACCTTGTCCACCAGCCATTGTAACAGCTGCAAGCTTTCCGCTCTTTATTATTTCTTCTCCTATTTTTCTGTACTTTTCTTTTTCTTCTGCTAAAAGAGTTTCAGCATTAACAGCTGGAATAGGTTCAATCTTTGAATCTTTAAACTCTATTCCCTTTTTAATATTTTCATATAATTTCAACATTTGTTCAAAATCTATAGTAGCTATTTGATTCAATAACTTTTCTTTTTTCTCTTCATTTAATCTTTCATAAGAATTCAATATATGCTCTTGTCCATATTTTTGAAGCACCTTTTTTGCTTCTTCATAATTCATTTGCATCAGTCCTTTCTATACGATATATTTTATACTATTTAATATAAAAAAGTCAAAAAATATGTTATAATAATCAAAAATTATACTTACTATTTATTAATACGTTTTCTCAAATAGGAAGCAAAATTTTTAAAAGGGATAAATGTATAAGCTAAATAGTATAATTTAAGGGGATTTTTATGTTAGAAAATTGTAATCTTTGTGCTCATAATTGTAATGTTAATAGAAATGAAAAATTAGGTTATTGCAAATGTGGAATTATGCCAAAATGTGCACTTGCATCTATTCATATGTGGGAAGAACCATGTATCAGTTATAAAAACGGTTCTGGCACTGTGTTTTTTTCAGGTTGTAATTTGAATTGCATATTTTGTCAAAATCATGACATCTCTAAAGATAATTATGGCAAAGAAATTTCTATAAATAGACTTTCAGAAATTTTTATAGAACTGCAAAACAAAAAAGTAAATAATATAAATCTAGTCTCGCCTACGCCATATGTACCACAAATTATTGAGGCAATAAAAATAGCAAAAGAAAATGGTCTTGCAATTCCGATAATATATAACACGGGAAACTTTGAAAATTTAGAAACAATCAAAATGCTAGACGGATACATTGACGTTTATCTTCCAGATTTAAAATATTTCAGCAACGAAGTTTCAATAAAATATTCTAGTGCACCAAATTATTTTGACATTGCAACTAACAATATAAAAGAAATGATTAGACAAGTTGGAACACCAACATTTGATGAAAATGGAATAATACAAAAAGGAGTTATCATAAGGCATCTGGTTTTACCTTCACACATAAACGAAACAAAACACATTCTAAACTGGATAAAAGAAAACTTGCCTAAAGAAACTTATATAAGCATAATGCTACAATACTTTCCAACATATCTTGCCAAAAGTGACGAATTAATAAATCGTAAAGTCTCAAAACGAGAATTTAATATCGTAAAAAACTTAATATCAGAATTTGAAAACGGATATATTCAAGAACTTTCAAAACACGAAGAAGAATACGTTCCTCATTTTGATTTAAGTGGCATTTAGCAAAAATAGCGAGTCTTAATTAACTCGCTATTTTTTACTTATTAAACCATCTTTCATAAACTTCAGGTTTATAAAATTTTTCTTTTTTGGCTATCGATTTAATTTCATCCTCTTGCTTTTTCATTAGCTTATACTCATCTTTACAAAAATCTAGCCATCCTTTTTCTCTTTCTAAAGCTTTTTGCTTTACGATTAAAAGATTAGCATTTGTACTCATATCATATCCGGCAGGCAAGTCAAACCTTGCAAGCAATTTTGCTGATTTTGTTGTATATCCTCTATCGTATATACTTTTATATATTTTTTCTAGCTCGTGCAAAATCTCTAAATTTTCTTTTAATTCTAATACATTATTCTCATGAGTTGTTATTCTAGATTCAACCTCTTTTAATAAATATCTCATTAAATAAGACATTATTTTTGCACTCATCTTGCCTTTTCTAGCATCTCCTAGCATTATATCTAATGCCTTTGTTTGCTTATATCCCTCTTTATATTGACGTCTTTGTGTTAACGCATCATACACATCGGCAACTTTTATTATTGATGCTTCAAAAGGAATTTGGTCACCAACCAATTTATCAGGATATCCGCTTCCGTCAAAACTCTCATGATGTGCACGAACTATTGGCGCTAGTTCTCTAAAATTATTATATTCCATACATATTTCATATCCATAAATAGTATGTCTTTTCATTTCTTCAAACTCTTCATTTGTAAGCTTTCCGGGCTTTTGTAAGATCGCAGAAGGAACTTTAATTTTTCCAACATCATGAAGATAAGCACATAACACGCATTTTTTCAAATCCTCATATTTTAAATCCATCTCTTCACAAATTCCTGTTGTGGTCTTAACAACTCCCTGAACATGAGCATCTGTGAATATATCTAATCCACCTAGTACGTCTATTTCACATCTTATCTCTTCAGATAAATCTTGCTTACTTATTTTTTTATTACCTAAGACATCTATCTTTTTTAGTTTTCTCATTTGTTTCCTCCATTACAATATCTCACACGTATGTTTTTTCAAATCAATCTTTCCTATTTTTTCACCAATCTTCAAAAGAAGAATATATTCTTTCTCATCAAAATTTTCTTCTAAATGATTTATATAAAATGTTATTTCATCATTAAACTTGATAATATCATCAACATTGCCAAAGTATTCTGGACTAACGATATCAGCAAGAATTATATTCTCATCATACTTACTATATTCGTCAAATAACTTTCTTATTTTCTCAAATATCTTATTCTTAATTTTTATATTTAGCAAACCATTCTCTTCTTTCTTGTTGAACGGCTTTATTACTAAATTATCTTTTAGCTGATACGTTTTTATTTTATTATTTAACTTTCTATATTCGATATATCCTTGAACCTCCTTCGGCTCAATTCCATAAGTCTTTATTTCATCATTTAACTTTTCAGCAGCCCAGTCGTTTCCAGAATATATTCTTGTGATTTCAATACCTATCTTTTTACCATCATGTTCTAAAACAAAATCCGGACATTCTCTCTTTTCTAAATATCCTTTTCTTATTTTTAGTCTATTTAACGCACTCATCAATGTCCTAAACTCTCTAATTTCTTTATATAATTTTCTATCTTTTCTTATTTCAAATTCTATTCTCTTGTTCCATCTTTTCGTCTCATTACGTTCTCCATTAACAGTGCTAAACTTCAACGTGAAAACATTCAATTTTAGTATTAATTCATCGAAATGCATTTCTATAATAGAATCCTCTATATTTCCTCTACTCTCGTGTAGCCCTATAATATCCTCAATTGAATTTATCATATAATAATCCCTTTCCAACAAATATACAAACAAGTAGAATAATTGTTTTTCATGAAAAATTCATATATAATACATATTAGTCTCATATACTAGTAGTACTATCAAAGTAAAGTATATAGCATATGAAAAAAATATTCAATAACTATAAATAAATTTGGAAAGGAATGGTCTATATGTCATTTATGAATAAATATGACGGTGATTCAATCTATGAAGAAATGGAGGGAAAATCAAGAGGACACAATGGTAGTGGTATTGCTTCAAAGATAACGGCTTCTGTTTTACTTTTATCACTTGGTTTTGCAAGTGGCAGCATCTATTCAACAATAACAACATCAAAAACAGCAGAAAATCAAAACAATATACAAAGTTCACAATCAACCAACTCAATACTTACAACGTCTGCTGGTAATACACAAAACACAAACATACTTGCAGATACAATGTCATCACATTCTATAAAAGGAATCGTAAAATCTTGTGCAGACTCAGTTGTAGAAATAAAAATTGAAACGACTCAAAGCTACTATTCATATCAATACACGACTGAAGGAAATGGTAGCGGTGTAATAATATCGGAAAATGGATATATCCTTACAAACAACCATGTTATCGATGGTGCAAATAAAATATTAGTAAGATTAAAAAATGGAACTGAATACGAAGCTAAATTAATAGGAAAAGATTCAAAAACAGATACAGCTGTTATAAAAATAGAAGCAACAGGATTAAAATTTGCTGTTTTAGGCGACAGTTCAAGCCTAGAAGTTGGCGACTTAGCAGTTGTTATCGGTAACCCTCTTGGCGAACTTGGCGGAACTGTTACAAGTGGTATAATAAGTGCACTTGAAAGAGAAATAAATATAAGTGGTAAAAAAATGAACCTAATTCAAACAGATGCTGGCGTAAACCCTGGTAATTCAGGTGGTGGATTATTTAATGCCAACGGAGAATTAGTAGGAATTGTTACAGCAAAATCATCTGGTATAGACGTTGAAAATTTAGGATTTGCAATCCCAATAAATGATATCAAATCAGTTGTTGATGATTTAGTAGAACATGGATATGCAACTAACAGAGCTTTCCTAGGTGTAATGATGAAAGACACTACTTATTCAACAAATTCACCATATGGAGGATACGGAAGTTTATTTAATATGTTCTACTCTCAAATGCAATACGGTGCATATGTTGAATCTGTAGTTGAAGACTCACCTGCAGAAAAAGGTGGAATCAAATCAGGAGACATCATAGTTTCTGTAAATGGCAACGTTGTATCAACTGCAGCAGAAGTAACATCAGAGGTAACAAATTGCAATGTGGGTGACGAAATCGAAATAGGAATAATTAGAGATAACAAGACTAAAACAATGAAAGTAACACTCGCAGAATATAAAGGCGAATAACATTTAGGTAAAATAGCTTCTATTGTTAGCAAAACTAGCATTAGAAGCTATTTCTATAAGTAGCTATTAGTTTTATATTATATTGATTTTTATGTAAATCTATGGTATTATTTACGTATACGAAATTTTATTGAAAGGGGAACTCTTATGAAAACACTTTTGATAAAACTAATAAAGTTGTATCAAAAAATTCCTGGTCCCTGGCACAGTGCCTGTAGATTTCATCCAACTTGTTCAAATTATGCTATAGAAGCACTTGAAACACATGGTTTTTTTAAAGGCTCTGTATTGACGTTGTGGCGAATACTTCGTTGCAATCCATTTTCAAAAGGAGGATATGACCCAGTTCCGCCTAAGAAATAAGTGCTTAAACATTGCATAAATCGTATACAAAAATAACTATACGTTTCGGTGCAACATTTAAGCACTTTTTTTGCTAAAAAAATCCATTTAGATTGACATAAAGTCGTCTGATATAGTATAATGTTTTTATGGTGTTTTATAATAAATTTAAGGAGGTTTTATTATGGAAGATTTTTATTCACCAATATCTGAAGAACATAAAGAAGCAAACTTTTCAACTGTTTTGCAAAAAGTATTTTATATGATGACTGCCGGTCTTGCAGTTACTGGTATTACATCACTATTAACAATTTACACACCACAAATACGATTATTCGTTGCTAATTGCTGGCAAATATTAGCTATTGCAGAACTTATACTTGTAATAATTCTTAGCCTAAATTTAAAGAATATGGGAACTGCAACATGTAGAATAACATTCTATCTATACGCCATATTAAATGGACTTACACTATCGCCAATATTCTTAGTGTATGCTGAAACCTCAATAGCAAGCACATTCTTTATCACAGCTGCAATGTTTGGTGGTGCTGCATTATATGGACATAAAACAAATAAAGATTTAACAAAGTTCGGAAGCTTTTTCTTTATGGCATTGCTTGGAATACTTATAGCAGGAATAGTAAACCTATTCATTATGAATAGCACTCTCGACTTCATAGTTTCAGTCTTTGGAATATTTCTTTTTGTTGGAATAACTGCATATGATATTCAAAAAATAAAAGAACTTTATACATTAGTAGATGGTAGTGATGAAGAAAAAATGACTCAAGTTGTTACAATTGGAGCATTAAACTTATACTTAGATTTTATTAATATATTCCTAAAATTACTAAGATTAATGGGAAAAAGAAGAAAATAATTAGAATACGCAAAACCAGCTAGTATCAAATTAGATGCTAGCTGGTTTTTTAACGCAAGTTCAATCTTAACTCAAAAATAACCATTCATTTGAATGGTTACTCTTTTACTTACGTTTTAGTAGTTTTATCTGCTTCTATAGCTCTATAAAATATACCATCTTCTGGAACATATAAGACATAGTTTACTATATCTTTTCCCTTCGGCGGAGCATACCATGTCCATTTACGCTCTTGAACATACTTACATATTCTAGGTTTTTCTTGTTCACCAATATAAACAACAGATTTCACTTCACTAGTCGGATATGATCTTGGATAATTAGTTCCATTTTCCTCCTCGTGATAACAAAAGTATTCATCCCCATTAAGCATGACATACACATCATCAAAACCGCTGGCTTTAAATGATGATAATTCGTATGTCTCTTCTAAATAACTTTCTTTATACTGTGTCGGTGTAACACCCATTATCAGCCAAAAGATTATTGCACATCCCTGTATTAAGAAACACAGACTTATTAGCATCTCGCCAAAGTCCATTATTCCGGCAATAACATCCCGCCAAAATAAAACCACAAGGAAAATTACCAAAAAAATCAATACGCCAAGTATAATCAATTATAAGACTCCACTTTCATTGCTCAAAATTATTTAGCGCCAAGAACGAAGTGTACCCTTATACCTCCTTTTAAATTTAATTTAAGTTCATATGCATTGTATCACACTTTTACAGCAAAGGCAATATAGGTATGAATAATCAATGATAATGGTATGTGTCAAGTAAAAGTAGGC
>DHKI01000019.1 GCA_002404755.1 Clostridiales bacterium UBA4698 | reverse complement strand
CAAGAGCTAGCAGATACAAAAGCTGAGTTAAAGCAAGACATCAAAGATATGGAAAACAAGATATGTTCTGAAGTAGGCGATTTTATTAGAACTGACGTTATCGCACCATTTGAACAAAGATTAGTACGTCTAGAGAGAAGATATTAAAAGATTAAGAGGGACCTAAAATGAATAAAAAAATAGCCAATGTTGAGATTAATAGCCAAATCTCAATATTACGAAAATATTACAAGCATGTTACGTCGCTTGTAATATTTTTTTAATATAAAATTAACATTTTAATTTATTTTGTGTTAAAAAATTAAAACGCGTACTTCCGTAAATTTGCCTATAAAAACATTTACCTTTGCTAATAATCGCAATGTCAAGACCGTCTAGACAGAATAAAAATAAATAAATATAATAAAGCTAACATACATAAGAAACTATTGAAGATGCGAGTTACAGTATTCTTCAAAACGGGAGGAGTAGAGTATGAATAAGTTTAGCAAATTGTTGTTTGGTGGAGGTGCGATACTTGGCAGTTTTGCACTTGCGTGTGCAATGCCAAATGTGGCGTATGCGGCGGGCGATATAACCCCACCAAGAGGAATTATAACGGTTGAAGGTGCTACTTTAAGAGATGGAGTGTATTATACTAGTTCAACGAACGTTACATTAAACATTGATGTTGAAGATGATACAACTTCAAAGGAGAATATAAAGATGATTTTGTCTGGTTCTCCTGTTACAGGCGAGCAGGCCTTAAACGATGCAAATTGGGAGCCATTCACTTCAACTAAAACATGGACACTTACTGATTTGCAAGGAAGCAACAAAATATATTTATATTTAAAAGATGAGGCAGAAAACATTTCGCCAAGCATAGTTGTTGATGCTTCAAGTACTTTTACTGTAACTTATGCGGGCGAGGGTGAGAACATGCCAGCACCTAAAAAAGCAAAATATGGTATGCTTTTTAATATTGCTATAGAGGAGCCAACGCTAGAGGGCAAATATTTCTTAGGCTGGAGCTTAACTCAAAATGGAAGCGTTCAATGGCTTTCAGATGGAGTAATCGAGCCTAAATATATAAAAGGTGATATAACTCTTTGGGCTATATATGCAGATGAGGCACCAAGTTTAGCGTCTCAAGTGCAAATAGGTGACTATGTAGATTATCCAGTATATTACGATAATGTGTACACAAACAATGGTAATGCAAATTACAAATCAACATACACAGGTTGGAGAGTTATCGATGTTTCTGGCGATGTTGTAAAGCTAGTTAGTGCAGGCACACCATTAACATATTATCATGGCAATAATTCGGCAAATACAGTAACAGCGTTAACAGATAATTTTTTAACAACTACTTATGCGGGCAATAAGCAAGGTGGAATTTACACATATTACTTATCATTAGAGTCGGCATTTGGAGGAGCAGCAGGCCCATACACAAATAGTGTTAGAGCAATGGACAAAGATGATTTAGATAAAGTAATTGGCGAAACGACTACGAATGGCTTTGGAATTAGGCGATATGGTAGCTTGGTGTTTAACGACACATTCTACTGGCTCGCTACGGCTAGCGGCGGCAGCAGCATGTGGATTGTCTACGGCGTCAACGGCAACGTCGGCATCAGCACAAATTCTACCTATGGCGTGCGCCCCATAGTTTCTCTAAAATCGAGTGTCAAAACTAGAGGCAGAAACATAAGTGGAGTATGGCAATTGGATATATAACAAAGTAAACTGGGAACGCGAGCGAGCCGGACTCAGGTCGGCTTGCTCTGGCCCAAAAAAGTTTATAGGCAACTTCAAAAACCTAAATATAAAATAGGGAGTGCAAGATATCTAAAAAAATATCATGCAACTTAAAAGATGAAAAACAAAAAAATATTACTAATAAATTGTGTGATTTTGCTAATCTTAGGTGTGGCACTTATCATAGCTGGAATAAATGGAAAAAATGAAATAAAAGAAAATCCAAATAAACCATCAGGTGATGCAAATGTTTCTGGTGAAAACTATGAATATGAGCAAATAGAAAAAGACTACACAGAAAAATACGAAGATCCAGTCACAATAGAAGAAACCAAAAAATATAAAGGCCTTGAAATATCATCATTCAAACTAGAAATGATAAGTCAAAGAGAATGCGAAATAACAGCAATAGTAGAAAACAAAACATCAAACGAACTAGAAGTGCAAAATGTAAAATTAAAACTGTACGACAAAGATGGCAACTTGCAAGACACAGTGGGAGCACAAATAGATAGCCTAAAACCAAGAGAGCAAAAACAACTAATAACACTTGTAAGAAGACAAAACATAGCAGAAATAACAAAAATAGAAATAGAAGAGAATTAAATAAAAGTGTAGTTCATAAGTAAGTGTACCAAAGATGTCTAACAATTAAAAAAGTAACATATATTTAGGATGGTTAAGAGAAAGCTTAACCATCCTTTTCTTATATCGTGAAAATCATTACGATAATTTCCAAAACAAAAAGAACAATAGGAATATGGATATTAGGCGAAAATGTATATGAAGACACCGAAAAATACCACACAAAATGGCAAATGCAAGAAGTAAATAGTGGAATAAAAGGGCATTTCATGCATGAAGAGATACATATAAT
>DHKI01000013.1:42220-78854 GCA_002404755.1 Clostridiales bacterium UBA4698 | reverse complement strand
TTGTTTACTTTTCAATGTGCTTTGCTTTAATTTCTTAAAGCTCTTGTATTATACTAAAGTTGTTTGTGTTTGTCAACAGTTCTTTGGAATTTATTTTTGAACTTTCTTGTTCAGATTTTGTCCATACAATTCATCTGCAATCTCTGTGTTCTCAATAAGTTGTTGTCGCTGTCGACATGTTCTATATTAACACCCTAAGCGACAATTGTCAACAAAAATTTTAATTATTTTTCATTATTTTTTCATCAAAAATTCATCATCGTTCAAAGTGTTGATATTTCAACATTTTGAGTCTGTTAACCCCTGTTGGTTTGCAGACGCTTTTTATCTCTTAACTTATCTCAACAAGTATTATGTCATCTCCTATTCGTTTTATATTCTTCCAAGGTATCACAATATCTGTTTTATTTCCTAATGAAAAAAGTTTGTTTGTCCCCGGAACTATTATTGCTGTTATTTCTCCTGTTTCAAAATTTGCTTCTACATCTTGTACATATCCTAGCCTTCTGCCATCTGTTAAATTTATCACTTCTTTTTGTTTAAATGTAAGTGCTCTTCCCAACTCTAATTCACCTCCGTATCACAATTATACTGTATAATTATTTATACGTTAGTTCTATAATTTTTATAACAAAAAGAGCTAGGTATCTAATAAAATTTCTTATTAGCATACTTAGCTCACTTTGTTACTCAACAGTTATTGTTAAGTACAAATAATCATTATTTACTTTACCTGTCTTAACACTAACGGTTGCGTTAATTTTTTGGTTCTTTAGTGTATTACGCACTTCTTTCTTTATCTGCTTTGGCGACATACCAATAGCTGGCTTTATCGCCGCCCGATACTCAAAAGCACGATAGGTCGAAATCTCCTCTGAGATTGTATACTCTCCCTCAAATAGTTTTTCAATCCTTGCGTCACTTTTTTTGGATACCTTCAAAAATTGGCGTCTAGGTAACCAAAAACCTTCATCCTCAGTTAATTTCCCGCCTCTTCTTTCATACTCCTCCAAGCAGCCGGCAAAATTTGTCATGCTTTTTTCCTCCTAAAATTTAGTTGTACGTTTTCTAATATAGCATTTTGTGCATGTTATGTCAAGTATTTTTGTAAATTTGCGATGTTTTACTCATAAATTGTCTTACTTTTTCAAAAATATGGCACGCAAAATATATATGTCGCTTTGCCTTATAAATATTTTTCTTTACTATATTAATATTCTACCTTTAATAAAAAGATTCCAACTTTTATATATTCTTTTTCATGTGTAATAATGCTTCTTTTTCCAATCTTGATACTTGTGCTTGTGAAATGCCTATTTCATCTGCAACTTCCATTTGTGTTTTTCCATCAAAAAATCTTTTTCTTATTATCATTCTTTCTCTGTTATTCAATTTTCGCAAACTTTCTTTTATTGCAATATCTTCTGTCCAATTCTCATCACTATTACTATCATCTTTTAATTGATCCATTAAATACAAACTATCTGCACCGTCATTATATATCGGTTCATAAAGAGATACTGGTTCTTGTATCGCATCCAATGCATTTGTTACCTCCTCTTTTTCCAATCCTAATTCTTTTGCTATTTCTGCAATAGTTGGTTCTTTATTATTCTTTAATATTAGCATTTCCTTTGCTTGCATGGCTTTATATGCAATATCTCTTAAAGACCTACTTACTCTTATTGCATTGTTATCTCTTAAATGTCTTCTAATTTCTCCAATAATCATTGGCACAGCATATGTTGAAAAGAGCACATTCTGTGACAAATCAAAATTATCTATTGCTTTTATAAGCCCTATACAACCGACCTGAAATAAATCATCAACATTTTCTCCTCTGTTATTGAACTTTCTTATTACACTTAAGACTAGTTTCAAATTACCATTTATAAATTCTTCTCTTGCTTCATTATCACCATTTTTTATTCTTATAAATAGTTTTTCTTTTTCTTCATTGCTTAAAACTGGCAATTTGGAGGTATTCACACCACAGATTTCTACTTTTTTAATCAAAATAAAACCTCCCTTTAGAATTCTTTTAATAAAATTATTTCCATTGGAGGCTTTTTTATACTTTCCTTATGAACTTTCTCACACACTCATTTTATATTTTAGCTTTCATTTCTTTTTTCATTCTTCCAATTATTTTCTTTTCTATTCTTGATATGTAAGATTGAGATATGCCCAGCATGTCTGCCACTTCTTTTTGTGTCTTTTCAATTCCTGTTTTAAATCCAAATCTTAATTCCATTATGTTTTTTTCTCTTTTATTAAGTTTTTTTAATGATTCTTCTATTATCTTTTTGTCTACTTCATCTTCTATATTTTTAAATACTATATCTTCATCTGTTCCTATTATGTCGGATAGTAGCAATTCATTTCCGTCACCATCGGTGTTTAATGGCTCGTCTATCGAAATTTCGTTTTTAAGCCTATTAGTTCTTCGTAGATGCATTAAAATTTCATTTTCGATACACCTAGATGCGTATGTAGCCAATTTTATATTCTTCTTAACATCATATGTATTTATTGCTTTCATTAATCCTATTGTACCTATAGATATTAAATCTTCTATTCCTGCCGAAGTATTCTCAAATTTCTTTGCTATATAAACAACTAATCTCAAATTTCTCTCTATTAATATTTTTCTTACTGACTCATCATTATTAAGAAGTCTGTTTAAAATTTCCGTTTCCTCTTCTTGAGAGAGTGGTGGCGGTAGTGTCTCCGCACCGCCAATGTAATATAATTCATTTTGCTCCTTTAAGCCAATTGCCGTGAGTATTTTAGCAAACAATTTCGTTATTTTCTGTTTTATCATTATCAAAATATCCACTTTCATAACCTCCTTCTAATAAATTTATGCCAATTAAAGCATCAGCTCCATCAAATTTATGATTTGCCACAGTAATTACAGCATTTCTTACAATCTTTCTATTTTCAACATATATTTCTATATTTTTGATTTTTAGTCCATACATCATTTTTTCTTGCTCATTAACAACTGAGTATGTAATTGGTCTTATATTTTTTAAAATATTAAAATCGATTCCTTCAAAGTTTCCATTTTTGATTACTTCTATAATATTACTAGAAACTTTTCCTTCAATAGCACCTTCATATATTATAATTACAGATTCACTGCTAAACATTTCTTGTAGCATATTTCCTGTGTCTAAAAATGCTTTTAGTTCTATATTTTTATTTTCTATATTAATCTTCACTGTATATGTATTTCTTGCTTTCCACTTTTTCTTCTTATAATATTCATTGTATTCTTTTATTCCTATAAAACTTATCACTAATAATAGCAAGATTTCAGTAGCTTTATTAATCGTTGAACTGCAGATTCCACCTAAAATCAAAGTCACTATTAATATTGTTAACATTTCGGGTATAAGCGTTTTTATATTTTTAGGAATGAATGCAATATAGGCTGTTATTAATAAAACACTTATTTTTAGAATGATATTATTATTTTCATCATACAAAATTAATATAATTGAAAGTATAGTTGAAATGATGCTTGAAAAAAATAATCGCCAACAAGAACAAGTCTTATTTAAAATCTTTTTTACCGCAATTAACACTAGATACGTTATAAGTAAATTGTTTAAAAACAGCTCATCTATATAAATTGTCATCTCACTCACCTTTAGCTAAATTCTACAACATTTACGTTAAAAAGTTTGTCTAAGCTTGTTCATCTGCACTAGAATATTTCATCAATAAAACGCAAAAAAACCATTTAAACATCAAAGTTCAAATGGTTTTTACTAATTTAATAAACCTCTATATTATTATTTGTTAGTTTATATTGAAATTACTATCTATTATCTTTTTATTTTTTCTAAGAAATGTAGGAACGTCTAAATCGTTTGAATTTGATGTCCTAATTTCTGGAGTTGAAACATTTTTTTCAAATGCAGTTTTATCTAATAATCTGTCAACTGATACTTGAGATAGTGGAATTCTATCTTTATCGAATCCTGTTGCAATAACTGTAACAGACATTTCATCTCCCATTTTCTCATCGATAACTGCACCAAAGATTATGTTTGCATCTGGGTCTATGCTCTTTTGAACAAGTTCTGCTGCTGTATTTACTTCGAATATTCCCAAATCTGGTCCAGCTGTAATATTTAATAATACTCCTCTTGCACCATCGATAGATGATTCTAGCAATGGGCTGTTTATAGCGGCTTTTGCCGCTTCCTCTGCTCTGTTTTCACCTGATGCCCTACCAATACCCATGTGAGCCATACCAGTATCATACATTATTGTTTTTACATCCGCAAAATCTAGATTTATTAATCCTGGGATTGCAATCAAATCTGATATACCTTGTACACCTTGACGTAAAACTTCATCTGATAAAATGAATGCTTCTGTAAATGTAGTCTTTCTTTCTACTACTTGCATTAGTCTATCATTTGGAATTACAACCAATGTATCAACTTTTTCTTTTAAGCTTGCTATTCCTCTTTCAGCATTTTGCATTCTCTTTTTTGCTTCGAATGAAAATGGTTTAGTAACAACAGCAACTGTAAGAATTCCTAATTCTTTTGCTATTTGTGCAACTATTGGTGCAGCACCTGTTCCAGTCCCGCCACCCATACCTGCTGTTACGAATACCATATCAGCGCCTTTTAGTGCATTAGCGATTTCTTCTCTTGTTTCTTCAGCTGCTTTTTCACCAACTAATGGATCTCCTCCAGCACCTAGGCATTTTGTTAATTTTTCTCCTATTTGAATTTTAGTTGGAGCTTTAGATAATACTAATGCTTGTCTATCTGTGTTAGCTGCGATAAATTCAACTCCAGTAACTTTTGCATCAACCATTCTGTTTATGGCATTATTACCTGCTCCACCAACACCAATTACTTTTATTTTGGCCATTCCATCATAATTACTTACATCTTGATCGTACACTTTAAAATACCCCCTACTTTCTTAGTTTATTCGGTTTTCTACCTATTAAGCTTTTAAAAGATTGAACTACATTTTCTATAAAACTTGGCTCAACATCTTCTTGTATCTTACTACCTATATTTTTTGAATACTTTATATTTGAGACATATTTAACTATTCCGTAAGCTCCAGAGCATTCTGGTTTTATCAAATTTGCCGTCTTAGAATTTCCAAATCTCACTGGCATTTTTAATATATCCTCTGCAACCTTTTCACTTTTATTTATTGAATTTATACCTTGTCCTGCTATTACGCAAGAAAAAATTGAATTTTTTAATCCGTTTTCATCAATTCGTTCTTTTATCAATGAGAAAATTTCTTCTACTCTCGCTTCGATTATTTCAACTAGCTCTGAACACTTAACTGTTCTAGAACCTTTTTCGCCATTGTATGTAGATAACGTTATGCTGTAATCGTTGTCTATGTATGATACCCTTGCAAGACCATACTGTTTCTTTAACTTATCTGCCTCTTGATATGATATTTCAAGCCCTATTGAAATATCATTTGTTATTGTTTCTCCACCAACCGGTATAGTATCTGTATACAATACTCCGTTTTCTTTGAATACTGAAATATCTACACTACCAGAGCTTATGTCTAATAGCAATACTCCTTGTTTCTTTTCTTCTTCTGAAAGAACAATTTCTTTCATTGCATAACCATTAATAACAATCCCATCAATTAGAAGTCCTGCTTTTTGCATAGCCATTCCTATATTTTTAACAGCCATTTTATCTGCAATTATTACATCAAACTCAGCTTCTAATGAGTCTGTGAAAATACCAATTGGGTCGTCTGTAATTCTAGAATCCGTAATAAATCTCGTTGGTACTATATCGATGATTTGCTGTCCATCAGGAATTTCTATTTCACCAACATTTCTAATTAATGAATCGATATTTTTTTGACTAACACCAGCGTATTTATCTTCTAACTTTACTCCATATTTTGTTTTAAAAATTGATACATATTTTCCAATTATATTTACATAGGCAGATTTTATTATAAAGTCTTGTGTTGCTTCTATATCGCTTACTGCAAATCGTATGGCCCTAGCGACTGCATCCGTACTTACGATTTTTCCTTTTTTTACTCCTTCACATGTTACACTTGATGAATTTAAAATTTCAACTTGATTAAACTTATTGATTTGGCCCAAACAACAGCACACTTTTGAGGTGCCTATGTCAATTCCTACGATAATATCCCCGATGGCCAACTCTACACCTCCCTAATCAATTTCCGTATTTAAAGAATATTATATTACATTTAAAAAGTCAATATTATATTACAAAAATATTACAACTTTATTACATGTATGTAACATATTTTTACACTCTGTTTGCATAATATATTTCTGTCAATTTTATTTCTTATTTGCACTCGCTTTTTTCTTCGCAATTTCTCCTAATACAAATCTTCTTATTTGTGAAAGATTATTAAATATTCTAAACACAAACACAAAAATTGCAGCAAGATAAATATCCACATTTAAGCTTTCACCTATAACCGTAAACAAAATTGCTATTAGTGCATTTATAAAAAATCCAGAAACAAAAATTGCTAAATCAAATGTATGTTTTGTCTCTGCTACCCAAGCTCCAATTATACTATCAAACGCAGCCATTATTGCGATTGCAAGGTAACTTGAATATGCAAACGGAACAGTCGGAGCTAATGCTCCTAAGCTCACTCCTGCTACAATACAAACTATAGAAATTATACTTGATTTCATATTCTACTTACCTCCTTTTATAAGTGGAGTTGCATATCTAAGAGCTGTACTTCCTTCATAACCACGAAGTTCTAAGTCTTCTTTTGTAACTGTTATATCGATTTTCAAATTTCTAAGTTCATCAACTTTTCCATCTTTAAGTACGATACTTGTTTCTAATGTGTCAGGATCTCCTATAGCTTCGATTATAAATGGTGCTGATGTATTTACACCATTTATTCTTATTACTGGTCCCACACTTTTTATTGATGTTAAGTTTGTTATTCTTTGTCCATTAACACTGATTGCCTCAGCTCCATACATTACAAGTTCATTAATAATCGCCATTATATCATAATCTTGAATTAGTGAAACATTGCTGTCATATTTTCCTGCGTTCAATGCAATTTCTTCTAGCACTTTTTCAACATCGATATTTATTTTTATTCCTTTACCTTTCACTGCCGTAAGACCTGCTATAATATTAGCCTCATCTAATTCTCTTTTTAATAATTCCCCATTATCAGTGTCACCCACAGCAGCTTCTCTATATTGATCAATTTTTTTATTTAATTCTGAGTTTTTAGATGCCAAATTGTTATATGCATCTTTCCATTGATTTATTTCATCTCTTAATTCATTTTCTTTTTTTAGTCTAAGTATATCTGCATTATTTACATTTACTGTACGCACTTGAACAGTTACAATAAATGAAAGTAAGAAGCAGATTACAAACATAACAATATTTTTTGCATCGAACTTCATATTATCACTCCTTAAAATCTTTCTGTAAAAACTGTCTTTCCTTCAAGATAGCCAGAATTACTTAGGTCTATCTTTCCCTTTTTTCCTTTTGTATTGTTTAATACTTCTTCTATATAATTAAGTTTGTCTCCAATAAAGTTTCTATCGATATCGCCGTATATAACTTCTATATCTGATTCTTTTATCCAAAATTTCACATTTCCTATGCTCTCATAATTTATCTCAGATATAGTATATGAAAAATTATTTTTAAATGCAGTCTCCAATAAATAAACAACATTATCATATTTTGTTTTTGCTGTATCTTCAAATTGCTTTCCAATTTCATATGTATCAAACTCTATATTATATATTATTGGCAAATCTGGATACTTGTTTTGTCTAGTAATCTCGAGTATATACCCATACTTGTCCATTACCATGTATGATTCTAAATATTTTACCAAAGCAAAAGGTTCTCTTTCAACATAATCGATTTTTATTTCATCTGGAAAAAGAATTTTTGCTTCAGCACTTTTTATGTATGGTAACTTCTCTACAGAATTTTTTATTTCTTTATAATTTATTTTAAACACATTTATACCAGTCTCAACACTAAATGAATTTAATATTTCAACACGCGTAACGTTTTTTCCATCTGCTACTACTATTCCTCGCAGGTTAAACGTCGGTGAAAAAAGACAACCTATTCCTACACCACTGATAACCAAAATAGTAAAGAATGCAATAACAGCTTTGTTAATGCTTTTTTTTTCATCACTATTTTTTTCTTGTCTTTTTTCACTCTTAGTATTTGTATACTTCTTTCTAGTTTTATCATTCTTAATATTCACTTTAGGTTTTTGTACGACTTCTACTACATTATTAGTAGAAGTCGTATCCTTATTTGACGAGTTAAAACTTCTAAAATCCTGTATCCTTTTCGCCATAACTATCACCTTTCATTTTTATCTAATCCACTAGTGTATTTTATCACTCTTCTCTTATTTTTGCACCTAATATCGTAAGTTTTTCAACTAAATTTTCATAACCTCTTTTAATATACATAATTCCAGAAACTGTAGATATGCCATCTGCCATTAAAGCAGCTGAAACAAGTGCAGCTCCACCTCTTAAATCTTTTGCTTCAACATTTGCGGATTTTAATTTATCTACTCCTTGGATTATCGCAGTTTTTCCTTCAAGCGTTATTTTTGCCCCCATTCTTATTAACTCATTTACGTATTTGAATCTGTTTTCAAAAATATTTTCTACAACTATTGAAGTTCCTCTTGCGACAGTTAGCAGTGTGACAAATTGCGATTGCATATCTGTTGGAAAACCTGGATATGGCATAGTCTTTATGTTTGTAGGTGATAGCTCTTTATTCATCTTTAGGTAAACTGAATCTTTTGATATACCAACTTTACAATTCGCTTGTTTCAATTTATGAATAACTGAGTTTATATGCTCTGGATTTACATTGTTCAATTTTATTTCGCCTTTGCAACCAGCTACCATACATAAATATGTTCCTGCTTCTATTCTATCTGGTATAACTTTATATGATGTATCATGTAGTGACTTAACACCTTTTATTACTATTGTGTTACTTCCTGCTCCGGAAATTTGTGCTCCCATACTATTTAGAAAGTCTTGTAAGCTTCTTATTTCTGGCTCTCTCGCAACATTTCTAATGTATGTTGTGCCATTCGCAAGCGAACTTGCAAGCATTATATTTTCTGTTGCTCCAACAGACGGAAAATCTAAAACAATTTCTGTACCATTTAAATTTGTTGATTCGCAATTTATAAATCCGTTCTCTTCTTTTATTTCTACGCCTAATTGTCTAAATGCGTCTAAATGCATGTTTATTGGTCTCGCACCAATTTCACAACCACCTGGATATGTAAATTCACACTTGTTAAATCTTCCGAATCAATGCACCCGCAATTATAACAGATGAACGCATTTCATGCATCAAATCTTCTGGAATCTCTACACTGTCAATGTTTGAAGTGTCGATTATTATTTTACTATTATTTATATCTATATTGCAACCTAGTTTTTTTAAAATACTAAACATTATTTTTACATCGTGTATTTGCGGACAATTATTTATTTCTACTTTTCCACCATTTAATATACTGGCCGCTATTATTGGAAGTGCTGCATTTTTAGAACCAGAAACACTAATCTCACCAGATAATACGTGGCCTCCTTCAATTATGTAATTATTCATTTTATTCACCTCACAATTTTTTGCGTGAGAATTCTCACGAGGCCAAAAACATAAAGTGCACTTTTCTTGCCTAATATAATGTATGCCTGTATTTTAATTTATGTTACTAAGTTTTTAGGACGGAACAAGAAAAGTACATCTTTCTCATTCCGTCCTATTTTGTTTATCCTCTTTTAACTCTATCTATTTTGCTTCGCACATATTTTTCTAATTTTTCCATGAAAATTTCAGAAACGATTTCTCTATTAGCTACCATTTCTAACCCTTTTTCCCAGCTTGCTGTAAGCTCTGGATTAAGCATATCTGGAACTGCCCATCTTACTACTTTATATATAAGTTCGCCTTTGCTACTTGGTGTTAGTATTTGAGTTTTAGCATTTATGTCTATGTATCCTATTCTATTTAATTTCTTTATTATTTCTGCTCTTGTTGCACTTGTGCCTATTCCAGTGCCTTTTATTTGTTCTCTTAATTTTTCATCTTCTATTAGTTTGCCCGCATTTTCCATTGCAAGTATTATTGAGCCTGATGAATATCTCGTTGGAGGCGCCGTTTCTCCTTCTTTTATTCCGATGTCTTCTAGTGTTAATTCCTGTCCTTTTTTTATTGATTTTAGTATATCAGCATTTGATGTATCTTGTACTTGTTCTCCATCTTCATCTGTTTGCTCTCCCTTTAAAGCTTCAAGGTATCCAAGTTTTGTACATACTTTTGCATTAGCATAAAATTTTTCACCATTTATATCTACTATTACTGATAACTTTGTATATTCAGCTGCAGGAAAAAATATGCTTAAAAATCTTTTGGCAATAAGCCTATAAACATCTTTTTGCAAATTACCTAATTTATCATAGTTTTCAAAACCTTGTCCTGTCGGGATTAGTGCATAGTGATCTGTTATTTTAGAGTCATTTACATATTTGCTCTTTACTATATCTGTACTATATTTGTTTTCTATCATCTTCTTAACTATTGATGATACTTCCTCATCTTTGCTAAATCTTGCAAGCCCATTTAAATTTTTGTTTATTTCTTTTGCAACAGCTGTTGAAATTACCCTTGCATCTGTTCTGGGATATGTTACAAGCTTCTTCTCATATAATTCTTGTATTATTTCTAGTGTTTTATCTGGCGATATTTTGAATTTCTTGCTACATTCGTTTTGTATTTCTGCCAAGTTATATAAAAGTGGTGCATTCTCTTTTTGATTTTTCTTTGATGCTTCTAAAACCACTGGTTTCGCATTCGAATTTTTTAGTGCTTCCACAAAACTTATTGCATCTGCCTCGTTTTTAAAACCATTATCATTATATAAATTGTTAGTTTCGACTGCTAATTTTACTATTGGCATTTTTGTATCTTCACTATATTTCCACTCTGCTGTTAACCCTTCTTTAAACTTTGGCTGTATTTTATAAAATTTTGATTTAACAAAATTTCTAATTTCATTTTCTCTATCTACTATCATTCCTAATACGCATGTCATCACTCTACCAACTGAAATAGATACTCTCTCTTCATTATTTAGTTTTGCAACTTGTTTTCCATATGCAAGTGTTAAAATTCTTGAAAAATTTATTCCTATTAAATAATCTTCTTTTGCTCTTAGGTATGCACTATCTGATAAAGAATCATATTCACTTAAATCTTTCGCTTCGTTTATACCTCTTAAGATTTCTTCTTCTGTTTGAGAATCTATCCAAACTCTTTTCTTTGCTTTTCCTTTTACGCCTACCATTTGGTCAACCAATCTATATATGTATTCTCCCTCTCTTCCAGAGTCAGTGCACACATAAATTGTATCAACATCATCTTTTAGTAAAAGACTTTTTACTATATCGAACTGATTTTGAACAGAAGCAATTACTTCGTACTTCCATTCTGTCGGAATAAACGGTAATGTATCAAATCTCCACATTTTATATTTTTCATCATATACCTCTGGATAACTCATTGTTACTAAGTGACCCACGCACCATGTTATTATGTAGTTTTCCGATTCCATATAACCATTTTTTCTAGTAGTATTTATTTTAAGAGCCTTTGCAAATTCCATTGCTACGCTTGGCTTTTCTGTTATTAGTAGTTTTTTTGCCATTTTACTCCTCCTAAAATTAGTAACTTTATTCTACACTAAATAACGCGAAATAACAAGAAAAAATGCACTTTCAAATGTTAATTCCGATATGTTTTTAACATATCCACTTTAACATTTTAGTGCATTCAAACTTTAAAGCTTTTATTTAATTTTCACGTATTTATTTATTTCATCCATAATTTTATCTATTGCTCCAATGTTTTCTTTTCTTAATGCTTTCGATTTCATTTTTTCTAATTTTTGCTTGTCAGAAAGTAGATTTTCTATTGTGCTCTCTAGTTTTTCTTTTGTTAAATCTTTCTCTTCTATTATAATTCCTCCGCCTGCATCTTCTATAGTTTTTGCATTATAGTATTGGTGATTTTCTGCCGCTGTTGGAAGAGGCACTAATATCGCTGGCACGCCTAATATTCCAAGTTCTGTGACTGTTAAAGCTCCACTTCTGCACACTGCAATATCACTTACTGCCATAATCTCTTCCATATTGTATATGTATTTTTCTATTTTCACATCACTCGATTTGTTTGTGATTTTGGACATTATTGCATCATAATTTTTAGGACCTGTAGCATAAATGATTTGATATGTCTTTTCTTTTTTATCATTTATCAAATCTATCATCGTTTCGTTTATCTTTTTAGCACCTTGACTTCCGCCAAACACCAATACTAGTGGCTTTTTTAATGCTAATTGTTCTTTTATCTTTTGCTTATCCACATTTCCACTCATTTTTGTTGGGTTTCCGGTATAGACTGCATTCTTCGCTTTTGGTAATCTCTTCTTTGCATCTTCAAATCCTAAAGCTATAACGTCAACTTTTTTTGAAAGCCACATTGTAGTTTTTCCCGGAAGTGCGTTGCTCTCATGTATCATACATGGAATTTTCTTTTGTAGAGCTGCAATAATTGCAGGTGCTGTAACATATCCACCAGTTCCAATTATCATATCTGGTCTTTCTTTTTCTATTACTTTTTTTACATCTGATATGCCATCAAATAAACATTTAATTATTTCTATATTTTTTAAAGAAAATCCTCGAATCAAACCTTTTGCTCTTATTATTTTTAAGTCATATCCTGCTTTAGGAACTAGATCTGTTTCCATTCCTGTACTAGTTCCTAAAAATATTACTTCGTTTCCTAATTCTTTTAGTTTATTCGCTATTGCTATTCCTGGGGTTATATGGCCACCAGTGCCACCTGCTGCAATTAGAAATTTCATTATATCGCCCCCTAGTAATTATATTATGTCATGATTGCTATTTTGGTTATCTATATTCTTATTTCATTATTTTTTTGAAGTTCTTTTTGTAGTTTTTGATTTTTGGGTGTTTTTCGCTTTCGCTGTCTTTTTAGTCTTCTTTTCTTTTTCTATTTCTGCTGGTTTTATTACTCCATTTTTATCTGGTCCATTCCAAGCTATAAAATCGCACTTTGTTCCAGTATTATCATTGTTTTCACAAATATAATACTTTTTACCTCTCTTGCTCTTTTTAACTAGTATGTCTCCACCACATTTTGGACATTTAACATCTAATTTTTGAACTATTGGTTTTATGTTTCTGCATTCTGGGAAACCTGGACATGCCATAAATTTGCCGTATCTGCCCATCTTTATTACCATCATTCGTCCACACTTTTCGCAAGGTACATCAGTAACTTCATCCTTTATTTCAACTTTACCTATTTTTTCTTCAACTTCTTTTAAGTTTTTAGCGAAAGGTCCATAAAAGTCTCTCAATATATTTTTCCAATTAGTTTCTCCATCAGCTACATTATCTAACATATCCTCCATGTGTGCCGTAAATTTTAAATCTACTATGTCTTCAAAATTCTCTTCCAAAAGTGTATTTACAATTCTGCCAAGCTCTGTTGGATATAAAACTTTTTTCTCTCTTTCTATATATTTTCTATCTAGTATTGTTGTAATTGTTGGTGCATAAGTACTTGGTCTTCCTATCCCTTTTTCTTCTAATGCCTTTACTAAGCTAGCTTCTGTGTATCTTGCTGGTGGCTCTGTGAAGTGTTGCTCTGGCAATAATTCATTTAATTTTAATTCTTCTTTTTCTTCAAGTGGCGGAAGAATTACATCTTTTTCTTCTAAGTTTTCATCATTGCCCTCAACATACAAAGTCATGAAACCTGCAAATTTTATTTTTGAACCGTTAGCTTTGAAAAGATATTTATCTGCACCAATATCAACCGCCATCGTATCATAAACTGCAGATGACATTTGTGATGCTAAAAATCTTTCATAGATTAGCTTATAAAGCTTATATTGGTCTAATGGATGTTTTTCTTTAATCTCACTTGGTGTTAATTCTATATGTGCAGGTCTTATTGCTTCGTGAGCATCTTGAGCATCCTTTTTAGCTTTATAATATCTATTTTCGTAATACTCTTTTCCATAAATATTTATAATTTGCTCTTTAGCGGCTTGTCTAGCCTCTTCTGAAATTCTTGTAGAGTCAGTTCTCATGTATGTTATTAGTCCACTTTCATACAAAGTTTGAGCAACTGACATTGTCTTTTTGATAGCAAAGCCTATTTTTCTTGAAGCCTCTTGTTGCAATGTACTTGTTGTAAAAGGTGGCGCGGGATTTCTTTTTTTCTCGCCATACTTAATATTTTCTACTATATATTTTGCATTTTCTAAATCTGATAAAATTTTATCTACTTCTTTTGAGGATGAAATCTCTATCTTTTTATCTTTTTGACCATAAAATTTTGCGGCAAAATTCTTTTTGGATTTTGCATGTTTTAAATCTGCAGTTAATGACCAGTATTCCTCTGGTTTAAACTTTTCTATTTCTTCTTCTCTGTCTACAATCATTCTAACAGCAACTGATTGTACTCTTCCTGCAGACAAGCCCTTTCTAACTTTTTTCCATAGAAGCGGACTTATTTTATATCCAACAATTCTATCGAGAGCTCTTCTTGCTTGTTGCGCATCTATTAAATCTTTATCTAATTTTCTTGGATTTTTAATTGCGTTTTGAATTCCGCTTTTGGTTATTTCATTAAAAGTAATTCTACACTTTGAATCTTCATCAATTCCTAGAATATGTGCTAAATGCCATGCTATAGCCTCTCCCTCACGGTCAGGGTCAGTTGCAAGATATACTTTACTTGCTTCGCTTGCTTCTTTTTTCAATTTCTTTATAAGTTCAGCTTTTCCCCTAATATTTATATACTTAGGTTCAAAGTCATTATCTACATCTATTCCAAGTTGAGACTTTGGTAAATCTCTAATATGTCCCATTGATGCCTCAACTTTATATTTACTTCCTAAAATTTTCTTTATAGTACTAGCTTTTGCGGGTGACTCCACTATAACTAAATAATCAGACATAACATTCTCCTATCTTAAAATATTGTTTACAACTTAGAATATTTTAAACCATAAATATCAATATTGCAAGAGCAACAAAATAGAGACTACTCAAACCGAGTAGTCTCAAATTATTTTAATATATTGGAAATCTTGATGTTAACCTTAATACATCTGCTTTTATTTTTTCTTTGTCTTCGCCTTTTATTGTTCTATCAATAAGTTCAGCAATTGTCTTCATCTCTTCTTCTTTCATTCCTCTTGTTGTCATTGCTGGAGTACCGATTCTTATTCCGCTTGCTATGTTTGGTTTTTGTTTGTCAAAAGGTATTGTGTTTTTATTTACTGTTATTCCAACCTCATCAAGCATTGCTTCTGCCTCTTTACCAGTAACACCCTTGTTTGTCAAGTCTACAAGCATCAAATGATTATCCGTTCCACCTGATACTAATTTAAATCCTCTATTCATTAGCTCTTCTGCTAATACTTTCGCATTCTTTACAATTTGATTTTGATATTCCTTAAATTCTGGTGTTAAAGCTTCTTTAAAGCATACTGCTTTTCCAGCAATCACATGCATTAAAGGACCACCTTGTACACCTGGGAACACGCTCTTATCTAAATCTTTTGCATATTTTTCTTTGCAAAGTATCATTCCACCACGAGGTCCGCGAAGTGTTTTATGAGTTGTTGTTGTTACGAAATCTGCATAAGGTACTGGGCTTGGATGAAGTCCAGTTGCAACTAGTCCTGCTATATGTGCCATGTCTACCATTAAATATGCTGAAACTTTATCTGCAATTTCTCTAAAACGTTTGAAATCTATTGTTCTTGGATATGCACTTGCTCCTGCAACTATAATTTTAGGTTTGCATTCTAACGCTATTTTTTCTACCTCATCATAATCAATATAGCCCTCTTCATTTACTCCATATGGAACTATGTTATACATTTTGCCTGAAAAATTAACAGGGCTTCCATGTGTTAAGTGTCCACCATGTGACAAGTTCATTCCAAGTATTGTGTCACCTGGATTTAAAACTGTAAAATACACAGACATATTTGCTTGTGCACCAGAATGAGGTTGAACATTAGCATGTTCTGCTCCAAAAATTTCTTTTGCTCTATCTCTTGCAAGATTTTCTGCAACATCTACATTTTGACATCCACCGTAATATCTCTTTCCAGGATAGCCCTCAGCATATTTATTTGTGAATACACTTCCCATCGCCTCCATTACAGCTTTACTTGCAAAGTTTTCAGATGCAATTAACTCTATTTTTTCATTTTGTCTTTTATGCTCTTTTTGTATCGCATCAAAAATTTCTTTATCCACTACTTCTAAAGAATCATTTAACATTCGCATAACCTCCTTTTATCTAGACAATTATATACAAGATTGTCCATATTTTCAAGGCATTTGTAAAGAGTTTGTCACATTCAAAAACTCTTACTTAAATTTTCTCTATCGCGTATTTTATCTATAAATATTGCTTATTAGTAATATTTTATAACATATCAACAACTATATCTTTCAAATGAATAGGCGTTACCTTATTTTTTCTTATACAATCCATTATATCAACTGCATACTCCTTATCTGTTGTAACGTCGCTAACCAGACCGCTTTCAACTTTCTTTCCATTCCACTTTTCCACTTCCAGTCCATAAGTAGAAATCCCTTCTTTGCTATCCTCTACACTTTTAGATTGTTCAACAACAAAATATCTTAAAGTCGCTACTCTTTTGTTTTCAAGTGCGAGGTATTCTTCACCTATATAAAGCCTTTCCACGATGATTGCCCCCCTTTTTCTTTAGTATACTTACATTATATAGTTTGTATAATCAGACATACAAGAGAAAGCCATCGCAAGTTTTTGCATAAAATGACATTATATTTTGTTAAAATACAAATAATAAGATTTTCATCAAATAAAGAACATTCTTCTCCGTGAATTTTTTATAAACATTCTTTCAAATTCGCCATAAAAATATCAAAAAACAAATAATCCTAATCGCAAAAAGTTCCGCACATAATTGCACGGAACTTTTTTATCAAATTTTATCTTGCTAATGTTTTTACTTCTTCATCTAGTTTTGCAATAAAATCTTCTTTCTTCATTGCACCTAAGTCTCCATCTTTTCTTGAACGCACTCCAACTGAGCCACTTTCTATTTCCTTATCTCCTATTACTAGCATATAAGGTATTTTTTGCATTTGAGCTTCTCTTATCTTGTAACCTATTTTTTCGTTTCTTTCATCTACTTCTACTCTGAAACCTTTCTCACCTAATTCAGCTTGAAGTTTCTTAGCATATTCCATATGTTTTTCTGCTGATATTGGAAGTATTTTTACTTGTACTGGTGTTAACCATGTTGGGAATGCTCCAGCAAAATGTTCTGTTATTATTCCAATAAATCTTTCAAACGAACCAAACAATGCTCTGTGAATCATTACTGGAGTTTTCTTATTTCCATCTTCATCAATATATGACAAGTTAAATCTTTGTGGTAATTGGAAGTCAAGTTGTGCTGTACCCATTTGCCATTCTCTACCTAGACAATCTTTCATCTTTATATCTATCTTTGGTCCGTAGAATGCTCCGTCGCCTTCGTTTATTCTATAATTATTTTCGCCACAAATTTCATTTAATACAGCCTTTAAGTCGGCTTCCGCTTTATTCCATGTTTCAATCTCGCCCATGAAATCATCTGGTCTTGTTGATAATGTTAAAATATATTCTAGTCCGAATACTGAATATAAATCTTTTGCGATTTCAAGGATATTTTTAATTTCGCTTCCAATTTGATCCTCTGTTACATAGTTGTGTGAATCATCTTGTCTAAACATTCTAACTCTAAATAATCCATTTAATTGTCCTGATTTTTCATTTCTGTGAATAACATCAACATCATTAAATCTAAGTGGTAAATCTTTATAACTTCTTAATTTACTTTGATATACTTTTATTGAGTTTGGGCAATTCATAGGTTTTAAAGCTTGTTCTTTTCCATCAGCATCTGTTAGCACAAACATATCCTCTTTGTAATGATCCCAGTGTCCTGAAATTTTCCATAGTTCGCTACTATTTAATTGTGGACCTGAAAACTCTTGATAGCCATGCTTTTTATGTTCTTTTCTCCAAAATTCAATAAGTGTATTTAGCATTGTGAATCCCTTTGGTAACCAATATGCCATACCCGGTGCTGTCTCATCAAAGAAGAATAGTTCTAATTCTTTACCTAGTTTTCTATGGTCTCTCTTTTTAGCTTCTTCTATCATCTCTAAGTGATGATCTAAATCTGCTTTTTTAGGGAAAGATGTTCCATATATTCTTTGAAGCATTTTGTTATGCTCGTCACCTCTCCAATAAGCACCTGAAGATGATGTTAATTTAAATGCTTTAACAAGTCCTGTACTCATTAAATGTGGACCTGCACATAAATCAACATACTCACCTTGTTTGTAGAATGAAATTACTGCATCTTCTGGCAAATCTTTTATAAGTTCTACCTTGTATGGCTCTTCTTTTTCTTCCATTAGCTTAATTGCTTCTTCTCTTGGTAATTCAAATCTTTCAATTGCCAAGTCTTCTGAAACTATCTTAGCCATTTCTTTCTCTATTGCTTCTAAATCGTCTGGTGTAAAATTTCTATCCATATCTATATCATAGTAAAAACCGTTCTCTATAGAAGGTCCGATTGCAAGCTTAGCATTAGGAAACAATCTTTTAATAGCTTGTGCCATAATGTGAGATGTTGTGTGTCTGTACGCACCTTTTCCTTCCTCATCATCAAATGTCAAAATGCTTAGTGTACAATCTTCATTTAATATTGTTCTCAAATCTACAACCTCGCCATTTAATAAAGCTGAAGTTGCAACTTTAGCCAATCTTTCACTTATTTTTTTAGCAATCTCATATATAGAGATTCCTGCTTCGCTCTCCATAACAGAGCCATCTTTCAATGTAATTTTAATCATTTTTTCCTCCTTCTTGTAAGCATCTTATACTTACCTCTTTTAATTCATATGTGTGCAA
Source organism: Clostridiales bacterium UBA4698 (assembly GCA_002404755.1). Lineage (GTDB taxonomy): Bacteria > Bacillota > Clostridia > TANB77 > UBA1234 > UBA1234. Next base: position 59,709 of record DHKI01000013.1, on the reverse strand, counting down.
ATTCAACACTTTGCCCACATTTTTGTAAAAACAAAACACTCCTAATGCTTTGCTCTCACAAAACATTAGGAGTGATAATTTTAAAAATCACGGTTCCATCCTAAATTTTAACTTAATTTTTATTATAACGTAATAAACGGATATCTTAATTAGAGGGTAGTTTTTCAAAAATATATATCTTATACCTGCTTTCAGCCGGTGACAGGTAATCTCTAAAAGAATTTCAAAATTTTACTTTTTCCTCAAACATCAAGTTTTATTTTACCACCATTATGGAAACTTTGCAAGTATATAAAATTATTTTTTATTCTAAGAATGTCATAAGCTATTTAAACTTTGCGTACGCTTAAACTCTAGAATTACTCTTATCCTCTAAATGGTTCTAAATTACTTAGTACCCAATCGTGATTTCCTGTTGTTATTACACTTCCACAATATTCACATTTTCCTGATGAAGTAATCTTTGTTGGAGCACCGCAATTTGGACAATTTGTTGTTTTAACTTCATCTGTGCTCTCAGCTGTTACTACACCTTTCTTTCTAATAAATGTTAACAAGTATGATTTTGTTCTTCTTGTAGTCTTATCACCAAGAATTATTTTATTAGTTCCTTCTTCTATTATATAGTCTGCCATTGAAGAATTTAATACAACTTGTAATATATCTTTATCGTCATCTTGTTCAAATGAGTATAAATTTGCATAATTTACAGCTATTCTATCCATTATATTAAATTGCTTTTTATCGATATATTGTTGTATTTGCTTATTGTGTTGTTCGAATAAATCTTCTGTTTCATATGTTCTCATTTCACTTAAATCTCTCTTAGACCATGCTGTTTGAAGTTTTACGAATAAATCTTTTGTCCAAGCTAAGAATTTTTCTTGATTAAAGTATTTGTCTGTCGCTTGCAATCTTGCTAATACGTTTTGACATTTTGGTTCGCTTGATTTAGGTGTATTTACAACATTATTTACACTAGGTGCTGAACTATTTCCTTTCTTCTTAGAAGCCAAAACAATCACAACAATAATGAATATTATAAAAACTAATTCTCCTAAAGATAAGTCTGAAGCATCACCTGAATATGAACCTCCACCAAAATCATAATCCCAGTCAGAAGAGCTTCCCCAGTCTGATGAACCGCCCCAGTCAGAATCATACGATTCAAAATTTCCAACATCAGCTATTGAAACACTACAAAAACAAACACTAAACACTGTTATCATTGCTATTAAAACTTTAGTTATTTTACTTTTCAAGTTATACCCTCCTTTAGCATTTAGGTTATTTTAATTTTTGACCACACTCTGGGCAGAATTTATCTGTTTCTTCTACTTTTGCCTTGCAATTTGGGCAAACATTTTCTTCTGGCTTTTTATTTCCACATTCGCTACAGAATTTACCTGTATTTTCAGCACCACATGCACATTTCCATGTATCCGCCTTTGGTGTCTCTTGATTTTGCGTTGGTACTGTTTGATTTGCTCCCACTTGAGCAGGTGTTCCATAATTCACATTGTTTGCTACATTTGATGTTACTGCACCAAATGTATTTCCAGCTGCCATATTCATCATTCCAATTCCCATAAAGCCGTTCATTGAGCCATTAGCATTTTTAGCTGCATCTTGCACAGCATTCGCATATGCTGATGTAAGAACACCTTGTTGTTGATATTGATCTCCTGCAAGCTCGTAATCATCAATCTTTTTATTAGATTCTTCTGTAAGTGTTACACTCTCAATAGCAAATGAAACAAGTGCTACACCTCTATTTCTAAGTGGCTCATCAAATACAGACTCACTCATGATATCTTTTATCTCATCTGTTTTGCTAGGTAGTGAAAGTGCTGGGAATTTGTATTCGTCATCAGACAAACTATTTAATACATTGCTGAATGCTGCAACAACTTCTGAACGTAGTTGCTCTACTAATTGCTCTTTTTTATAAACATCAGCTGTTCCTGCTATTTTAGTCATAAATAATGCTGGATCTATTATGCTAAATGTGTATGTTCCATGACATTTAATTTCAAGTCTCATTGGTGTATATCCACCTGTTCTTGCATTTAAAAGTGCATGCTCCCAATCTCTATATGGAACTGGTGCTGGTGTACCAAACTTATTACCCATTATCTCTTTTATATTAAAGAAGAATACGGCTTGTTGTTTTGATGTTGCACCATTATATGTGAATCTAGTCCACATTTCTTTAAATACTGCACCAAATTGACCAGCAAAAAACGAAGGGCTGCTTGATGTATCAAATGTATAAACACCTTCTTCAGCTGTAGCATCGATTACTCTACCATTATCATATATGATTGCACATTGAGATGGTCCAACGATAATTGTACTTTTATTTGTAATAACTCCTGTTTCTGTTGTAACTTTTTTCATTAATATATCATTATCCATATCTTCACATCTTATGGCTTCTTTCCATTGGTCTTTAAATGTGCTGCTAATTGCACTAGTTGTTGCTTTAATTAATCCCATTAAAATCATCCTTTCTTTTTTCGACAAAATAGCCATTTATATTTTTATAATAACATTACAAAATATGATTATCAAGTAATAAATATGAAAAGATTGATATGCAAAAAGCGAAGACAACCAAAACTCTATTTGAGATTGGTTGTCTTCGCTTTGTTTATGCCTCTTCCCAATAGATGTCGGAAACAATCTCCTTCATCTGTTTGTAATTTTTTTCAATATCGGAAAGAAGTGTCAACTGAACTTCCGCACGTTCAAAATTTTGACCATCATAATCAACCCTAAAATAAGCGTTAAGATTAAGATGATCCTCGAGGAAACGGATAGCCTGCTCGTACGTTATCGTCCAAACTGAATCCACCAGCATGTCAATTTCCTTTTCAGAAATACGAGCCGTTGGAATAAATCCTTTGCAAAATGCCCTAAAATACTCAAGGTTCAACCTAACTTTATCTGTTCTCGCACTTTCCTCTGATTCAGTGTTACAAGCGTATCTAACGGCTTCACCGAAATCAAAAAGCACACTTCCCGGCATGACAGTATCAAAATCGACGATACACTTCGCCTTTCCAGTGTACTTATCAAAAAGCACATTGCTAAGTTTCGGGTCATTATGCGATACTCGCATTAAGATAGGCTTAAACCTGATTGCATCCATTATGATACCAGACCTTACTACTCGCTCAGGTTCAAGAATAAAATCGATTTCATGACGACAATCCTTGCATCTAAGTTTCAAAAGCTCGTCATCGCCGAAATTAATCGCATTGACTCGATTAATCATTCTTGAAAGTATCATTGAGGTGTTGTGAAAATCTCTTATTGTCACGTTAAGCTTAGTTACATCAAAATCAGCAAGAGAAGCCGTGAAATTTCCAAGTGCCTCACCAAGAGCGATTAAATCGCTTTCATCTTCAACCCTATTTTTCACATCAGACTCAATAAAATCAGAAACCCGCCAAGATTCGCTATTATCGCGATAAATGTAATCGCCGTACTTCTCAGTTCGAAATTCTTTTTTTACCTTTCTAAAATGAAGTATTTCCTTTCCTTTCTGAGCAATATGTTCCGTCACCAAAGAAATGTTTTCCATAAGTTCTTTCGGATTCTTAAACACGCTTATATTTATGCACTGAAGCATATAGGAAAAAGAGCAATCACCGTTAAGCATAGTTGCTTTAAATGAACGGTTTATTCGACCATTCGAAATAAGTTCCAATGCTATGATGTGTCCAAGTGGAGCCTCAAACTTTGAAATCAAGTCTTCGATTTCCGATTTAAGTTGTTGCGAAATTTTTTCAAGTCCCATTCGTTTTCCTCCTACCAATACATTGGTTTTATAATAGTGGGTTTATTCGTACGTGCTTTATAATATCATACTTCGTACATCTCGTCAATATAATTTCCAATTTATTACATTAAAGTGTTTGCATTTTTCTTTCACGAAAATATCCCTATTTAAATTTACTTTGCATCCAGAAATTTTTGTTAGTATAAAATTCATATTTTTTAAAACCAAAAAAACCGACAAACCCCATCACTATCGGATGAGGTTCGTTTACATTTAAAAATATCTAAGGTTTCTTTTAATATTTCATTTTTTCTATAACATACTTTCTATTTTCTGCTTTAAAAATAGCTGTTCCAGCGACAATAATATTGGCGCCCGCCTTCTTTGCTTCTTCAACGTTTTCTAGATTTATTCCGCCATCTACTTCTATATCTATCTCACTAGAAATTTCTCTTAGCTGTTTGACTTTTTCTAAACATTCTGGTATAAGCTTTTGACCGCCGAATCCCGGTTCCACTGTCATTACAAGTATCATGTCTGCTTTATCTATGTAAGGTAAAATCTCTTCTATACTAGTATCAGGTTTAATAGCAATTCCAGCTCTAATCTCATGTTCATGTAATTTTTCTATAATTGCATTTGCACGTTCTTCATCGGTTGCTTCTACGTGAAAAGTTATCGTGTCTGATTCTAAAAAATCATCTATCCAATCCTCAGGATTTTCCACCATCAAGTGTGTATCTAATGGCAAATTAGTTGCTTCATTTGCTCTCTCTAACATATCTATTCCTGGAGTTTTGTTATTAACAAATTCTCCATCCATAACATCGATGTGTATATAATTGGCTCCCGCCTCTTCTACACTTTTTATTTCTTTTTCTAAATTATCAAAATCTGCCGCCAAAATGGACGGAGCCACACTTACCATTTTTTCTCTCCCCTTAACTTTTCATACAATTCTACATATCTATCATATCTGCCTTTATCTATTTTTCTCTTAGAAACTGCTTTTTTTATGCCACAATTTATTTCTTTTATATGGCTACAACCTCTATATTCACAGTTTTCTTTATAAGGTGTAAATTCAATAAAATACTCATCCAATTCCTTATAATTTATTCCTTGCAATTCAAAAGATGAAAAACCAGGAGTATCTGCTATATAACTGTTTTGTGCAAGTTCAAAAAGTTCAACAAACTTAGTTGTGTGTTTTCCTTTTTCTAATTTTTCTGATGTGTTTCCTTCCGGACTAACTGCTTCATTAAAAATATTATTTGTAAGTGCTGACTTACCAACTCCAGAATTACCTGTAAATGCTGTTATTTTGTTGTTCAACACCACAGCCAACTTTTCAATTCCTAAACCATTTTTAGCATCAGTCGTTATTACCTGATAACCTATATTTTCATATGTTTCAATTATATCTGTATAATCCGAATTCAAATCTATTTTATTTATACAGATTATTGGTTCAACACCATTTTTCTCTGCCATTATAATTTGCTTATCAACAAGCATTAAATCAGGCTTTGGATTTGTTGTTGCGAGCACGATTATAAACTGATCTATGTTTGCAATTGGTGGTCTTACAAATTCGTTCTTTCTTGGATATATTTTTTCAATTACTCCATCATTTACCTCAACAACATCTCCTACTATTGGACTCATTTTTTTAAACTTAAAAATTCCTTTAGCCTTACATTCCACTTTATCAGAGTCTGTCTTAACTATATACAAGTCGGATTGAACTTTTGTTATAATCCCCTTCATTTTAAACTCTCCTACTTTACTACAATATTTGTTCTGAATCTAAAACATCATCTATATATACCTTTACCATAGCACCTGGAGAATACGTTACAGGTACTGTGATAGTTCCGTCGCTACGTTTATGTCTTTTTTCATATTCATACTTTTTGCCACCAACTGCTTGGCCTTCTAATACAACTTTAACAACGAAAGAATCTCTTTCTCCCTTTGAAGATAAGTCAATTGATATATTAATCTTCTTCGTATCATCTTCCTTTTTAGGTGTAACTGTTGGAGTCGGCGTTGTTTTACCATCTTCCGGATTTTGATTTTCACCTGTTCCATTCAATCTATTTATAACGATTACAACTTCTGTTAATTCTGATTCATAAGTATCTTGCTCTGGTGTTTGACTTAATACAATTCCATCTTCCTTTGATGCTGTTGAAACATATGTTACAACCGGTATTAAATTTGCATCTGATAAAATTTGTCTAGCTTCACTCTCTGTTCTTTCAAGTACATTTGGTATTTTTACTAAACCATCTCCAGACGCACCTAAACTTACATATACCTTAACAATTGAACCATCTGGCACTTCTGTATTTACAAGTGGGTCTTGTCTAATAATCTTTCCTTTTTCGAAAGTATTACTGTATTCGCTTGCTTCTTCATACACTAAGCCACTAGCTTCTATTTTCGCTTTAGCAGCATTTGTAGTTGTGAAAGATGTAACATCAGGAACCAAAACTGTTTTTTGACCTAAACTAACTCTTACATCAACTGTTGCACCTTGCTTTAATCTATAATTCTCAGCATATTGTTGCCATACAACATATCCTCTTGGATATTCGTTATTAATCACATCGGTTTTTTCACCAATGCTCAATCCCTTTTCTGTTAATATTCTATTTGCCTCTTCTAAACTTGCTCCAACAATATTAGGAACTGCTACATCTTTAGAACCTTCTCCAAGTATCTTCCAACTTACAAACTGTCCAAACTTCATACAACCAATAAATAATAAAACAACAAAAGCTAGTATAAATATTAATCTAACTACAGCCATTGATTTTGTTACTTTTTTCTTCTTACTCATATTATCATCTTCCTGTTCGCTTTTATATTTATTTATTTTTTCCAATGTCGATTTTTGTATTGTAGCATTTGCAGCATTCTCAACATCTGCAATTGATATCCTCTGAGTTGGACAATCAAATTTTGACTTTTGGTCCTTTGCCACTTCTAAATCTGGATTACTCAAAACAGATTGTAAATCCTTATACATTTCTGCTGCGCTTTCATATCTTTCGCTAGGATCTTTCTTCATAGCCTTCATTATGATATCGTTCACAGCCTGAGGCAAGTCTTTGCACAATTCGATTGGTTCTTTTGGGGTTTCTTGCAAATGTTTTAAAGCCACCGCAACTGGTGTTTCGCCATCAAACGGCAATTTTCCAGTACACATCTCATATAGCACAACACCTAGAGAATATATATCTGATTTTTCATCAGTATATCCGCCTCTTGCATGCTCTGGTGAAAAATAATGCACACTTCCTATAGTACTGCCAAAAGCATTTATAGTTGAATTTGAAACAGCCTTAGCAATACCAAAATCAGTGACTTTAGCTACACCATCTTTAGTTATTATTATATTGTGAGGCTTGATATCTCTATGCACAATATGATTTTGATGAGCCTGACTAAGACCAGATGCAATTTGTGAGGCAATGCCTACAGCTTCTCTCCAAGGCAGTTTTCCTTTTTCCTTTATTATTTCCTTTAAAGTCTTTCCCTCGATAAGTTCCATAACTATATAATGTAATCCATCCTCGTTTCCAACATCATATATAGAAACTATGTTAGGATGAGATAAACTAGCAGCAGATTGTGCTTCGACTTGGAATCTCTTTATAAACTCAGCATCATTTGCAAATTCATCTCTCAAAACTTTAACAGCTACATACCTGTTAAGTAACTTGCATCTTGCTTTATATACAGTAGCCATTCCGCCACTGCCTATTTCCTCTAATATTTCATATCTATTTCCTAATACTTTACCTATGCAATTCATACGCTAACCTCCACTAATCCATATGATATACAAGTATAACACTTATATTATCATAGCCACCTTCACTGTTTGCTCGTTCAATTAAAGTTTGGCATGCCAATTCAGGATTATCAATATTTTCAAGTATTACATCATAAATTTCATCTGTTTCTAACATGTTAGTAAGACCGTCACTACAAATTAGTAACACATCTCCTTTTAAGAAGCCCTTTGTAATAATATCAGGCTTAACATTTGCTTCACAGCCGAGCACCTTAAGCAAAACATTTTTTTGAGGATGCACTTTTGCTTCTTCTTTTGTAATACTGCCACTTTGAACAAGAGCTTCAACATAAGAATGATCTCTTGTTAATTGTCTAATAATATTTTTTCTTACTCTATAAACTCTACTGTCACCAATGTGTCCAATGTAAACTTTATTTTTATAAGTGATTGCAACAATAATAGTCGTTCCCATTCCTGCATACTCGTTTGTACTTTTTGACTTTTTATAAACAAAATTATTAGCTTCCGATACAGCTTCGTCAATAAGCTTTTCAATTTCTTCTCTCTCTAAAGAAATAGATGACCATCTCTTAGTTATATACTCCTTAATAAAATCAATCGCCGTACTGCTTGCAACGCTACCTGCATTAGCTCCTCCCATACCATCAGCAAGAATAAATAATTTTAATTCACTGGTATCGTCAGGAAGATAAACCCTATCTTGATTTTCTTTTCTTTTTCTTCCAATGTCACTCACACCGTAGTATTGCACAAGCACTCACCTCTCTCTTTTAGTATTATATATAAATTAACAAATTTAGTCAATATAGCTTAATTGCTTCCTTTTTTATCTCTTACCAATTGTCCGCAAGCAGCTGCAATATCTGAGCCAAGTTCTCTTCTAACAGTTGCGACAATACCTTTTTCATTTAGCAAATCTCTAAATGCTAAAATCTTTTCTGTACTGCTCTTTTCATATATGCCATCTTTGATTTTATTTACAGGAATTAAATTTACATGACATAGCATTCCTTTTAGAAGTCTTGCCAAATGAAGAGCATCTTCCCTACTATCATTCACACCATCTACTAAAGCATATTCAAAAGTTATTCGTCTATTCGTTTTTTGTATATATTCTTTGCATGCAGGTATAAGCTCATCTATGTTGTATGTTTTATTTATAGGCATCATATTTGACCTTACTTCATTTCTACTGCTATGTAGAGAAATACAAAGATTACATTGTATATTCTCATCAGCAAGTCTCTTTATGCCTGGAATTAGTCCGCATGTAGAGATGCTTATATGTCTAGCGCCAATATTCAAACCTTTTGGATCATTTATAAGTCTAACTGCTTTTATTACATTATCGTAGTTATCCATTGGCTCTCCGATTCCCATGAAAACTACATTTGATATTTTTTCGCCAGTATGTTTTTCTATCTCTAGTATTTGACTAACGATTTCACCTGGTGTCAAACTTCTTACAAATCCAATTCTAGCAGATGCACAGAAATTACACCCCATCTTGCAACCGACCTGATTTGAAACACATGCTGTATTGCCATATTTGTATTTCATGATAACGCTTTCTATAGCGTGTCCATCATTTAGTTTAAAAAGATATTTTATTGTACCATCTACTGATTTTTGAAAACTATCTAATTCTAAAAGTTTTAACACAAAATTTTCTTTCAATTTTTGAATCAATTCTTTTGATAAGTCTGTCATTTCATCAAAGCTATCAACACCGCGATAAAGCCAAGCAAAAATTTGCTTAGCTCTAAACTTCTTTTCTCCTAATTTAATTATTTCTTCTTCTAATTCTTCTTGTGTTAAATCTCTAATGTTTATCATTTTATCAAATCCTTTTTATTTATAGTCTTTGTAATACTGCTATAAAAAATCCATCTGTATCATTTATGTGTGGATATAAATTTATTTTTTCTAACAATTTATACTCAGTATGCTTCATTAAAAATCTTTCAATTTGCTCTTCGTTTTCTCTTTTGAAAACTGTGCAAGTGCTATAAACAAGTCTTCCACCAGTTCTAAGATATTCTGAACATGTGTCTAATATTTGTGATTGAATTTCTACCATTTCATCTATATCTTCTGCTTTTCTAGTCCATTTTATATCTGGTTTCTTTCTTATTACACCAATACCTGTACATGGCACGTCAAGCAAAATTCTATCATAATGCCCATTAAATGCTGTAGTGTATTCAGTAGCATTTTTAACATTAGCCTTTATAATATCTATTCCTAATGTCTTCGCCGCCTCTTCTACGAGTCTTACTCTGTGAGGATGTATATCCCAAGCATCAACTCTTCCCTTGTTTTCCATAAGTTGTGCTATATATGTTGTTTTTCCACCCGGGGCACTACAAGCATCTAATATTTTTTCGCCCGGCTTTGGATCAAGTTTTAAACATGCAAGCTGTGCAGCTTCATCTTGAACTGTATACAGTTGTGTTCCAAAATCGGTTAATTTTTTCACCTTTATGCTATCTTGTAAATTGCCTTTTCTGCAATCAACTCTTTTAAGTCTTAACAAATTGAACAAATCATCTCTGCTTGTTTTTAACAAATTTGCTCTGATTGTTATATCTGGTTTTATATTGTTTGCATTTAAAAGTTCTGTGACAAACTTTTTGTCATACTCTTTTAAAAGCTCATCCACTAGCCAAAGCGGATGTGATGTTACTATAGAAATTATCTCATCTTCTAAAAGTGCTTTTGTTGAAAGATATTCAAGTAATTTATCCATTTCATTTTTGTCTATCTTTCTTAATATTGCATTAACAAATTTTGCAGACATTTCATGTCCATATTTTTTTGCTAATTTAACACTTTCATTTACTGCCGCACTCTCCGGAATCCTATCTAAAAATACAATTTGATAAATTCCAATTCTTAAAATATTTAAAATCCATGGTGATATCTTTTGCATTTTTATGCTTGAATGCATCTTTATTATTTCATCTATAGTTATCTTCCAAGTTAAAACGCCATATACAATCTCTGATGCTAACGCTTTATCTAAATCTATTAAATCCGATTTATTAAATTCTTTATCGATTTCTATGTTTGCATAGCCCTCGCCAAATTCAACTTTGTATAAAATATTCAATGCTAATTCTCTTGAATTCATGCTTTTCTCCTTTGTTTTACATATCTGTTGGTTTTTCAGTAGATACTCCAAAATAGTACTCGATAGCCTTTACAATCCTATCACAAGCAAGTCCGTCCCCATAAGGGTTTGTAGCTTTGCTCATCTTTGCATACTCTTCTTTGTCTGTTAATAGTTTTGTAGCTTCTTCTACTATCAATTCTTTATCTGTTCCAACAATCTTTACAGTTCCTGCTGTTACAGCTTCTGGTCTTTCTGTTTCTCTTCTTAATACTAATACTGGTTTTCCAAGAGAAGGTGCTTCTTCTTGAATTCCACCAGAGTCTGTAAGAACCATGTATGATCTGTTAATTAAATTATGAGTAGTTATAACATCTAATGGTTCAATTAGATGTACATTCTTTGTGTTTCCAAGTATTTCTTTTGCAGTATTTTGTACTACTGGATTTAAATGAACTGGATATACAACTTCAATATCTTTATTCTTTTCTGCTAATTCTTTAACTGCAAGACAAATATTACGAAGAGGTTCACCTAAATTTTCTCTTCTATGCGCTGTCATGAATATAACTTTTTTATTAAAATCAAGCTTCGAAAGAACTGGATGTTCAAATTTATAATCACTTCTAACAGTAGTTTTTAAAGCATCAATAACCGTATTTCCTGTTATATATATTTCATCATTTGGTATCATTTCTTTTAATAAGTTGTTCTTATTGTTTTGTGTTGGTGCAAAATATAAATCTGCTATTTGAGTTACAAGTTTTCTGTTCATCTCTTCCGGATATGGTGAATACTTGTCATAAGTTCTAAGACCAGCCTCAACATGTCCAACTCTTGTTTTTGTGTAAAAAGCTGCAAGTGCTGCTGCAAATGTTGTAGTTGTATCTCCGTGAACTAGTACTATGTCCGGATTTTCTTTATTTATAACTTCTGTTAAACCTTCTAAAACTTTTGATGTTATGTGAGTAAGTGTTTGGCAATCTTTCATTACATTCAAATCGTAATCTGGCTTAATATTAAATGCCTCTAAAACTTGGTCTAACATTTGTCTATGCTGTGCTGTAACGCATACAACCGTGTCGATCTCTTTATGTTCTTTTAAATGTTGTACAAGTGGACACATTTTAATAGCCTCAGGTCTTGTACCAAATACTAGCATAACTTTTAATCTATCTGATTTTGGTTTTATTTCTTCTTTAGTTTTTAAATTCATAGTTTGATTTTCCTTTCTAGCATTAAATATATCTCTTGAACCTAGCACTGACAAAATAGCAAGTATCATAGCAAGTGCAACAATCTTCCAAATATCGCTTTCTAAAATTATTACAGCAAAAATTCCTAAAAGAGCTGTAATTGCGTACAATATAACAACAGCTTGTCTTTGAGAAAGTCCTGCATCAATAAGTCTATGATGTATATGACCTCTATCTGCTTGCATTATAGATTTATGATGTGCAAGTCTTCTGCAGATAGCAAAAAGTGTATCAAATATTGGAAGACCAAGTATTACTACTGGTAATACAATAGTCATTACAGTATATGTCTTAGCAAGACCAATCATAGAAAGTGTTGCTAAAACAAATCCTAAAAAGTTTGAACCAGCATCTCCCATAAAAGTTTTAGCAGGATTAAAATTGTATGGCAAAAATCCAATCAATCCACCAAGTAGTGCTGCTACTAAAACTACAGCAATCTCGCTTGCACCATTTAGAATAAAGATAACAAGTAATGATAATGTTGAAATTGCTGAAACACCAGTTGCAAGCCCATCTAATCCATCAATCAAATTTATTGCGTTTGTAACACCAACAAGCCAAAAATAAGTTATTATTATTGAAAGCACATCATTAAGTCCATATAAAACTAGAAATGGGATATTGATATAACAAATTCTAAGTCCACTTGCAATAACACAAATTGCACCAATTGATTGTCCTAAAAATTTCATCCACGGCTTTATATTTTTTGTATCATCTATAAAGCCAACAGCTGCTACTATGCCTGCTCCTAGGAAAAAGCCAAATAAATTCGGCATATTAGAAACATTGCTAGTAAGTAAAACAAATAAAACTGCTATAAAAAATGCTAATATAAATGACAAACCACCAATTCTTGGCATTGGTTTTGCATGAATCTTTCTTGCATCTTTTGGTATATCTATCGCACCAACCTTAAATGCAAGTTTTATTGTCATCGGAGCAAAAATTGCCGAAGATAAAGCTGCCAAAACAAAAGCTATTATACTATTAATTACCATAATTCCTCACAACTTGCTAATCGCAAATTGCTCTCCTCCTTACTTTTTATTCTCGTACTCTGTTATCATATCAACTCTTGTTTGGTGTCTACCACCCAAGAACTCACTGTTAAGCCAAATATAAACTATTTCTTTTGCTGCCTCAATTGTTAGCTCATCAGCAGCAAGTGCAATCATATTTGCATTGTTATGTTCCTTACAAAGTCTTGCTGCTTTCGTCGTTGCAACATTTGCACATCTTATTCCTTTTACTTTATTTGCGGCAATATCCATACCAATTCCACTACGACAAATTAAAATTCCTGCCTCGCACTCGCCACTCGCAACACTTTCAGCAGTTTTAAAAGCTATTTCAGGATAATTCACAGATTCTGTCGAAAATGTACCAAAATCCTTAAACTCTATTTTTCCTTCAAACTCTTTGATAATTTCATCTTTCAATAGGTATCCTCCATGATCAGCCCCAATCGCAATCATTCTTTTACCTCCTTATCCAATAGTAAATCTATACAATGATTTAATTCTTTTGCACACGCAGAATACACTTCTAATGATTCGCCAAAAGGGTCGTCGATATTTCCTGTCAAGCCAACATACTCTTTTAAAGGATATGTCTTACCTTTAGAATCAAGACTTACACCAAGAAGTCCAATTACTTGACCTTTTGTCATAGTTAAAATCAAATCCATTTCGTCTACATCTTTCTCATTTACTCTTCTCGCCCTATGTGCTGATATATCTATGCCGTACTCGTCCATCATAACTTTTCTCACCTCGTCTGGTGACGCAGCATTTGAAAAACCAATTATACCAGCAGAACGAACTGAAAATTTATCTTGTAAATTTCTTTCTTTAATTTTCTTTAAAAAAAGTTGTTCTGCCATTGCACTTCTACATGTATTTCCTGCACAAACAAACATTATTTTTTTCATTTGTTACCTCCTATCATATACTTTCCTAATTATACAATAAATATCATCTTTTTCAACTTAATATTTTAAGACCTACCATATGGGCTTTCTGGTGAATCCCATCCTGGTGGCAAATCTCTTTCGTTCTCATCTGAATACTCAGGTGTAGGCGTTGGTGTTGGTGTTGGCACTGGTGTTGGTTCAGCCTTTGTTCCAATTTTAATAATTTTATTAGTTGCTGCATATCTATCTTTTGATATAAGTGTTCTTGAAATCACATTTCCAGAAGCATCTTTTTCAATTCTATACGCCTCTGAAACATAGCCATTAACTGGGTCTTGAACAACTTTTGATGTTCCCGCTTTCATCGAAGAATCATTCTCATTTACAGTCTTGTATGGTATTGTTTCCAATACAACAGATTCAATCTCTATAATTGGCTCATTTTCTTCTTTTATTCCATATAAAGTTACTGTAACAACACCATTTTCCGCTTTCGCACCAATTTTTACAGGATATTTTCTATTATTTTTGAATTTAAAATCAATAGCTCCATCAACAACAGTTGCATCTAAACTAGGTTTTACATATTCAACATATAAACCATGTGCAACTCTATTTGTTACTTCTAAATCAGCTTCTAGAACAACATTATATAATGCAGAAGATACTTGACATATTCCACCGCCTATTGTTGTAACAACTTTTCCACCTGCAAACGAATGACCAGGAGCAAACCCATTAGCAACAGTTCTTGTACCTAGAGCCTTGTTATATGAAAACTCTTCGCCTGGATACAAAATTGTGTTATTGCATCTCTCTGCTGCAACTTTAAGGTTTGTCACTCTTCCTGTAACGCTTTGATCATATGTGCTTGAAAAAGTTGACAAAACATTTCTAAATAATGCCACATCTAAATCTGCCACTTTAACGCTAGCCTCAATTTCTTTAAAATTAATTGTTACTTCTTCGCCTGCTTTTGCGTCATTATAAGCCATTTGTGCTTCGCTCAAATCAAAATCTTTACCGCTTTTATCTACGATAAGTTCAAATTTTTCGCCTGAAGTATAACTTGCATTTTGAGGAGCAACATACGTCTCATCATATAATTTTTTTAAGTCTACTCTACTCGCATTGCCATCCTCTGTTGGTATATTTACATTACCAACACCATTTATAACTGCAGTAGCAATATATTGTTTAGCAAGTTCAAAGTCGACTTTATTTCCATCATGACCTTTTACTATAACTATCTTATCATCTAGTATCTCGTATGTATCGTCAGTAGCTGTTTCTTCGCTTTCGCCTGCAAGTTTGTCAAGAGATTCCTTCAACTTATCATCATCAAAAGCTATATTTATTGCTATTTTGTTCTCATTAAAATAACTTTTAACAACGCTAGAGCTATTTTCGAAGAAATTGCCATTTCTTCCATATTGATAAGCATTAGAAATCGTGTCGTTTAGCATGCTATCAACATTTATTCCAAGCTCATCCGCCGTATAAATTTCCTCCTTGTTGTTCAATGTCAATTTAATTTTCATGTTCTTATATGCTTCAAATTCAGATTCAAGAAGTTCTCTAGCCTTTTCTTGCGTTTGCATACCAACATTCACATCGCCAATATAAACATTTGCCAAAATTTTGCGATTTAACATGCCTGATATAACAAAAATTGCAGAAATTATAACAATCACTAACGCAATCAAAAGTATTATGACTTTTTTATTTGATTCATTTCCGCTTCTTTCTGAGTATAATATTTGATTCATCTATCATTCACCTTTCTTAAAAAACTCCGTAAGTATTTTACCATAAGATTACATAAAAAACAATATTTCGCGTCAAAAGTTTACAATTGCGGGCATTTTCTCATAATTCCACTTATTTTTTCAAGATACAACATTTTTTTAAAAAAAGTATTGCAGTTTTATTTTATTATATATATAATTATTTTAACAAAAGATAAAAATTAAGGAGTGAATACCATGTCAGTTAGTGAAAAAGTTTATTTTGATACAGATAATTTAATCGAAGGAAGAACCGCAAAACTTACATACAAAGGAGATTTAGCAACACCAACAACAGATGAAATATACGTTCACTACGGTTTCGGTCTACTTTGGGAGAATATACAAGAGATTAAATTAGATAAGATAGATGATAATACATACGAGACGGAGATTAATTTAGCTCCATCATATGATATGATTAATTTCTGTTTTAGAGATGGAAATAATAATTGGGATAACAACAACGCTAAAAATTATTCAGCTAATATTTCTAAAGAGGAAGTTACTGTTTCTAAAGTAGAAACAGTTGCTCTTGAGGTACCTAGATTGAAGAAGTCATATTTAATAGCAAAGAAAATAAGAATTGCTTTCTATAAAATAATAACAGCTATCCCAAAAGTTTTTTCAGGTGAATTAAAAAAGAAAACCGCAAAAGAATAAATTTTAGGTCGACTCAAAAGGTCGACCTTTATTGTATCTTTTGCACAGATAGAAAGGATTGATAAAATGAAAACAGTAATTGTAACAGGTGGTTCTAGAGGAATTGGAAGAGCTATAGCAGAAAAATTTGCAAAAGAAAACTATAATGTTATACTAAATTACAATAAATCAGAATATGCCGCACTAGATATCGCAAAACAATATAAAAATGTTGAAATCTTCAAAGCAAATGTTTCAAATCCAAAAGACGTCGAAGCGATGATTAACTTTGCAATAGAAAAGCACGGACACATTGATATATTAGTAAATAATGCTGGTATTTCATCTTCTTGCCTACTTCAAGAAATGTCATTAGAAGAATGGAATAATCTATTCGAAGTCAATGTAACAGGAACATTCTTAACAACAAAAAATGTTTTACCTCACATGATATCACAAAAATCAGGCAAAATAATTAATATATCTTCTGTATGGGGACTAGTAGGTGCCTCAATGGAAGTTGCATACTCTGCTAGTAAAGCAGCAATAATAGGATTTACAAAAGCATTAGCAAAAGAAGTGGGTCCATCAGGAATAACAGTAAATGCAATTGCTCCAGGCATAGTAATGACAGACATGGTGAGCAATCTAACAGTGAGTGAATTTGAGGAAATACGAAACGAAATTCCACTAGAAAGAATTGGAGAAACATCAGACATAGCCAATGCTGCATTCTTTTTAGCAAGTGATGGAGCAAGTTACATAACTGGTCAAGTCCTTTCACCTAATGGCGGTTGGGTAATATAAATTTCATTATAGTGCAGTTTCATTTGTTGATATTTCAAGCTTTTAAAACTATGTGAAATTTTTTTGAATTTTTATAAAAAATTTTGTTGACACAGCAAAAAAAATGTAGTAGTATATAAGAGCAGTCGCAAGTAAAACTTGCACAGCAAACGCATATGGGCCATTAGCTCAGTTGGCAGAGCACTTGACTTTTAATCAAGTTGTCCGCAGTTCGAATCTGCGATGGCTCACCATATGTGGCCCGATGGTCAATCGGTTAAGACATCGCCCTTTCACGGCGGAGTGGGGAGTTCGACTCTCCCTCGGGTCACCATATTGCCAGTGTAGCTCAGTTGGTAGAGCAACTGA
>DHKI01000013.1:39412-42215 GCA_002404755.1 Clostridiales bacterium UBA4698 | reverse complement strand
CTGACTTGTAATCAGTAGGTCGTTGGTTCGATTCCGATCACTGGCTCCAAACTCTTCACAATAGTGAAGAGTTTTTTGTTGTCTAAATACACTTAATAATCCGATCGGAATATTGACTTAAAATTTCGTTATTCACTAAAAAATATTTTAGTTTGGCATCAATACAATTCCTACTTTAAAATTAGTAAAACTCCTAAAACAAAAACAACTCTTCTCAAAATTTCAAATGCTCTCCTCCATCCATTTTTCTATAATCTCATCTTGTGTTTTAAAAAATGCTGTTTCCAAATACTTTTTCTGATTTTTGTTTAAAAAAGTATCCAACAATAAAAAATCTTTAAGCTCAAACTTCACGCCTTTTTTTCTTAAATATCTGCATGTAAACATTTTACACTTTAGGCACTTTACTTTACATCCTTTTTCAGACAAGTGCTTACATAAGCCTGTATTTACAGGCAACCCATCTTTTCCATAATAAAAAGAATAACAACATCCCATGGTTTTATTTTTGGTTTTATTCATTCTTTGATTTATGCAACTATCATTTTTAAAATCGCATAAATTCTTGCTTCTAAATATATCGTCTAATTTCTCACAAGTTCTGTCATATATATAATTGTATTGTGCCCTTACATCTTCCATTAATAAAACATGGAAGAACTCTTTTATTTTATCCTGCTCATCCTCATTACTATTTTCAACATAAACCAAATTTGTTGTATCATGTGCTTTCTCGCCTATTGGTATATTATGTTTTAAACAATACTTATACATGAAGTAATATTTTTTTAATGTTAGATTTAGATTTTTTATTTTTGAAATATCAAACAACACGATAAAACTTTTTTTAACTCTCACCATTATCTTTAATAGAGCTAATGGCTTTTTTTCAATTTCAGAAGCATCTATAACTTCAAAATTACATATATTCTCATTAAATGCAATAGACTTGTTATTTATTATTTCGATTTTCATTTTATCCTCCTTAAAATAAAATTGCCTCCAACTTTTTATAGTTAGAGGCAATAAACTTATGTGTAGCTTCTACAGTAGCTACTCAAGTTATTGATATACTTGTGGTAGTTGCAATATCTATCTGACATAAGGACTTTTTAGAAATATATTTCAAATATTCTCAACAATTATACTGATGTATGCTTTTATCTCAATTTAAGCTATACATACATCTCTATTTCCTGTTTAAACAATTCGCCTTTAGAAGTAAATAATTCTAGCTCACTTGTATGGCTTAGTATTCTTTTAACATTCCATAAACCAAGACCATGTTCTGGGCTATCTGGTTTTGTACTATATCCTTTTTCAAATATTTTTGACAAATCTATGTCTTTCTCCTTGTACGAATTCTCTATAATAACTACCTTGTTATTTTTCTTGTTTCTTTGAAATTTAACATTAACAATTTTCTCATCGCTCTCTTTTGCCGCTTCAATTGCATTGTCTAACAAAATTCCAAGAATAACACAAAAGTCGTATGCATCTACTCCAATATCTCCAACATCAAACATTACTTCTATATTCATTTGTACCAGTGCTTCAACTGCAACATAGTACTTACTTGTAATGATACTATAAATTGCTGGATTGTTCAATGCTTTAGGATTTAATATTCCCATTGTATTAACCGATTTACACTTTTTTAGCACAGATGATGTCATTGATTTTATTCCTTTCAAATCATCCGTTTTGGCATATCCATCAAGAGCCTGAACGAAATTTGAAAAATCATGTTTAAAACATCTAATTCTATCATACATTATAGATAAAGTTTTATTGTACGCTTCCAAATTTTCTATTACCGTGTCTTGTTCTTCCAATCTTGCAGCTTTTAATATAAACTTTATACTGTAGTAAAAGTATGTGGCTAAAAAATATAAATCAAGTACTAATATACTGTAAGGAAAATCTGTTATATAAATAGCCATTTCTACAAAATTAAAAAATATTAATAATGTTTCTATTGAAGATACTAATATTATAGAATCTTTAATTTTTCTGCTTAAATGTTCACTAATTTTTATAGTTATTTCATTTTTTCTTATAAAACCATAAATTAATACTTTAATAACCAATATTAAAAATACCATCATTGTTTTGTAAGAAAAATCGTACATTCCCTCTATATATGAAGATATATCAGTATATAAATAATCAAAGATTTTTAAAAACAAAATTTCTAAACATATTATGGTAACAAAGTTAGTGGCTTCCCAAACTATACACTTTGCAGTATTTTCACCTAAGCAGACTTTCAACATTAAAACTGAAAACACCATGTTTAAAAGTCTATAGTAAGGTGCTGGCACAAAAATAGTGCATATGGATTTTATAACAGAATCAATCGCAATAAAAATTATCAATCTCTTTTTAGTACAATTAGCATCAAACAAATACTTAAATGTTAAAGCATTTATAATTGAATAAAATATAGAAAAAACGATACTGCTAATAATCCACATACACAACTCATCTTCTCCAACAAACTTTTGTAAATCAGAAATACTTATCATTTTCATAGCCTCTTTTCTAATGAGTATCATTTTTATATTTATACCAAAATGTGCCAATTTACAAGAAAAATCGCTCGACAAATTTCGACACATTTACTCTATGCTAAATTATCATGTATACCAAAGCCATGTGTAGCATGTATTTGACTAATAAAATACCGAAAAAAATAAAATCCATCACGCAATATAATAATAATTGTTGACAAGCTGAGAAAAATAAGTTACAATATAACTTGCAATTGGAAAGACGGTGGATGTAGCTCAGTTGGTTAGAG
>DHKI01000013.1:0-39371 GCA_002404755.1 Clostridiales bacterium UBA4698 | reverse complement strand
GCCAGGTTGTGGCCCTGGAGGCCGTGGGTTCGAGTCCCATCTTTCACCCCATAAAATAATATATTGGGCTGTAGCCAAGTGGTAAGGCACCAGACTTTGACTCTGGCATTTCGGCGGTTCGAATCCTCCCAGCCCAGCCAATGAAAAAAGCTAATTTGAAATTAATCTTCAAATTAGCTTTTTTGTTATCACAAATTTCGGGCTTTTTGTCAATAGTTTGGGTGGAGTAACCTAAAAATTGCTCTATACCAGCTTTTTTGAACTTTCCAAATGGCACCAAAAATGGCTTAAAACATTCTCTTTGAAAATTCTATTTGTACTAGTAAAAAGATTTTTTTCAATTTTTTAGTACTTGTTTTTTGAAAATTTTCAATTTTTTAGTACTTCTTTTCTGATAATTTTCAATTTTTATCGACTTTGGTGCAAGTAAACCCCAAAATTTTATTAAAATGTGAGTTTATGAAAAATTTTTATCAAAAATTAGTCGATTGGAAAGAAAACAACTTATCAATGCAATTTTTGATAGTTGGTGCACGACAAATCGACAAAACTTATTTGATTGATGAGTTTTGCAAAAATAACTTAAAATAACTTTTTGCATAGAAAAATAGATTGAATTTCGATGTATATTTTATAAAATATTGTGGTTAAGTTTCATCAGGAGGAACACAAGTTACAAATGCATCAACAGTAACAATTGCAGAAGATCATACGTTGTATGCACACTGGGAAAGAATAAACGAAGCCCCAAACATACCAACTATTTCTGTAACAGACAGATACTACAATTACATAACAATCAAAATAAACGGAAGTGACCCAGATGGCGATGATTTAACATTTGATGTATACGCAAATAATAGTAAAAAAGGAACCTCGTCAAAAATATCATCTGGCGGAAATACTACATACAAAATAACCGGCTTAAGTGATTATACTAACTATAGCATATACGTTGTTGCAGATGATGGAAAAGGTGGAATAGCTCTAAGTCCTAGTGCGTCAGCTAAAACGAAGTGTAGTGGTTCAGGATATACGTGTACAAGTGGATATGAATGTTCTGGTGGAAGTAATACCACATACACTTGCTCAACTTGCGACGGAAAAGGGGGTGTAAGCAGTTGGCCTTGCCCATATATAACGTGGAGATGTTCTACTTGTGATGGATATGGAAATTCAGGTGATGAAACTTGTCCTACATGCAATGGCGATGCCGCTACATGTTCAATGCATCCAAATTTAGATTCGCTACATGGATATGGAGATAAGTGTGATTCATGCGGTGGAGAAGGAACATATGAAGTTTTTGAAAAATGTAGTCATGGATATTCAGGCTCTCATATGCATTGTTCTACTCACAACTATGATTACAGCAGTGGTTCAAGCCATTCATATTGCTCTCATGGAAAGACGTATGTACATGATTAAAACATGTTTAATTCGAATTGTTTTTGAATATTTTTAATAACAAGCCAAACTCCCTCAGTAAAACAAACTGAGGGAGTTTTCAATATATAATTTCTTAATTAGTATGTTTTGAAGTTTTTCCGTGTACACAATAAGTGTGTGTGGATGAATCTGTGTAATTAAAATGATTGCAATAATTATGTGAGCCACTATATCCATGAGAGCAATCATGCCAAGGTCCTTTACCAGTACCAGAACATGCAGTACAATCTACAAGGTATGAGCCGAAGCAAGAACCTTCTCCATGTTTTGAACAGTATGGCACGGTACCACTTCCGTTACAATCCGGGCAACTTCTAGTACCATGTTTAGGATAATCTTGTAATTTTCTATGTGCTGGACATTCTTCTCTGCTACAATCAGAGTACGAGGCACCACAATATAAGCATGAATACACTGTATATGTATTAGCCCATCCACAAGTAGGGCACTGTCCATTTTCAGTAACACCATAATTCCAATTGGTACATTTTGTCGAACCTGTTCCAGAACATGTTGAACATTTTGTAGTTGTGATGCTACATTTTACACGTACTTTTCCGCTTCCATAGCAAGTAGTGCAATCATAACTTCCTCCACTGCAAGAACTTGTTGTGCAAGTTCCTGCTCCTGTGCCAGAACAATACCATCTAGCATACAAGGTGTGATTCGTTTCCGTGTCTACTGTAGATGATTGTGTCTTTTTAGTGCCACTGGTTCTATCAGTGTACCATCCATCAAATGTATAAGTTGATAAAGTAGGAGTTGGCAATTGTCCATATGTATTTCCTGGTGTAACTTGCTTTGTAGTGGTACTTACACTTCCACCATTTGCATCAAAAGTTATTGTTATTTCCTTCTTCTGCCAGTGTGCATACAACGTATGGTCTTCTGCAATTGTTACTGTTGATGCATTTGTAACTTGTGTTCCTCCTGATGAAGCCGTCCACCATCCTTTAAAGTAATACTCTGTTGTATCTGTTAATTCCGGTATCGTTGTTCCATATGTTCGTTTGTATTTTACAGTTTTTGATGTTGGATTTGATACTATTCCTCCACCATTAAATGATACATTCAAATCAACAATTTCATTTACTACTACTTGATCATGATTTGCTTCACCATAACTGTCTAATATTCTTCCATATATAGTTTTGTTATCTATTAATGTGATTTCTTTTCCATTTACCCAATTAACTTTATCTTCACTATATTGGAATGTATAATTATTATTTTGGCATTCCAATGTCACCTTTATTTCTACTGGTTTCGCATTGCTTCCTGCCATAACTTCTTTCTTCATTACTAAGTCTTCTACTATTGTTATTATTTCTTTATTTGAACCTGTTGTAAACGTATCTCTTAATTCAAAGTCTTGTCTAATTGTCAAGCCTGACTTCGGAAATACATATGAGTTAGTTGCACTAGTAAGATTTTCTAAGCTTCCATTTGCAAAGTATAGTGTTGCACCTGTTGCCATCTCGTATGGAGCTTTAGTAGATGTTACTACTATAGTGCTTCTTAAGAAATCTGCATCTTTGTCTCCAAGTGTAACTGCTCCTGAATTATATATTCCGTTAGGTGCTGTTATCTTTCCTTTTATTAGCTCTGTATTTCCTGCGTTCCTTATTCCATATCCGCTACTGTTTATCGTTCCATCAATCAACTTAAAGCTTGCATCTTTATCAACAGTTATCGCTGTTTCGGCACACGTTAAAACATTAGTGTCCATTGAAACTGCCACTTTCTTCCCTGCTGGTATTTTTACGCCTGGTGTTGTTTCATTTTTTATTAATTGAATTGTCACATAATCTGCTGTTTCTTTTTCAACCGCATCCACTGCTTTTTGAAGAGTTGCATAATACCAATCTTTTGAAGGTATATATGCTAAAGCCTCTACCCACGTTGCAACAAATTTTTCATCTTTCTCAAGTAAATATTTTTCACCTTCGCCATACAATCTTCCGTCTGATTCAGCTTTCCATTTTGAAAAAGCATATAATGGCTTTTTAGGTTCTATTTCCGTCATGCTTGCTGCATAGCCAGATGCCTTATATTTTGTATCTACTAATGTTGTATCGTTATAGAATGTCAATCTGTAGACATCTATAGATGCATAAGATACATTTCCACTTTCATCTTTTACATAGAAGCAATGTAATCCAGACCTTAAAACATCTTTTGGTATTGTAATCTCTGTTCTTGGCGAATTTAGACTCGTCCAACTTATGCTTCCTTGCTCTGTTTCTGAATAAAATTCGTTTGTCCAAGCATAGCTTATTACACCACCATTATCTATTGCATTACCATTTAATATTAATTGATTATTTTTTTCCTCTGCAGTTATATTTACTATTGGTTTTTCAGAGTCAGACCAAACCGCATAAAGTGTTGTACTCTCCGTCATTGTAAAATAATCATTTTTTCTGTATTCTGGTTCCTCTGCATCCTTTGTTCTTGCCCAACCTAAGAATAATAAGTTACTTCTTATTGGAGCTTCTGTTGGTATTCTAATTATTGAATCTTTTACTGCTGTTATGCTACTAGGAGCTTTAGTTCCACCATTTGAATCAAATGTTAATACACATTGGTCTGTATTCTTTTTCCATATTGCATACAAGGTACAACTTGCATTTTCAGTATACTCTGCTCCCGGCAAATATTTTACTGTCGTTGCATTTATTTTATCTCCCCAACCTAAAAATTGATGTGCACTTCTTGAAGGAATTGTTGTGCTTATATTTATGCTCTCATCATGTTTCTTGTATTGCGTATTCGGAGCACCAAAACCATTATTTGCATTATACTTTATTGTATAATCGTAATCTGTTTTCTTGAAATTAACTGTTATTTTTACGGTTCCTTTTGGCATTACAAACTTGGTAGTTTCGCCATAATTATTATCCAATTTAACATTATTACTTGTTACTGTCCATTTGTAGAATGAATATCCTGGATTTGGAACAGCAGTTATATATACAATGCTTCCTGCTTCCTTAATTCCACCACCAACGGCAGTTCCACCTTCGGCAGGGTTTGCTGTGAACTCAACTCTTATTTCGCCTTTCTCCCATACTGCAAATAGTATGGCGTTTCCTTCTTCAGAATATGTGGCTCCTGGCAAGTAATCAACATCTGTAGCTGTACTTGATTTACTCCAGCCTTTAAACACATGATTTATATATGTTGGCTCTTCTGTTGGTAACGTGATGCTCGCTCTTTCCAATTTAGTAATAGAACTAGGTGCGTTCTCTCCACCATTTGCATTAAATGTAATTGTAAACTCTCTAGCTTCTCCCATTTCCCATATTGCATATAAATCGGTGTCTGCATTCTCTTCGAAAAGGCCTCCAGGTGCATATTCTGGTGTTGTTGCTGATGCAGTCTTTGCCCATCCAACATGGACATATCCTTCTCTCTTTATCGCTTTTAGTCTAACTGGTGTGCTTCCTTTTTTCTTTATCGTTTCATCAGGTGTCGTTCCATCTTGACAATGATATACAATGTTATATTCACCTTCTGTTATCTCAGAAACCTTGACTCTTTTTATTGAAGTTACTTCTCCTTCTTCTGCAGTCATGATATACGTACCATTGCTCGTCGCGGTATAATCATATATGTACTCATCTTTTTCATCTAGTCCAATAGAATTATTAACCCTTACTACGACTTCATTTCCTTCGGTTACAGGCATAACTCCGATAACCATATCCACAACATTAGAAGCCTCGTTGTATACTTTTGTTACACTAATCACTGGTCCATCTTCCGATAGAACATCTGAATAGTATACCCCACCATCTATATAAAAACCTTTTGCGTAGAAAACTTTTCCTGTGGCATCATATATGTACACATCGTTATCCTCACCATTTTTTCCAAAAGTTATTGTTTTATTTTCGGAACCGAACATGTACTTTTTATAGTCGTAACCCTTTTTAGTTTCTCTATTTTTCACATAGTTTAAATCTACTATGTAGCCATAATAATCATCGTCACTAAAACTAACAAAATTCTCTGGTGGATTTTCGATTATTATTGGATAAAACCCTGTCTCCTTATATTCCTCGCCTATTCCGCCTTGCTGATTTTTTATTCTTGTTTGCGACACACTTACTTCAACATCTTTCAATTCATGTTTGTATGTTGCAATATTTGCTTCGTTTATCGCACCATCATTAGACCTTAGTGCAATTGTCGCAATTATAACTACAACTATTATCGTAATAACTAGGACAATCAAACTAATTCCCTTTTGCGATTTTAATTTTTCTTTTTTTATGTACCTTAAATCTTTCATCATATGCATTTCCTCCTAAAGTGGTTTTTTAGCCAACTTCCTATATATTTAGATTACCACTACTACGCACAAAAGTCCATTACAAATTTAGCCAAATTTCTTTTCTTTGTTGCACTTTTTGACACCATATACTATAATGATTTTAGAAATATTTTTGGGAGCAAACTTATGAAAAATAAAATTATAATATCATTAGTAGTTTTGTTACTACTTTCTTTTTTTCTCCAAGGAATTTTCGAGGCAAATTCAACTATTAGCACTCCAGATATTCCATCAATTAAGCCTTCAGGAGAAAATATTGTTGTGGCTAAATCTGATGTCCCATCAGGCGATGAACAACCTGTTGTTAAGGAAAAAGATAATAAACAAAATTTTGTAAAGCCTCATGGTACAGAACTTAGCAATATAGAAAAATTTAATATGAAATACCAAATAAAATATGCAAGTGGCGAAAAAAGTTATTCTTCAAATGTTAATATGAACGGCACAGAAAATTATTCAAAAGTAAAAGGAATTACAACATTTAGAGGAAATAATTACAGAGACTCAGCCGCTTATCGGAACAGTTAACGTTACTGAAAATAAATTAGAAAAAATTTGGACTAACACAATCGGAAAAGTTGACGGTTGGGGCGGTGTTGGTTGGAATGGTCAACCTGTAATAATAACATGGGACGACGACGTAAAAACTCATATGAATATATACGAAAAATTTAAACAGAAAGAAAACTTTACAGAAGTCATATACGGAGCACTTGACTCTTATATACATTTCTACGATTTAGAAACAGGCGAATGCACAAGAGACAAAATAAAAATTCCAAGTTGTATAAAAGGAAGTGTTTCTGTAGACCCTAGAGGCTATCCTCTACTTTATGTTGGTCAAGGAATTGACACAAATAGTGGTGAAGCAGTAAAAATGGGATACTTTATTTTCAGCCTGATTGATGGAAAAGAACTATACTTTATAAATGGTCGCGACAAATTTGCATATATAGGCTGGGGAGCTTTTGATGGAAATCCTGTAATAGATGCAGAAACAGACACAATGTTTTTACCAGGAGAAAACGGTGTAATATATGTTGTAAAATTAAACACTAATTTCGATAAAATTAATGGAAACATTTCAATTACCCCAATGACAACGAGATATAGATACTCTGTTAACGGAAAAATGGCTGGCACAGAAAATGCAATGACAATATACAAAAATTATGCTTACTTTATAAATAATCATGGATATGTTCAATGCCTAGATTTGTCTACATTAACACCAGTATGGCTTCACTACATGGAAGATGACTGTGACGCAACACTTGGACTAGAAGAAGAAAACGATGGAATCATGCTATACGCATCTTGCGAAGTCGATAGAAGGCGAAAAGCCGCACCGGCATATATAAGAAAAATTAATGGAATTACAGGTGAAAAGGTTTGGGAATATACGATAGATTGTAACTACGATGCCAATGTTAATGGCGGATTTTTATCTTCTCCGATAGTTGGCAAAAACGAGATATCTGATTTAGTAATTTTTAATGCTTCAAAAACAGTAGGAAAAAGCTTCAATAGTGGTAAAATGGTAGCACTAAAAAAATCAACCGGAGAGCTTGTCTGGGAAAAAATTTTAAACATATATTCTTGGAGTTCTCCAACAGCTATATATGATGCTGAAGGAAAAGGCTATGTTATTTTCTGTGATGCATATGGAAAAGTACATTTGATAAATGCAAGAACTGGCGAAACATTATATGTTTTAAACACAGGTGGCGGAAACATGGAAGGCTCACCTGCTATATATAATGATATAATGGTAATCGGTACAAGAGGACAAAAAATATATGGAATAAAAATCAAATAAATATATTAAAGGGATTTGAGCTAAATGCATACAAATCTCTTTTAATTTTGCACAATAAAAGAGTTCTGAATAAACCAGAACTCTTTTATTATTGTCTTAAAATGGAGCATATTCGCCCACTTTTACGACAAACTTGACACCTGCGATGAACTTCTTCTTTACAGAAGAAATGATGTTGCAGGCAAGCTTGAAGCGACGTTCTCTAATTATCCACGGCACTCTATGTGCCGGATACATTTTCTTGGCGATTCTTCTGCATTTCTTCGCCATTGCGAAAGAAAAGCAATACACAATCCCAGCAAAAACGACTATGCCAAGAAAAACTCCAAGGCATTTTGTCACGAAAATAGAGAACGTAGCAAACGGTCTCCACCATTCCTGAACGTACAGTCCATAGCAAACCGATACTATGGCTAAACCTCCAATTGCATAAACAACCATAAAAACCGATGCCACAAACTGCAACGTCCTCGAAATGAGGGTTAAGAAGTCGAACTTCTTTCTCTTCCGCCTTGCAACCTTTGCTCCTCTACGCCCCGCCTGCGTGTTGTTATAGTAGTTTGTCATAATAATCTCGTACCACATAAATACCCTATATAAGGCTAAATATGCTTAATGGTACGCCTCCTTAAAATAAAATTTATAGTTATATTATAGCATATTTTACATAATGCGTCAATTTTTGAGACAATTTGGTGACTTTTTTACCGATTTTGAAGATTTTTTATGCATATTTACTCAGTTTCTTTATTCTTTCTCACATATTGCCATTGCACATTTTATTCCATCAACTGCCGCTGTTACAATTCCTCCTGCATATCCTGCACCTTCACCGCAAGGATATATCCCTTCGACATTAGCCTCACATTTCTCATCTCTTAGAATTTTAACTGGTGATGAACTTCTAGTTTCAACACCTGTTAAGATTGCATCTTTACTTGCAAAGCCTTTTATTTTCTTATCAAAATAAACTAGTCCTTCTTCCATTGTTTTTGTTACAAAATCTGGCAAAACATCATGTAATTCTGCAAGTTGAACTCCTGGCATATATGTTGGCTTCACTTCTCCAAAAGACTCAGACTTTTTATGATTTAAGAAATCACCAACCAATTGAACTGGAGCTTTATAATTTTTTCCTCCAACCTCAAATGCTTTTTCCTCTAATTGCTTTTGAAAATACATGCCAAGTAATGGTGACTCTCCAGGAAAATCTTCTGGTGTAACACTTACAAGCACCGCACTATTGGCATTTTCACCATCTCTCGCAAATTTACTCATGCCGTTTGTAACTATTGTTCCATCTTCGCTAGACGATGCAACAACAACACCTCCTGGACACATACAGAATGTGTAACATGACCTATCTTTTCCATGATAAGCAAGTTTATATTCAGCAGGCGGAAGCTTTAATTTTGTCTTATCACCATATTGAGATTTATTTATCATCTCTTGCTTATGCTCTATTCTCACACCAACGCTAAAGTTCTTTTTCTCCATGTTTATACCTTTTGAGTATAACTTTTCAAAAGTGGCTCTTGCACTATGCCCTATAGCTAAAACAACTGCATCTGTTTCAAAGACTTTTCCACTTTTACAAATTACTGCTTTTATTTTATTATCTTCAATCTTGAAATCCACAACTTGTTCATTAAAATATACGTCTCCGCCAAGTCGCTTTATTTCTTCTCTAATATTTCTAACTATATTTATTAAGTTGTCTGTTCCTATGTGAGGTTTACTCGTATATAAAATTTGCTCTGGTGCTCCAAAATTATAAAATTCTCTGATAACTTTTTTGCATAGAGGATCATTTACTCCTGTTGTGAGTTTTCCATCAGAAAATGTTCCTGCTCCGCCCTCTCCAAATTGAACATTAGATAAAGTGTTTAGCTTTCCTTCTTTCCAAAATAATTCAACATCCTTTTGACGTTCATCAACACTCTTGCCTTGTTCTAATACAATTGGTTTTATCCCATTTTGTGCAAGTGTTAAAGCTACAAAAAGCCCCGCGGGACCTGCACCAACAACAATTGGCCTTAACAAGCTTTTTCTATTTACTTTCACATCAATTTTAGCTTCATCTTCTAAATCTATATGTTCAAATTTATTATATAGCTTCTCGTCGTCCACCAATATATCCACAGTATAGACATAGAAAATATCTTCTTTATTTCTAGCATCTATAGATTTTTTGTATATTCTAAAATCTCTTACATCTGTCAATTTTATTTTGCTTTTTTCACATATGTATTTTATAAGTTCTTCTTTAGAAAAATCTTTTTTAATTTTTATATCTTTTATTCTTAGCATTTTTCACTTTTCCTTCTTATAATTCTTTCGGTTTTTAACTTATTGACATTAGATATTTACCAAATTGTAATCTATGCTTAACTTGTCTAAAATTTCTTTTTCTCTATTACTACATGTTAAAATTATTATTTGTCTTCCTGCATATTCATTTGAGAATATTTTTAGTATGTTTTCCAGTCTTTCATCATCGTAAAACGCAAATGCTTCATCCAAAATTAAAGGAAGTTCTGCTGTTCTATTTGCAATCGCTAATCTAAATCCCAAATACACTTGGTCGATTGTACCAACACTTAATTTATCTAATGTGACAATGTCTCCTAAATAATTTTCAACTAATATTCCTTGTTCATCATTATAAATGATTTTCTTATACTCATTATTAGTTGTTCTTTTTATGCTTTCTTTTATCTCATTCTCAAACTTAGGTACAACTTCTTCTTTAAGTTCAAAGTAAGCATCATCTAACTTAGTCATTGCAAGCTTAATACTATATTCAAGCTTTCTTAAATTTTCCTCTTTTTCATATAGTTCATCTAATCGCTCTTCTAGTTCATTAAGTCTATCTAAATT
Organism: Clostridiales bacterium UBA4698; assembly: GCA_002404755.1. Lineage (GTDB taxonomy): Bacteria > Bacillota > Clostridia > TANB77 > UBA1234 > UBA1234. The sequence continues at coordinate 28,884 of DHKI01000013.1, read as the reverse complement.
TTCTTTTAAGCTTTCCATCTCTATTTTTAATTTATGCTTTTCCAATGTCAAATCGTCTTTGCTCTTCTTAAATCCTTCCATTAATGATTTCAATTCTGGTATTTTTCTAGTTATCAAACTTTCTTTGATGCCCTCTTTCTTTAAAAGCTCTAACTCCCTATTTTCCTTCTTTTTAAAATCTTCCCTTATCGCATCAAAATTAGGCACAGTGCCCATTTTTACGTCCATAGATAATACATTTGATAATATGATTGCCACTACAACTCCAACAGCAGCAACAATACCAGCTGGAATATACCATTTTAAGATAACACAAGCTATTACTAATATAATAGTCAAAATTGCAGTCAATATCTGTGAATCCTTCTTTGTTTTTTTCTTTATTTCTATCCTCTTTTGATATTCTTTCTCTGCTATTTTTACTGCAATTTCGTAATCGTTTTCTCTTTCTCTAAGAAGATTAAAATATCTATCTTTTATTTCTAATACTTTCGTTGTTCTTTCTAAGTCATTCGTTGTATTTGCAAGTTTTACATCTAACTCTTTCTCTTTTTCCAAAATCACCGTCTGCTTTTCTCTATTTCGCACCAAATTTGCCTTTTTATCCTCAAGCAGATTAATTTCACGCATAGTAACATTTAATGGCTTATTTTGAGTTCTATCGCTTCCTATTTCATCTAAAAGTTTCTTTTGCAACTTTTGCTTTGCCTTGTCATAAGATATTGTTTCATCTCCACTTTGAATCATATTCGTAAGTTTTTGTATTACACTTTTTCTACCACTATCATCAACCTCTACATTTTTTTGAGAAACAAAAATGGAATTTATAAATGTCTCTTCGTCTATCTCAAGTTGCTCAATTCCTATTTCTGAGCCTCTCATTTTATCTTTGTTGAATAATGCGGTTATCTCGTTTCCTTCTTTATCAAATACTTTACAATTATTTTTATTAAACTCTCTAATCGCCGTATAGTTTTTCCCGTTTATTTCGTAATCGATTTTTCCACTAAAATCGCCTTCTCCCCAAGGTTTAAATCTTTCATACTCTGAGAAAGGATTTCCATTTTTATTTCTATTCACGCCATAAAACATTGCCTTTAAAAAGTTTGCAAGTGTCGACTTTCCAGTCTCGTTTTCTCCGAAGACAATATTTATTCCGTTTTTTAAATTCAAATTTTTCTCTTTCAAGTTACCAAATCCATTAATTTGAATGTTATTGATTTTCATTAGTTCCTCCCATTATAAAACGTTATATGTTATCTCAATTGCTTTTAAAATTTCCTCTTTTCTTTCTGGATTCTTTTCAATTTCTTCAAGCATCTTTTTTGTAAAAATCCCCTTCAAATTTTTCTCTTTTGTGATACTATCGAAATCATATGATATATGCGTTAAATCTCTTATTTCACAAATATTTTTTCCGGTATTATTTAATGTCTCAATTATTTTATCGGTATCAACATTTCTTTCACCAGTTAGAACAATCCTGTAAATATTATCTTGCAAAGAAATATGATTTAATATTTCATCTGGCGATTTAAAATTTGAAATATCTACTTCTATAATTTCAAAGTGCCTATATTCCATATTTTCAAATCTATATTCTATGTCATTCTTTTTCAAATCTCCGAATTACAATTCCGTGCTCGCCTAATTCATCAAAACCGATAGATAGAAGGCTTCCAGGATATACAATATTAGAACCATCAACTTTTCTTTCATGTATATGACCTAACGCAACGTAATCAAATTTTTCTAAATCCTTTGACTTTATATCCAAATATTTTTTACTTGCACCATCTAATGTTCCATGTACAACTAACACGTTAATTTTGTTTTCATCTTCAATTTGAATTTTGCTAATCTCGTCTGATGAAAACTCGTAATCTGTGAAGCCAATACCATACACGTTAACATCTTCAAACGAAAACATCCCTACCTCACCTGTGAATATTGTTACATTTTCAGGCCATTCAAAAGTTTGATATGGAGAGCTTTTTATATATGGATCATGGTTTCCCGGTGATATAAAAATTTTTGTGTTTGGAATCAATTCAAAACTTGAAATCAAAAAATCTATAGTGTTTTTTTCAACAAATTTCTGTTCAAATAAATCTCCTGAAATAAATAAATATTCTATATTTTCAGCTTTAATTTTATTTATGACATCGCTAAAAACTTGTCTTTGTTCAGTTCTTCTTTTCTTTATTAAATCTCTATTATTTCTTAAAGATACTAATGGTGTATCAAGGTGCAAATCTGCTATATGTATAAATTTCATAAATCCTCCTTAATATATTTCACAACAAAAATTTAATATTGTTTATAAGTAACACTTAAAATCTTTTAGTACATACTAAAATGATAATACAAAATGTCGATTACCGCAAGCAAAGTCGAAAAAAATAGGATGAAAAGCAAACCACTTTTCATCCTATAAATTATAAACTTATTGTTTTTTTGGTGAGCCAAAAATCTCATCAAATTTTCTTTCTAATTCTATTTGTAAATCATACGTTTCTTCATTTACTTCTTTTGGCGCAGTAGTATTGTTTGAAACATTTTTATTTACATTAACGCCTTCGCCAACATCCACATCAACTTCTTCTTTAGAAGGTGAACCAAACAAATCATCTAAGCTATCATTCGTTAACTCATATGGATTTGTAATCTTATACTCGCCTCTTCTTGGCTCTGCAATTCCTTTGTGGCTTTCCTCTACAGATTTTGCCATCTTATACATCGGATGCATCTTGAAATACCAATACTTATTTGCTTTGATTGGTTTCATTGCTTGAACAAATATAATACATTCATTTGTATCCATTCTTCTAAGTTCATCAGGCGTCATAAGAGCTCTCGCCATAATCTGGTCTGAATAACTTCTACCACTAAAATTAGCATCCTTGTCTGTACTTCTTGAAATATTATCTCTTGTAATTGTTTTTTCACCTAGCTGCTTAGAAAATGTTTCAAGTGTTTTTTGAGCATTACTTCCTAAAAATAAATGCGTACTACAGTTAGCCATAATATTCTCTGTAACTTTTTCATCATATATCGCAATCAATTGATCTATACTTTGCAAAATTATACTTATATTTATTCTATAAGAACGACATGTACTTAAAATTTGTTCAAATCTAGGTATTCTTCCTATATTAGCAAACTCATCAAGTATTAAAAATAATGGCGTTGGTAAGCTTCCACCTTTTGAATCAGCATACTCATACAATCTATCTAACATTTGTGAGAAGAATATATTCATCAAGAAATTATATGTATCATTCGTCGCCGGAGTAATAAAATAAAGTACTGACTTCTTATCAACCAAATCTTTAAATTCTATTGTATTTGTACTTGTCATAGCAGTAATTTCTTCTGAATCAAATGCATCTAGCTTTGCAGCAAGTGAAACCAAGATGTTAGCAAATGTTTTGTCACTACCAAGTCTAATCGTTTCAAATGCTCTACGTGCGGGATTTTCAAATGGCAAACTCATAAATATATTTTTTAAATCTTCACCATCATTTTCGCCACCTAATCTTAAAAGGGCTAAACAACTTGCAAATGAATGCTCTTCTTTAGGTCTATTTAAAAGCACGTAATAAATAACAGCTTTAAGCAAAGCTTCTGATGTTTGATCCCAGAATGGGTCTCCACCTTTTTTATCTCCACCTTCTTTTTTAGAAACAATCTTTACAATTGTATCAACATCAAGTGTACCTCTTATATGTGATAATGGATTGTACCCATCGCTGTATCTTGGGTCCTGAAGATTAATAACATGCACATCGTAACCATTCTTTCTAAAAAATCCTGCTGTTCTATCATACAGTTCACCTTTTGGATCAGTAAAAACATATGAACCCAACATTTGAAGTGCATTTGGAATAACGAAAGATGCTGATTTACCTGCACCAGATCCACCAATTACTAAGATGTTACCATTCTTACCTTCTGGTGGCTTTGGTATTACTGGCAAATACGTTTTTTCTGCAAGAATCATTCCATCTTTAGGACTTAAAACCGTGTACTTTTCAGCATTGCTACACCAATCAGCACTACCATGTTCTATTTTGTCATAATCACTTTTGCCTGAAGCTTTTATTAGCATGATTATAACAAATCCAAGATAAAATATTCCAAACACTTTGATTATTTCTAAATATGCAGCACTTGCAACTGTGAAAGCAATCTTAATATTTTGAGGAATTTCTTTTACTATATTCGTAAAAATATCTATACTTCCCTTTCCAAAATATTCTCCACCGTTCCAAGCGTTTTTCGTATCCAACTCTCGCAAATGCAGGCAAAAGAAGAAGGGCTAATATTATAAATATTACCCCAAAAACTATTATTATCCTTTTATTCTTATCCCACCAATTCTTCATTAGTGTTTCCTCCTTCGTTAGCACATCTCTACTAAGTAGCACTTAAAAGCAATCTTATCTTTCTTGCTCCTCATCTCTATAATATTCGTTGTAAAGATGCTTATAATTGATTGGTTTATCTGTTGAAACTTTGTAGTACTCATCACTTTCCTCAACACTTCCAAAACCAATGATATTCTTGATTGCACTCATATTGGACCTCCAATCTACCAACTACTCAAACGTACAAACTGTATAGTTAGTCTTATAACCACCTGATTCTTTCTTTCTAACTTCCAAAGCTATATACGATTTGTCTGGCAACAATTTTACTCTCGCCCTAACCATATTAGCTGCCTCGTCGAAATATAAAACAGGTTTGACCTCATCTGCTATTTCTGGGTCAATAATTGAAATAGGTCTCTTAAAGTTAGGAGTATAATTGATGTCCTTATATGTAATGCTGTCTTCTGTTCTCAAAGTCTTATAAGAAACGTTTGCTGGCTCCTTTGAAATAAGAAGTTCATCTTTTTTCAAAATTGCCATATTCATAAGAGCTTTTTCTTTGCCTAATGTCAAAAGTAAAATATCATAATCTCTTTCGTCATTATTTAAATCATCATTGCCAACAAAAAAAGTTTTCTTATAACCACTTGCAGACTCTTCAGTTTTACATTCTAACTTTTGTATTGTGGCACAAGAAGTGTTTCCTTCTGGTTCGTTAATAACAAAAGCCATTGTACACATCTCGTTCGGATCTACGATAGTAAAACTTCTTTCATTTGCTAATTCCATATAAAACTCCTCCTTCAAAATGCTCAAACCTATTCATAATGCCTAAGACTATTATAGCACCAAATTATGTAAAATGCAACAATTATACCCCTCTAGGCCTAAAATCGGATATTTTTCCAAGTTCTTCATATAATTCTATCTCTCTTTCAGATGGCCTCTTTGAAACCATTATCTTTACTTCCAATAATAAGTCTCCTCTTCCACCAACTCCATCTAAATATCCGCTGTTTGCGACTCTAAGCCTCTCGCCAGATGCAACACACTTGGGCACTGAAATAAATATATTTGAGTCAATATTTTGCACTTCCACTTTACAGCCGAGAACGGCCTCCCATGGAGATAAAAGCAAATCTACAACTATATCTGAACCCTCTAACTTAAACTTCTCATGTGGCAAAATATTCACTTTAATGTATAAGTCTCCACTCTCGCCACCATTTTTTCCTGGTTTTCCTTGATTTGCAAGTCTAATCTTTTCACCAGCACGTATGCCTCTAGGGACTTTAACAGCAATTGTCTTAAGTCCACCATCCACTGTTTTAAAAGCAATTTTCTTTTCCGCTCCAAAAAAAGCTTCTTCTAAGCTTATATCAATTTCAGACTCTAAATCTTCTCCAACAACAGGATAATCTTTTTTATCTAAATTAGTCTTTATACTAGGCTCTTCTTTTTTACCGAAAACCATATTAAATATCTCGCTAAAACCATGTTCTGTATCCACCGTATTTTGAACCTTTTCCTTTGTGAACCCATCTCTAAGTTTATACGCAAAATATCCCCTATCATATTTTTTTCTAGAGGCTTGATCACCTAAAATGTGATAAGCCTCATTTACTTCTTTAAATTTTTCTGTAACTGCTTCATTACCACCATTTATATCTGGATGGTATAATTTCGCCAAATGCCTATATGCTGTCTTAATTTCTTCATCAGTTACTTTTTCATTTTTTAAGCCTAATATTTTATAATAATTCTTGTACTTCAACTTACTTCATTCCTTACATAAAAACACTTACAACTAAATTATATCATAAGGTAACTCTATGTAAAGCGAATTTTGAACTTTTTCATTTATCGTATCCGCTATATATTACAATGACTTTATCAAGTTCTCCAATAGCAATTCTGTCTCCTTCTTGAACTGATAAATTATCTTTTGTAGCCATCTCCAAAGAATTGAAACTCCAGCCACTTTCAGCTTGTTCTGACACTTTTGCTTTAACAATTCTATATGTGTTCAAGTTTATTCTACTGTCATTCCATATATATACATCTTCGCTTAAATTCATTATGCTTCCATCATTTAATGTTATCTCTCTGTTTTGAATATCAAAATCTTTAACTATTAAATCTCTTTTATACCCTATAGATTCTCTTTTAAAAGTTTCTTCAAGTACAATCTTTTTATCATCTTTTTCATTTTGTTTAAATGTTATAATATCTCCAACTCTATATTTAGAATATACATCTTCATCAATTTCATATGAGCCGACAGTTGAACCTGTAACACTAAGTGTCACTTTATACGTATACTTGTCCTCGCCTGTTTTTGAAACTCTCTTATCTTTTACAAGTGCAATTCTATTATCAAATTTATTAGTTTCGACTATTGCATACACTCTGATAACTCTCATATTTTCATCATATACAAGAGTCAATTTATATGCTAATAAATCTTTCATATCTGAAAGTTTCAATTTTTCCATCGTACATTTTTCAACTACCGTTGTTGAATTATTCTTGTATTTTAGAACAACTTTATAATACTCTGTGTTGTCATCCACAATGTATTCACCAATCATTGAATCATCTATAACTTTCGCATCATACTCGTACTTAACAGCAATATCATTATCAAAAGATTGATCTTTTGATAACATACTAAACTTAGTAGTGTCATCATCTTCTGTCCATACTGCAATCAATTTTCCGACCTCAGCATAAGACTTCTCACCAGCTTTTATTGTAGCCTTTTCAGTATTATTAGGTGTTAGCATAATCTCTACTGTTTGTTCATCATCTGCTGATGTATCTCTTACTCTTACAACATAACCTATCTTAAATTTTTCATTTTCTTCTTTAGTTTTTCCAAACTCGATTTTGCAAACTTCTTCTGCAACATTTAAATAAACAGTAGCCTCTGTTCCAACAAACTCTTTTAACCTACTTGAAGAAATTAAAGAATAATCGCTTGCCTCTTTTGCATTATATCTATAATATACGCACATATCTGAAATGATATATTTCTCATCGCCTAGCCAAATCGCACTCTTGCCTTCAACATCAGTTATCTCATCAGTTATAACATTAGTAGAATACATGTACAAACCATTTCCAAGATTTGTGATAATATCGTTTTTCTTCAAATTCTTCCAATTGACACCCATTCCATTTTTAACTAACGCAGTATCGGTGGACTTTAACTCGATTCCGTTTAATTTAATTTCTTGCATCTTCTCGTCATCATCGCCACTCTTTTCATTAACACTAATCTCATTGACAATTAGCGTTTCAGACGCATCAACGTAAACAGCTCTTAATATTTCCTTGTTTTCATTTAAAATTAAATATGCATAATTTGCATTCTCTCTAGAGCCAAAACAATCTGACTTCTTCGCCCTAAGCAAATTATATCCTTGTTCCTTAAGGTAAAAAACAGGACCACTAACAACTTTTTCATTTCGGAATTTTTCATCAAAAGTTACACCGATTAAATTGCTAGTATCTTTTTTGTATAAGCCTGTAACATTTCCTCCAAGAACATACAAAGGAACTTTTTCATCTATGCTGTATGCACCTTTTGTGGTTACTATCATAGGATTGCTATTATATCCACCAATTGCAAGAACAGGTGCATTGTCTAAGAAACTATACTCGTCAAAGAAAGTCTCAAGTGGTGTTGATTCAGAATATGTATAAGTAAAGCCTGTAGACTCGTTTTCACTCTCTATAGCCCATCTATTTGTTATAAGAGCATTCCAAACAAACATTGCCACATCGCCACGTTTTGCTGGCTTTTCATAATCAAACTCGCCAACATTATCGTTTAGTTCAATTTCACGCATCTTCACAACATAATTCCAATACCAACCGTTTGAACTTTGCTCACTTAATCTAGTATAGCCTAAATTTCTAAGCAAAATTGCGATAAGTTCTGCGTATGTAACTTCCTTATTCGGTTTAAATGTTCCATCCGAATAGCCATTTAATAATTCTAAATCTGATGCAACAACAACGTAAGGATAATACCAATCTGTCTTCTTAACGTCCGAAAACACTTTTTTGTATTCAACGCCCTCCGCATAATGCTCTATTCCTCTCATCTTTACAATTATCTTTGCAAGTTCAGCTCTTGTAACACTTTTGTTTGGTGCATAAGTTGTATTGCTTACTCCGTTGATAATATTTAACCTAGCAATTCTCTCAACAACGCCTTCGTATTTAGTTCCTCTAGTATCATAAAAAATAGTGGTACTCGCATAAGTTTTTGACATTATCAAACAAGTAATTACTACCACACACAAGCATAAAAACTTTTTCATTTGTATTCCTCCTACTACATTTAATCATTAGAATCGATTGCAATAATTTCTGCAATATTTTTATATGCTGATGTTCCGTTAAGCTCAATTTTATATTTTATCATGACTCTAAACGGACTCTCCTCAACTATAATTTCTTCACCATAAGTTTTCATAGATATTATACCATAAGGTGTATTGTAAGTTAAATTTTTTTCTTTATTAAGTTCTATAACAATCTCATTTCCGCCATTATTTAACGTAACGACGTTTGAAAGTTTGTCAAATATAATTTCTCCACCATCATATTTTATCTTTAAAACATCTTTAATTTCAATTACTGCATTCTCATATTCTTGTATAACTTTTTCCTCATGTTCATCGTATATCTGTGTTCCAATTACTTTTATTTTCATACTATTCTCCTAAACTACTTAACTGGATTCTTTACTCCTCCGCCAAATTTTCCAACTATATTCGATTTATATGTATAATTATTTTTATTCTTTTCTGCATTTTCCTTTTCTGCAATTTCTATTAATTTATCTATCAACTTTGAATAACTCATTCCATCATGTTCCCATAAATAAAAAGCGAATGAACCTGGAATAGTGTTTATCTCGTTAACGTATACCTTGCCATCAGAATTGTCTATCAAAAAGTCTATTCTAACTACGCCCTTTGAATTTAATGCTTTAAAAGATTTTATTGTCAAATCTTTAACTTCCTTGTCTTGCTCTTTTGTAATATCTGCTGGCACTTTTCTAGACATAGACGCCATTCCATTCTTTGTGCCACTTGAAGTTTTAGAACCTTTGCCACCAGATAAATATTTTTCATCGAATGTCAAAAATTCTTTCCAACTAACTGGTTGTTCAGTTGTAGAAGCAACAACATCATCAGCTCTTCCAAGTGCCGAGCAATTTATTTCTTTCAAATCTTCTAATCCCCTTTCAACGATAATTCTCTCATCAAAAGCAATAGCAACTTCGATAGCTTCTTTTAAACTATCCCTATCTTTTGCCTTGCTAATTCCTATGCTAGAGCCCAAATTAGAAGGCTTAACGAACATTGGATACTGAATTTTTCTCTCTATTTCCTCCAAAATTTTATTGTTATCTTTTTGCCATTCACTACGCAAAAAATATGTATATGGAAGTACAGGAATATCGTGTGCCTCGAAAACTTTCTTCATCAAAATTTTATCCATGCCAACACTAGCACCTAATATTCCAGAAGACGTATATGGAATGTTTGCAAGCTCTAATAATCCTTGAACACTGCCATCTTCGCCATTCATTCCATGCATTGCAGGAATAACGCAATCAAGTTTGATGAAATTTTCTTTATTGATTAGCCCTTTATTTTTCATCACTATTCCCGGCTTATTTGGCATAATGCATCCCATACCAAGAGTATTTTTGTGTTTATCAAATTCAGCATAAATATTTGTGTCCACAAGCTTATCGTCAACATACCATTCGCCATCAGAATGAATATATATTGGATAAACTTCATACTTTGATTTGTCTATATTATTAATCAACTGAATACCTGTAACTATTGAAACATCATGTTCACACGTAACACCACCAAAAATAACACCTATCTTTTTCATAACACAAATCTCCTTTATTAATAAATATTCCGATTTTCCGCAGAGCAACTGTGCTCTGCCCGTTTTTCACAAATTAACTTTCACTAACTATTTTTCATCATAATTATCTGGCAAATCATTTTCAAACAAAATAACATCGCCCGCTTTAGTAATCTCTTGTAGCTTCTTACTAGCATTATCTAAATTATCTACAACAAAAATATTTTGGTCATTAAACTTTCCTTCTCTTAATCCTTCTACTATTGCATTACTTCTCTTAACACCAACTAAAATAGCAATATCAACGACTGACGCCATATTTTTTCCAAACTCTTTGTTATATTTGTACTCTTCATTTCCAAGCTCCACCATTCCTGGAGTAATGATAATCTTTCTGCCATCAAACTTTTTAATAACCTCTAAAGCAGCCTTGCTACCAACCGGATTAGAATTAAACGCATCATCTATAACAATTGAACCATTTGAACTAGGAAGCAATTGTAACCTATGAGGAATAGGCTCTAACTTTTTAACGCCATTTGCAATTTGTTCATTCGAAAGACCCAAATAAACTGCAATTGCAATACATCCAAGAATATTTTGAATATTGTGTTCGCCTAACAACTTTGAAACACATTTAATTTCTCCATTTTTCGTGACAGCTGTAAAACTTATTCCATCTGCATTAAATTTAATATCTTTTGCGTAAACATCTGCATGCTTATCATTTACTCCATAAATGTACTTCTCTCGCTTTTCTTTATTGTATAACTTCAAGCAATGTGAATCATCATTCGGCAAAAACACAACTCCATCACTTGGCAACGATACCAATAACTCAGCTTTCGTCTTAACTATATTTTCGATATTCTTAAAAGTTTCTAAATGCTGAGGACCTATAGAAGTAATCATTGCAATCTTAGGTCTAACTAAATCGCAAATCTCTTGAATATCAAATCTGTATCTCGCACCCATTTCTGATATAAAAACTTCATGCTCTGGTTTCAACATTTTTCTTATAACCTTCACATTTCCCATAGTCGTATTATAACTTTCTGGTGTTGCAAGAACATTGTACTTTTCACTTAATATTGTGCTCAAAATAAATTTCGTACTTGTCTTTCCATAACTACCTGTTATACCAATCTTTATAAGCTTTTTATACGGTTTTCCTCTTAACTTCAATTTAGCTAAATCCACGTAAATATCACCAATAAATCTTTCTGTTGGATATGCTAAAAGATTTGAAATAATCATATTTATCGGTAATAAGAATGTAAAAATACTGTATGCAACAATTCTAATCATTTCTACCATAACAGGAATTGTCGCTTGCCTTACTTCATCTAAGAACATAACTTCTAAAAAAGCAAGAGTAATAAGATTCCAAAACATAAGTCTCTTCGCTCTGGCTGTATATACTAATGGCTTCTTTGCGAGCTTTCTTTTCTTCTTATCCCTTATTGCTTGAACAAAATTTATAACAACGTACATCAAAAGAATTGCAATATATTCAATAAATAGCACTATTATCGCCGTATCGCCCTGGAACTTCAAAACAAACAGATTATTTAAAATTGCAGTTAAAATATAAAATCCACATATCGCAATAGTTTGCCCAAGTGCAGGTTTGAATGCTAGCTTCGGATTTTTAGTAATCCACCTAAAGAAATCTCTATTCTTATATCCTTCCAATTGAGCATAATGTAGCACTCTAGGCACATTCATCATGTACACTATAAGTGGTCCATAAGACATCAAAAATCTTAAAATCTCTAACAGAACTGTTCTTAGATTATCCAAAATATTACCTCCTAAATTACTATGTTAAATACTTGCTTACAATCAAATTAAATTCGGTTGCATCATCTATATAAGAAAAATGACCTGCGTTTTTTAATACCACTAATCCAGCATCTTTTATTTTCTTTTCCATTATGTGTGCCATATAAAGTGGAGTATCTGTATCATTTTCGCCCCACATTAAAAGCACTGGATTTTCTATATCTTTTAAGTTTTTAGTCAAATCTAAATTTATTACATTTACAAATGTCTTTCGCATGACATCAGAATTTAATGCTAGATAATCACTTGAAGAATGTTTTTTTCTATACTCATTTAATTTATCTTCTAACTTATCTTTTGGAGTAAAGATTTTTAAGCATACTTTTCCACATTTAAACACTATCTTTTTAAATCTCTTTTTCAAAGTCTGTTTAGGTTTTACACCTGCTGCATCAACTAAAACAATTTTATCAAACAAATCTTTATACTTTGATGCTAAATATATTGTAACTCTACCACCAAATGAATGAGCAATAACATGAGGTTTTGAAATATTCAATTTTTGCATAAAGCTTTTTACCATCTCTGAATATTCTGGCACTCCCCAAGGAACTTTCGGCTCATCACTGCCGTTTCCTTGCATAGGAAAATCTAAAACATAAACCTTAAAATTGTTCTTAAAAAATTGCCAAATTGGTGCCATGGAATTTATGCACGCACCCCAACCATGAAGAAGAAGTAACGGCTTTCCATCTCCAAAAATTTCGTAATTTATATTAGTGCCATCTATATTTATAATCATATTACCTCCATGTTACTATAAGTATGTGTGGTGATTGTTACTTATGAATTTTCATCATCTATTTTAAATTTGTTTTGTTCAATTATTTCTTCTAAATTCTTTTTTAATTCTTTTATATCATAAGTAATTATATCCCAAATAAAATTCAATTTTATTCCCTCATAATCATGAACTATTTTATTTCTCAGATTTTTTATAACTACCCATTCAATATTGTTATATTCCTTCATTGTTTCTGTACTTATATTTTTCACTAGTTCTCCTATTTGACTAATTGCAAAAATTGTTGCATCGATTTTTTCTTCATTATTAGAAAACGAGTTAAAATCACACCCATTAGTATATCTTATTGCTTTGTCAATATATTCAAGCATTTTCTTTATTGACATATATTCTTTATTTTTCATAAACCACAACCCCTGTTCTTTTTATCTCTTCGTCTATTCTTGATTTTTCAATTATTTCATTTTTTTCAAATGCATCCACATCTTTTTGCAATTTTTCTTGAATTCTGCATATTAGCTTTAGAAGTGCAAATCCTCTCAACTTAGAATCAGTATCAATAACCAAATCAATGTCACTATGTTTAGTTGCTTGTGACTTAGCATAAGAACCAAAAAGTATCACTCTATACACTGGTTCTTCACGTAATATTTCACCTAACATCTCTTTTATCTCTTCGATAGTATATATTTTTTCACTCATTTTCATCTCTCCTTGCAATTAGTATACCATATATATTATAAAAAAAGAACAGTGAAACATGTATAATATTCACTGTCCTTTTAATTTATTTAGTCTATTTCAATTTCTCTCTTTTTAGCTCCTGCGTCTGTCTCAAGATATTCGTCGTAAGTCATTCTTCTATCTATTAGGCCATTTGGTGTTATTTCAATTATTCTATTAGCAATTGTTTGAACAAATTGATGGTCATGCGATGTAAATAAAATTACACCTTTGTAATTTATAAGACCATTATTTAATGCTGTAATTGACTCTAGGTCTAAATGGTTTGTTGGCTCATCAAATATCAAAATGTTAGCTCCTGAAAGCATCATTTTCGCAAGCATGCAACGAACTTTTTCTCCACCAGAAAGTACATTAACTTTTTTAAGTGCTTCTTCTCCAGAGAATAACATTCTTCCCAAAAATCCTCTAACAAAAGTTTCTTCTTTGATTTTTGAATATTGCATAAGCCATTCAACAATTGTCATGTCTTTGTTAAACTCTGCTGTATTATCTTTAGGGAAATATGCAACTGAAGTAGTTATGCCAAACTTAAACTCTCCACTTTCTTGAATACTGTTGTCAGTTAGTATTTCAAACAATTCTGTTTTAGCAAGTCCCATAGGACCAACAAAAGCAATCTTATCTCCATTTTGCACATTTATCGAAATATTGTTTAAAAGTTTCTTTCTATTTAATGTTTTTGTTAAATTCTCAACAAATAAAATTTCTTTTCCTGGTTCTCTGTCCATTTCAAAATTGATATATGGGTATTTTCTATTAGATGGCTTAATCTCATCTAATTCGATTTTTTCAAGTAACTTCTTACGTGATGTTGCTTGTTTAGATTTTGAAGCATTTGCACTAAATCTTCTAATGAATTCTTGTAATTCAGCAATCTTCTCTTCTTTCTTTTTATTAGCATCTTTCATTTGCTTTAAAGCAAGTTGGCTAGATTCATACCAGAAGTCATAGTTACCTGTATATACTTTAATCTTGCCAAAGTCTATATCGGCAATGTGAGTACAAACCGTATTTAAAAAGTGTCTATCGTGTGATACAACGATAACTGTGTTTTCAAAATTTATCAAAAATTCTTCAAGCCATTCTATTGCTTCGATATCTAGATAGTTTGTAGGCTCGTCTAAAAGCAAAACATCTGGATTGCCGAATAAGGCTTGTGCAAGAAGCACTTTAACCTTTTGAGCTTCTGTAAGCTCTTTCATATATTTATCGTGGAACTCTGTTTCAAGTCCAAGACCATTTAAAAGCATTGCGGCATCCGATTCAGCATTCCAGCCATCCATCTCAGCAAACTTTGCTTCTAATTCACCGGCTTTAACACCGTCAGCCTCTGAAAAATCAGGTTTTGCGTATAACGCATCTTTTTCTTGCATTATTTTAAAAAGCTCTGTGTTTCCCATTATAACAGTCTTTAAGACTTGTTCTTCTTCATACTCATGGTGATTTTGTTTTAAAACAGAAAGTCTTTCACCTGGATTCATAGAGATATCGCCTTGTGATGGCTCAAGTTCACCAGACAAAATTCTTAAAAATGTGGTTTTACCTGCTCCATTTGCACCAATCAAACCATAACAATTTCCTGGTGTAAAAGCTATATTAACATTTTCAAAAAGTGTACGCTTACCAAAACGAAGTGTAACTCCATTAGCACTAATCATTTATATAATCTCTCCTATTCTTTTAATCAAACTAGGTACATTTTAACAAATTTATCCTATTTGGTCAAGGTTTTGGTCAAAAGTACAAAACGTCTCAAATAAATAGTTTACTTTATCTCCTCTATTTCTGCAAAGACAATATTTATTACCTTTTCTAATAAATCTTTCGGTAATTTTTCTACTTCTTGAAATGTTCTGTTATTTAAATCTAGAGATTTTATATGTTCGCAAAGGATTACGCCTGTTGTTTTAGTTCTTTCATCTAATGGTATATGTAATGGAAAATATTTATCCGTATTTGTTATTGGACAAACTATAGACAATTTAGTTTTTTCATTGAATATATCATTACTTATTACGACCGCCGGCCTATATCCTGCTTGTTCGTGCACTGATTGTGGATTGAAATTTATTTTTATAATTGTTCCTTGCTTTACCATACTTCTTTTCCCTCCGGCTTTCCCCAATCTATTTCTTCTGGTGTATATTCATCTTCGTAATTTTCAAACAGCTCCATTATACTCTCCTTTTCTTTTTTGGCTTTTTCAATTATTAGTTTTCCGTCGTATACTGTGATTGTAACTTCTTCGTTTTCTGACCATTTTACTTCATCTAACATTATTTTAGGTATTCTTACCCCTTGACTATTTCCCCATTTTTGTATTGATGTAGTCATTTATATCCCCCCAATTGTATATACATAGTATATACTTATTTTTCAAAAAGTCAATCTTATTATGTGTTATTTTTTAATGCGTTATTCAATTTTATTAATATTCTTTAAAATACTTAAAAACGAACAAGACAAAAAAGAAGTGAACACAACTGTTAATTTTTTATTTAACAATTTGTGTTCACTTCAAGCCTCATTCGTTTTTTGATTTCAGCCTTACATTCCAAGAACTGAACTTATCTTATTTTATCAATTCTTCTCTGCCTTTCCTCTTCATCCTTGCCATAGATTTCCGAAACTATTTCTCCGTCATGTTCTACTACGACTATATCTCCTTCATCGAAATCGTCTTCACCCCAAGGAAATTCTTCGAAATCCACGTCAATCATCTTCGTCTCGCGTTCGCCACATTCAATGGTATTGCTGTCTTCAACGTCTATCATTTCAACCTCAAGCTTGACGTACTTGCCGTTGAACCCGCCTATTGATGCATAGCTTTTCATTTGTTTTTTGCCTCCTCTAATTCTGTGCCACTTAAATAATCGCCTGGAGCCGTGCTAAATTTAACGTCATGTGCCGTTATCGTAGCAACGACAGTACCATTCTCATCAGTCCGATAAACTTCTATTTTTCGCTCTTCTAGCTTTTGCATCGTTGTCTTTATCGGATGCTCATACTTGTTGCCGATTTTCGTTGAAATAAGTGCATATAAAGGCGATACTGCATCAATGAATTCATCACTTGATGATGTATCACTTCCATGATGACCTACCTTTAAAATTTCGGCATCAAGCACTTCTCCAGAATCGATAATATCCCTTTCGACCTTCGTTTCTGCATCGCCAGTCATTATTATGTCCATATCTCCAAAAGTCACTTTCAAAACAATTGAATAATTGTTTAAATTACTATCATCGGTTTCTATTGGACCAATAATTTTAAAGCTTGCATCGCCAAGGTCATACGTTGTTCCAAGCTTAGCATACTCAAGCTCGTAATCACCTTGCTTGATTTCCTGTATGAGCTTAATATACCAGTTGGTCGTTACCTTTCCTACCTTAACTTCTGGCATAATGATTTTGCCAATCTCGAAATTGGTAATCACATCGTACATTCCGCCCATATGGTCATCGTGCGGATGTGTGCCAATCACGTAATCAAGTCTTTTTATACCTTGCTCTTTTAAATAACTGACAACATCAGCTCCTGTCGACCGTGTTCCACAATCGACAAGCATTGTCTCGTCATTTTGAACAAGCAAAAAGCTATCGGCTTGCCCTACGTCAATCATCGTGAGAGTTAACTCTCCACTTAGATTTTCTACGTCGCCCGTTTGCGTTGTTTCGAGTATCTGCGTTGTCTCAATCGTTTCGCTCGGCTCGAAGAAGGTATCGGAGATACCGCTGCCGAACAAATACATCACAATCGTGAAAATAACGGCCACTAACGCAGATAAGATGTTTTTCTTTTGGTTCTTGCCATTAGACATATACCGTTCCTCCAAAATTTTCAAAAGTGATATAATTATAGCAAGTTTTACATAAAATTGCAAGAGAACAATAATTGTTTCAAAGGTGTACATAACATATTGACAAAATGTATATTTTATTATAAAATTTTAACGTATTCCAAAATTCATATTTTCAAAGGGGAACAAAATGGAACAGTATCCATGTTGGAGAATTTACAAGTACCTGAAAGGACTCGGCTTTAAACCATCTCTCAAAGGTTTCAACTACATCGAAACCGCTATGCAAATATGCAAGGAACACCCTGAATATTTGCAGTCAGTCAACCACGACCTCTATGATGAAGTAGCAAAGCAACATTCTTCTACGAAAGCAAACGTAGAACGTACAATTCGCTATTCGATTAAGTGTGCACGCCTCAAGGGCAATGCTGAATTTACCAACACTTTTCGCGATTTCAATTCCGGTGCTCTCACGAATTCTCTCGTGCTTAACGTACTCTTTGAGGCTTTAAATAAATTTTAAAGTTTCAAAACCATTTTTCAATACTTTACGTTTTGAAAAGCAAAAAACTTATTGTAAAATCTAATGATTTGCAATAAGTTTTTTTGTTTTTATATATTTTATTTTTTACATTCCTGCATAAATGCTTTTCAATTTTTTAAAACCAGATTTTCTATAAAAATAACCTGTGAAATTTTACTCCACCGTTAAATCTCTTCTCTTTGGCAAAAAGTGTAGTTTGTATTCTGCCAAGAAATAATCATCTGTCATTCCAGCAATGTAGTCTATTACTATTCTTTCTGGCGATGTCTCTCTTTTATATCTTGCTGATTTTGTTTGAAGATAAACTTCGTTTATTCTGCCTGTTTTATTTTTTAAATCTTCTAACAATGCCTCGTAAAGCATTTCAAACATGCATATGTATTTTTCTTCTTTATCTTCTTTCTTAGGATTAGCATATATATTTTTATAATTGAAGTCTAGTAGTTTCTTTAATGCTGTGAATACTTCTTTTGTGAACTCTAAGTATGGCTTATCGAAGCTATGATATATCAAGTCTTCTACTAATGTGTCGATTATTTCTGAGTTTTTATTTCCAAGTACTTTTGTTATCTCTTCTGGTATATCCTCTCTTTTTATTAGTTTCACTGTAATTGCATCTTCGATGTCTCTTCCGATATATGCAATTACATCTGAAATTCTCACTACGCAACCTTCTAGTGTCATTGGTTTCAAAGTTTTGTCAAATCCCTTTTCAAGCCATGTTCTCTTATATTCTTGCATGAATTCTTCTGGCGTTTTCTCATAATTCGGTTCATATTTTTTGCATAAGAATTCTCCGTTATGACAAAGTATGCCATCTAATACTTGAACGGTTATATTTAAACCATTTCCGCCATTCTCTATTTCATTTAAAACTCTAACACTTTGTGCATTATGAAGAAATAAGCCAAGACCATGTTTTTCGCTAATAATATTTAAACATCTCTCACCCATATGACCAAATGGTGCATGACCTAAATCGTGGCCTAATGCCATAGCCTCTATCAAATCTTCATTTAGCTTAAGGCTTCTACCTATTGTTCTTGCAATTTTAGAAACAAACTGAACGTGCAAGCCTCTGTGCGTAATCAAGTCATTATTTATTAATGGAAAAACCTGCGTTTTATCCATGTAACAAGAATATGCACCAGAATGCAATATACGGTCCGCGTCTCTGAAGAATGTAGGTCTAACATTAAATTCATTTTTTCTTCTTTCTTTTTTAAATCTGTATGCTTCTTCTGTTTTGCAAGCATACGGTGAAAAATATTTCTCCATCTCAGCACTGTTTTTTAGTACAATTTCATCAATCTCCATAACACACCTCACTTTTTATAAAAATATTAAAACCTCTCCAACATTTTAGTATAAAGCCTTTATGTCCCATACTGTTCCTTCTGCTGTATCATTTAATATGATGCCCTTTTCATCTAATGAACTTCTTATAGCGTCTGCTGTTTCAAAGTCTTTTGATTTTTTAGCTTCTGCTCTCTTTGAAATTTCATCCTCAACAAATGAAACATCTATATTTAATTTGTTTAAATATTTCTCTTTCATTTTGTTTATAAAATCTTCTGGCTTTTCTGTGAATAAACCTAAAATTCCATAAACTTCTTTTATGTTTTTAAGGATTTTTGCAAGAGTATTCGCTGTTTGTTCTCTTGTATTCTTTTTAGCTGATTTTATAATTCCATTAGCATATTTAAAAATTCCATGCAAGTTTGCAAGTGCTGCAGCTGTATTAAAATCATCATCCATAACTTCGATGAAATCTGGAATTATTTTTTCAGATATATCGTCTGGAAGTGCTTCGCCATCAACATTTCCACCATATGTGTTAATAAAATCTTGCATTTGTTTAATGCTCATATAAAAATAATACATATGCTTTTCTGACATTAGATAATCGCTATCTAAAATATCCATATCTGAGCCATAATGCTTGCTAAACATTAAATATTTTATAACTTCATAATCGTACATCTTTAGGGCATCTCTGATAGTTAAAGAATTGCCAAGCGATTTGCTCATTTTCTCACCATTTATTTTTATAAGTCCACAATGAGACCAATAATTTGCAAAAGTTTTGCCCGTTAGAGCTTCACTTTGTGCAATTTCATTTTCATGATGTGGGAATAATAAATCTCTTCCACCACCATGGATATCTATAGTTTCTCCCAGAGTGTTTAAAGCCATTGCAGAGCACTCTATATGCCAGCCTGGTCTACCTTTACCCCAAGGAGAATCCCAAGAAATCTCGCCAGGTTTAGCTGATTTCCAAAGTGCAAAATCTATAGGATCTTCTTTGCCTTCTTCAAGTTCTATACGCACACCATTTAACATGTCATCAACATTTCTGTGTGAAAGTTTTCCGTAATCCTTAAACTTTCTAACACTATAATAAACATCTCCATTTGGTGCGACATATGCATAACCTTTATCAATTAGCTTTTGAACAAAATCTATGATTTTATCGATATATTCAGAAGCCTTAGTTTGTATATCTGCCGGTGCAACATGAAGTGCAGCCATATCCTTTTCAGTCTCTTCAATTTGCTCTCTTGAAAACTCTATCGCATTCTTTCCTAAGGCATTTGCTCTATTTATTATTTTGTCGTCCACATCGGTGTAATTTCTGACATATGTAACTTTATATCCTCTATATTCAAGATAGTTTTTAATCATTGAATATACGATTGCTTGCCTTGCGTGACCTATATGGCTTAAATCATATACAGTTATACCGCAGGCATACATCTTAACCTCGCCATCTTTTATAGGCTTAAATTCTTCTTTCTTTCCAGTCATTGAATTATATATCTTCATAACTAACCTCCAATACAAATAATTTACCACAAAAATACAATATTTACAATAAGTAACTCTATGTGGTTTTCTGATTTTCAAATGCACCCGCTTTTTCTTCATTTATATGAACAAATTAAAAAGCTATGCATGCAATTTCACTTGCCTACATAGCTTCATAATTTATTTTCGATAATAAATATACTTTCATGTAGGCACGACTTTTAATACTCATGTCTACTAATTAAGACAGAGCATTTATCTCGTACAACAGCATGTTAAAAGTATATTTCTTATCATATTTACGACTCCTTTTAATATAAATATTTTGGGTTTAAGCTAAAATTTCAAAGTTTTCTAACAATATCTATTATATTCAACTTGCCATAAAATGTCAACTATTTTATTGTCCTATTTCAAAAAATCCTTTTCTATATTTTTTATAGAAGTTATTACCTTTTTAAACTCTAGACATTTCGCATATTGATATTTTTTTGAATAACTTGACCATAAGTCTTTTACAAATTCACTTTTTTCTATTTCTTCAATAACTTTATTTATACTTTTTATATCTGTATTCCTTTTATTGAAGGTTTTTATTATGGCATTTTTCAAGTTTTCTTTTGAAATTTCTTTATATGTAATTAAATAGTATAAATCATAATAATCTTTCATTCTGCTATTTAATACTCCCCTACTTATTATCGTTTGAAACTTTTCTGCGATTATACTCTCTATGTTATATGTCATAATCTTCAAACTTCTATCCTCAAACATCATTTTATAATCATATTCTATTTCTTTTGGGGTTATTAAATCACCTGTAGCTATATCTATACTTAAATTAACTCTTAAATTATCAAATATAGCTAATAAATTATATTTTAATCCACCATAATCATCATCTTCTCTAATTGGCTGAGAATTTCGTATTTCAAATTTTATGCCATCATTTACATCTATATTTAATATCTCTCGCAATACTTCGTATAATTGCTCATCTGTTAAATCTATTCCCTTTATGCAAGTATCCATATCCATGGTCGTTCTTGTATCAATTCCCATCATTGAAGATAATAAAAGCCCACCTTTTAATATAAAATTATTTTTATATTTTGAGACGGATAATCTTTCTAATATTCTTTCAAACATATAATTTTGTAATACTTCATTTGTTGTAACATTACAACTTGCTGCTAAGTTTCTGGATTTGTCCATTAAACTTTTAGCATTTTTTATCATATAATTGCCTCCATATAATTCTTTACTTTGTCATATATATTCATTTTCTTTGCATATTCAAACATTTTACTTGCATTAAATTCTTTACTTCTAATTGCTTTTTTTATTGCTTTATTTCTAATTTCTATATCCAAGCAATCTTTATCTTTTATAATATCACATACCGTTCTTTCTAAATTGTATATTTTAACTTTCATTCCTTGTGGCGATTTTTTTTCTGTAACTCCCAAATCATATAATTCTTTACTGATTTTATAAACATTTACTAAATCTTTAAATCTATGAGGATTATATTCTCTATATACTGTCACATCCATCTTTATTGGAGTTCTTTCTGTCATTTCGTAAAAATATAAAGCTGTATTATGAGAAAATATTGCTTTTGGATATTTTAGCTGAAATAAATAATATTCGTCATATTTAAAATTTTCAGTTACATATATTCCTCTATCAATTTTTTCAATTATTCCTTCCTTTTCCATTTTTGATAAATATACTCTTGATATTCCCTTTTTTTCTAATTGTGCAGGTGTTATTATTTCATTGCTTTCTTTCATTATTTTCAAAATTCTATCAATCATTCCAATCTCCTTTTACAATTGTGCTTATATTTTATCATTTTGTAGCACGATTGTAAATATATTGTATATAACTTTAAAAAACAGATTAATTTATGTGAATAAAATATTAGATTTCTCTAATACTGAAATAGCACCATATCTTCCATTTAAATAATCTTTATTGTCCTATTTCAAAAAATCCTTCTTCATTCATTGTAAATGGCATTTCGAAATGTTGCTCGCCAAAGGCAGTTGCTGAAATTTCTGAAGGGTCAAAATAAATTGTAAGTTTATCATCCTTTATATAAAACTTTTGTTTTTTAGGAAGCTTTGTTAAGCCGTTTCCACCAACAAGTTCCATGTTCTTTGCCTCGGCCTGTTTTGTTATCTCTGCAATAATAGCTTCTTCATACTTAGCACCAGCTTCAAACAAATCCTCTAGATAAAAAATTCTTTGTGTCTCAACATTTATATTATATATGTCTTTCCATTTGTTTGAACGAATTCCGCCAGTTTGATAATCTTGGTCAATAACCAACGACAAATACTTATCGCAGTTATATCTAGAATAAGATGTAACATATCTATACATTTCTGTTGGCAAAGTCTCGTCATCAATTATATACTCAATCTCATTTCTGTACTCGCTTATATTCATAGCAATTTGCTTGTTAATATAATTTTCAAACTCTTTATTCGTAAGATTTGTAACCTTAGGATATACGCAATTTATATATCTGTTATCTGTATAGTTTTCAACCTTAACATCTTGAACCACAACAGATTCAGCCTTTGGCTTTTCTTCTTCCACATCACCAGATGGCACGATAATATCTGGTGGAGTTGGCTCTGAGTGCATCATATTATACGCAACATATCCTCCAGCAGCTAGCACAACAACAATCACACATATAATTAAAATCACTTTAGATTTCTTATTCATTAGTATACCTCCAAAAACATAATTAAACACCTAAAAAAAGTATACACCACTTCTTAATCGTTAGCAACCATATTTTGAACTAACAATGTACCCTAAGCAGTCTCATATCTTCTTTTAATTCTGCTATTTATTCAATTAATTTTATCATTTACAATTCACGATAAATTTAAGCCATTTGCTAAACTCAAAAACAAAGAGAGACCACCTAAAACTTAAGGTAAATCTCTCTTTTTATTTAACCACTTCTACTAAGACTTCTTTTCTGTCAGTTCGAATATTTTAAAGTTATCATTTTTTATAACGCTAACGAAATATTTCCAGCCTCGTCTTTTAGTAACAAGAACACTCTCTTAGCACCATCGTTGCTTGGAATTTGCCATGTAACTTCACTTGCAAAATCTTCCCACGCGATATCCTTAAGCGATTTCAAGTCCTCGAAATCTTCTTTATTGAATATCTTCATCTTTAGATTTGAAGTAGCTGTTACGTTATCAGTAGCTGTAATAATTAATTTTACAGTAGTATTATTTACATATGTAGTACCGTCAATTTCATTACCAACAATCTTCAAACTTCCGATAGGTGCCATGATGTCTTTATATATTGTTATATCCTTAGGTGTGCATACATTTCCTGCTCTATCCTTTAACCAGATATAATATGTTCCCAAACTCAAACCTTCGAAACTCAAATCCATTGGTGTAGCAATACCTGAAACTGAATACCATGTATTTAACTTATCTCCAGAAACAGAATCTGTTGTCACCTTGTTCTTAGGAGCTGTTGTACCATCTGTCACAGCCCAAGCTGCAACACCTGAAAGTCCATCTGATGCAGTAAACTCAACCGAAGAATCAGTAATCTTATTAACTGTAATATATGGATTTGTTTTATCAATCTTGATTTCAGCAACTACTTCTTCGCTTATATATCTTGTGTCATCTGCATTTATAGCTCTACCATATAGTAATGTAGTTCCCTCCGTGCTAATCACTGTTTCAGCTGAATAATCTGTCCAAGCACCATTTCCAATCTTGTATTGCAATATTTGATTTTCTGGCAATTTTCCTCCAGTCACCATTGTAAATGAAACATCTGTATAGCCCCAAACGCCTGCCGGTCTAGAAGTTATTATGATAGGATATTCAGGTAATAAAGTAGACCTAATATCAACTGTCACAACGTCTTGCATAGCAATTAACATTGCAGGCTCTGATATCGTTGGCTTTGTTGATGTTGTTTCAGCATATAACAAAGCTCTTACTTGATATCCACTTTTATTCTCCTCTACTGTTCCTGTACTAAATGTTGATGTTGTACCTTGTAGCATTGAGTAACCCCAAACACCGTTTGTAGATTTCCACTCAGCATCTCCACTTTCTCTGTATTCCCAAACAACCTTTTTAACATTTTCACCAGTAACACTAAAGCTCGCATATGAACCATCTTTAATCTTTTGCGTCTTTGGATTAGAAACAATCTTAGGCAACTCAATTGTGTTAATATTAATGTTCAAATTAGAAGTTATATTCTTTACTGTAAAAGTTTGACCATAGCCATTTCCAACTCCGCTTATCGTTGCGGCTCCGCTGTTTGAAAGCGTAGCACCTTTTAACTCATATCCATCATTCGAAACTATCGTAAAAGTGAAATTTGTACCACCGTCTATTGTAGAATTATTCTTTAACTCAACACCATATTGATCAAGAATTGTAACATCTCCGTCGCCAGAAAACGTAACATTATATGTTCCTAAAGTCACCAATATATATGTTGAAAAACTAGTGGCATTAAAGCCAATCTTGTTTTTGCTAAAACTATCTAGTGGAATTATTTCGTATGTAAAATCACCTAATATGTGTAGCATCGCCATGTTTTCTTTATCTTTTACGTTTAATCCATCGATGCTAATATTTACACTTTCGCCATATCTTTTTGGCTCGAATTTCATATCATTAACAAGCATTGAAATATCATATCCTGCAATAATATCTTCGTCTTTAAGTGTAGGTATATGCTTTTTAGCAAGTGCAATCGTATCGACATTTTCTAATTTGCTAGCCACAAGCTCGGTTCCGTTTAACATGTCGCCTTTAGCTTGTATGTTTTCATCACCGCTAATGTTCTTTTTTAGCTCCTGCTCAAAAGCATAATCTTTAAAAGAAAGGCTAGCACCACATGAATCACAAATCATGTCTATGTTTTCATCAACATGCTTGCACGATATTAAATTATTTCGGCTCGTGCTGGCAAGTTTGTGCCAGCCAACCGCCAGAATTATCGCCCCTACCGTTATAGATATTAGGCTTGCTATAATTTCTTTTTTCTTCATAAGTGCCATCCTTTCTTAAAATATTTTATCACATTTTTGCACATAATTATCAATTCCATTTAGCAAATAATTCAATATGTGCATAATTCAAATTATGTGCTGCACAAAACTCGTGCTTTGTTGTGTAACCGTGTTCACAAGGAGCTGTTATTGCACCACTTCCACTACATGTTGTACACGACTTACCATTTCTCACTGTGTGAGCCGATGTATAACCATGTGTACAAGGTGATGATTTAGTTACAGTACCATTTCCAGAACATGTAGAGCATGTGCTACTATATGATACAGTATGACTAGAAGTATATCCATGACTACATGTTGTAGTATCATAATATCCACCTTTTCCACTACAATTTGAGCAACTTACACTGTAAGTATGACTTGATGTCTTTCCATGTGAACATTTAACTATCATTACTCTTTTACCACTTCCATTACATGATGTACAAGTCTTTCCATTAGAAACCGTATGACTAGTTCTATAACCATGTGAACATGCTGATTTGCCTTTTCCCGAACAGCTTGAGCAACTCACTGTGCTTGGGCAGTTTTGCTCATGTGCAAAAGAACCTCCACTAGAGCCACATCCACCTGTACAATAATGTCTAACATATTGTCCACAGCTTCTACATGAAATCTGTGTTTCAGTACCGTTACATCCAGCAACTGTGCAAGGAGCCGTATTAGAAACATACTCAGCTGCTAAAGTTCCCGAACCACCACAAGTTCCACATGTAGAATAATTTGAACATGTATAATTAACTTTTCCATCGCCTCCACATGTTGTACAACTCACACTCTTATTACCACCAGCTGTGCAAGTCTCTGTAGTTTTGCCACTTCCTCCACAGCTGCTGCAACTTCTCCAAGTGCTTGAACCATCTGTACATGTGTAGCTAGAAACAACTTCTCCATCACCGCCACAATTTGTACAACTAACTGTTGTTTTAGAACCGTCTTTACATGTGTAGTCAACCTTTCCGTCGCCTTCACATTTTGTACAAGCAACCGATGTTCCTGATTCACAATAATCTCCTGTTCCAGGACAATACTTGTCTACGAATGTTCTCGCTGTTACTAACTCTCCACTTTCTGTATACCAACCTGTAAATACCTTGCCACTATAGGTTGGAGTTGGTAATGTTCCATATGGTGTACTCAAATATGTCTTCTTTGATGCTGTTGTAACTGTTCCACCTTCTGGATGGAAGTTTGCTGTTATCTCAAATTTCGGAACCCATTTAGCATACAATGTCATGTTGTTTGTAAATGTTATTTCATCTTCGTCTAGATATTTAACATCTCCATTTGCACTTGTTGCCCAACCTGCAAATACATAGTCAGTATACGTAAATGTATTTTTGCTAATATTCAAACTTGTGCCGTACCATTCAGATTGTTGAGCCATTTCACCAGTACCACCATTTGCTTTAAATGTGATTGAATATTTATTTTTTGTCCAACGTGCATATAGTGTATGAGTATAATTCTTTGTAACCTTTGTTGTATCGTTTACTAAAGTTCCGTCAGCACTTGTATACCAACCATCGAAAGTATATCCTTCTTTTGTTGGAGTTGGAAGTGTGCCGTATTTTCCGGCATATACAACATCCTTGCTAGCCTCTGTTAAAGTTCCTCCGTCAGTGTTAAAGTTTACAGTTATTTTTTCTAAACTGTTTTCAAGAGACCACTTGTCATATGCATCCTTTCCATTAGTTGAAGTTGACTCTCTCAATGTAACTAAAACATACACATTGTTGCCATCTTTAATTCCTTTAACATTTGCTTTTTCATTAACAATATCAACATGCTTATTTAAGAACAATTCGCTCAAATCTATATTATTCTCAAAACCATTTTCAGAATAATTATCCATGTTGAAGAAATCATTCTCTAAATCTGCTGAAGTATTGCTTAATGTTAGTGGTACACCAGTGCTTATAACAACAACTGATTTTCCACCAGTAACGCTGTTTGTAACCTCAGAGATTACTCTCCATTCTGTCTTACCCTTTCCAGACAAATCTTCATAGTATATTGGTAAATCAATTAAATCTCCGCTTGCTACAACATTTGAAAGTAAAGGTTTATTATTACTCCAAACAGCATATAAATTTATATTCTTGTTTGTTCCTTTAAATGTATCTGCTTGCATTATTCCGCCAGCCTTGTAACTAGCAACTGTAGCAGAAGCATTTGTGCTCCATCCTAAGAAATACATACCGCTCTTAGAAGGAACCTTATTGCTTAAAATTGCAGGTGAACCATAATTTGCAGTTCCATTTTCAATGCTACCTGTACCACCATTCAAATTGTATATTATGCTATACTCTGTATCTGCTCCAGTGAATGCAGCAGATGTGTTTCCAGCAGCATCTTTGAATAATGCATATACTCTTGTTGTTGTAGAAACATCTGTAATAGTAATTGTCTTTGTCATACCATTGCTGTAATTCTCCCATAAAGCATCGGCAATTGTCTTAGTCAAATCTATTGCTTCAGTCGTAATATAAACCTTAATCTCAGAAGCAGTTGAAATATTATCTTGTGCTGAAATCTCTAATGTCACACTGGTTGATGGGACATAGTTAATATTATTTCTGATTGTAGCATCTTTAACTGTTATACTGCCTCTTGGTGGTATAACGTCTACTATAACAATCTTTTCTTCAACAGTAATAATTCTTGTAACATCCATTAATGTATCTGTCTTTGATGTGCCACCACTCGTGTATGTTCTTGTGATTTCGTATTTTATCTTATATACCCCTGCTTCGCTTGTTACAACTTCGCCAGTCTTTGTAACCTTATAACCATAAGGTGTGTAATATTTCTCGTCGGCTGTTGTTAAACCAGCAACTGTGTAACCTGCATCTGTGTACGTACTACCAAGACTTATTGTGATATTTTCTTCTCCAACTAATTCTAGTATTGGATGAATTCTGTCTGCCGTGAAATCTGCTGACCATGATGTCTTGTAAGCTGTCTCAGCAGACTTGCTTGGCACGTAAATTGTCTTACCTGTTAATTGACTCT
>DHKI01000031.1:15577-27137 GCA_002404755.1 Clostridiales bacterium UBA4698 | reverse complement strand
AGAAGATAGCACTACCCCGGACAACTCGGAAGACATCAAGTACGACGGAAATGAGAATGACGGCGAGGCAGACAATGGAGGTAACGTTCTGAACGACGGAAATCAGGGCGTTAATGAGATTAGCGATACCACCGCTGGTGTTTACAACGACATTAGTGGCAATACCTATAATGATAGTACAGGAGGTACTTTTAGCGATACCACTGGCGACCCCGAGAACAGCAGATGCCCTGATGAGGGTAGCTACTCGTAAGCGGGTGAGCCATTAAATTGGTGGAAACGCCAATTTAGACTTCTCTGTTTAATCATTCAGCTCTGGTGGGCTGGTTAATAATACTCTCTGTTTGAAGAGCATGTGCATAACATGTGATTTGGACTTAGAGAAAGCACCAATATGCATATCTTGATTCGTGAAAAGTGTGCCCTGAGATTTGAAAACTGAGGGAGCATTAAGCACGGACTACTATTAATCATTTAGCTACGTATTCTAGTTAAACGTAGCGTATACTAGATAAAAATGATAATTATGTGGTTCGTGTGGCGTGCTCCGCGGCCTTAGGGTCGCGGGGCACACTACAGCGAATTAGGCTAATGCCTATATGGACACGACAAATTGTTTTTTACGATTTTGTTGTGTTCTTTTTTTATACAAAAATTTCCCCACAATGTTGAGCTTTTATTAACATTGTGGGGAAGTTATTTATTATTCAAATTTGCTATTTAACTATATTAAAAAATAATTCTTTTCTTAGTTAAATTATTGCTTTTTTTCATCATTATTAGTTGCATATTTCTTTAATTTTTCATTTACTAGGTAATTAACAGTTCCTACTGTGTATTCGCCGTTTTTGTTTTTCTTTCCAGCAGGCACGCCAGTGAGTAATTCGATACCTTCATCCACTGTTTTTATAGCATATATATGGAATGTTCCATCTTTTACAGCTTTTATTACTTCATCGTTTAGGTTTAAGTTCTTTATATTTTGATATGGCATTAATATTCCTTGGTCACCAGTTAATCCACGTAATTTACAGATTGTAAAGAAACCTTCTATTTTATCTGTTACACCACCGATAGGTTGAATTTCACCTTTTTGGTTAACAGAACCTGTAACTGCGATGGATTGTTTTATTGGTAGTTCTGACAAACTAGAAAGCAATGCGTAAAGCTCTGTGCTAGATGCACTATCCCCGTCAACTCCGTTGTACATTTGTTCAAAGCAAAGACTTGCAGATAATGAAAGTGGTTTTTCTTGAGCGAATTTTTCTCCAATGTACGCAGAAAGTATCATGACACCTTTTGAATGTGATGTTCCACTAAGCTCAACTTCACGCTCTATATTTACAATTCCTGATTTTCCAACATATGTGTTAGCTGTTATTTTAGCTGGTTTTCCGAAAGAATAATCACCTATATGCATAACAGAAAGACCGTTGATTTGACCAACTTTTTGACCATCAGTATCTATCATTATGGTTCCATTTTGAATCATTTCTACTAATCTTTGATCATATTTATTAATTCTTTCAATTCTCTCTGAAATAGCTTTTTTTACGTAATCTGCTGTTACGACTTTTGCCTTTTCCATCTTTGCCCAAGTACAAGCTTCACCAAGCAATTCTGTTATATCGTTAAGTTGAGTAGATAACTTTGCTTGATTTTCAACCATTCTAGAGCAATATTCAATTACTTTTGCTACGGCACCAGCATTAAAATGTGGAGCTTTTTCCTTTTCACAGAAGTTATGAATAAATTGTGCTATTTTAAACATATTTGAGTCTGTTCTAGGAGCTTCTTCGTCGAATTCGACCTTTACTTTGAATAATTTTCTAAAGTCTTCGTCAGCTTCTAATAGGTGATAATATATGTTTGATGGACCAACAAGTACTACTTTAATATTAACAGGTATTGGCTCTGGCTTTACGCTAGCAATCGCTACAGTGTTTAGCTGATAATCTTTTAAAGTATCTACATATATTAATTTTGTTCTTAAAACTCTCTTAAAAGAATCCCAAAGGATTGGGTTAGTAAGCAAGTCTTTTACTTGTAGTACCAAATAACCGCCGTTTGCCTTGTGAATTAAGCCTGGTTTAATAAGAGTAAAGTCTGTTTTCATCATTCCAAAAGAATTTTCATATTCTAATTTTCCAAATAGGTTATAGAATGAAGGGTTGGAATCAAGAATTACAGGTGCTCCTGTTAATTCTGAATTATCAACAAAAAGATTTACCTTATATTTATCCCAAGGTTTGCCGTTTGCATTTTTAGCCATTTGCATTTGTGCAGGTAAGTTTGTAGGTTTTTCGTCTTCTATAAAGTCATTTAAATTAGTTAGGATATCTTTTTGTACTTCTTTTAAGAAAGTTTGAATTTTTGCAAACTTTTTATATTTATTTCTAAGTTCATTAACTTGTATTGTTACTGCAAATAGTGCGATATTATTTTGCCAAGAATTCATTTTGTCTGTTGCTTTACTTTCTATTTCTTTAATCTTTTTCATTGTTTCTATAGTTTCTTGTTGTATTGCAACAGAACGTGCTTCGAAATCTTGTTTAGTTTTTTCATCTAGAGCATTGAACTCATCTTCAGATAAAGTTTTACCATTTATCATTGGAAGAAAGTATATTCCAGATGAAGTGTTTTTTATTTCAAAACCTTGTTTAGCAGCATCCTTATTCAATTTGTCTATTAATTTAACTTTCTTTTCTTCAACATCTTTTTGAATAGCATCTTTTTCTTTTTCGAAATCTTGGTTGTTGAAAGCAGATTTAATTTCGTTTTTTATTGTTTCAATGAATTGGTTCATGTCGTTTGTAAATTCACGACCAAGACCAGCTGGTAGGTTTATTGCCATTGGTTCATTGCTGTTCGAGAAATTATATACATAGCACCAATCGTCTGGAACAGGCTTTGTTTTTGCAATTTCAGATAGTTTATTTCTTGCATAAATTGTTTTTCCTATTCCTGTTGGACCTTCTATAAAAATGTTATAGCCTTTGATATCAATATTTAGCCCAAATTCCATAGCTTTTATGGCTCTTGACTGACCGATTACACCATCAAATGGATCTAATTCACGAGTAGTTTTAAACTTAAAAAAAGCTGGATCACATTCTTTCTTTAAATCTTTGTAAGTTAACTCTTTAATTCTAGACATAATTTTTTCTCCTTTGTATATCAAATTTATTATTTACTAAAATGTACGTGACATTACAATTGCATCTTCTCTTGTGCCGTCAGGATTTTTATAGTAATTTTTTCTAATAACTTCTTCTGTAAAATCAAATTTTGAGTAAAGTTTTTGAGCAGGAATATTACTTGCTCTAACTTCTAACATTATATATGTTGAGCAATGAGTTTTGCATAATTTTAACATCTCATTTATTAGTATTGTTGCAATTCCTTTTTTTCTATATTCGCCGAAGAACTGCGATATTTGTGATATGACATTCGTCCATTACAAACCACATACCTATATAGCCAACGATTTTATTTTCAACTTTAGCTACTAAATATGTAGCTAAAATATTTCTTAATTCTTCTTCAAAAGATGATATTGGCCAAGGTATGGGGAACGAGTCTTTTTCTACTTCATAAATGCCTTCTAAATCATCAGCTGTTAGTTTGGATATTTCTATATTCAATTTTACCTCCAAATTAATATTTTAATCTTTTTTAATTGATTTTTCTTCAGCTTCTCGCTCTGCTTGAGATTTTTTTAAGTAAAGAGGTGTTAATGTATCGCAAGTGTCAAACTCTTCAAAACTTGCTTTATCTAAAGCAGCTTTTGCGACTGATGTTGAAAGCGTTTCATTTAAGTGTAGTGGCGCAAAATATGCTTTTTCTCCAAGTGCATTTTCAAATTTTTCTCTAAAATTTACAGCTCCATCTCCAACAAAAATAACCTTTTCATTTTTCTCTTTTAAATTTTCTATTAACGCATCAACAGAATCTGTGAAGTAATTTTCAATCATTTTTGGCTTGCCATCAAATCTAAATAAAGCGGCATAAACATTATCATTTCTTGCGTCTAGCACAGAACAAATTATGCCATCAAAATATGGAATGTTATATGCAAGTCCAACAAGAGTTGGAACAGCGATAACTTTTTTATTCAAACTAAGAGCAAAGCCTTTTATTGTTGCAATGCCAATTCTAAGTCCTGTAAAAGAACCTGGACCGATGCTACATGCAAAAACATCAATATCATTTAGAGATGTTTCTGAGTATTTGCACATACTATCAATCATTGGTACAAGAGTTTGTGAATGAGTTAGGCCTGTATTTAGATTGAAATCGGCAATCACTTTGGTTTCATCTATAATTGATGCACTGCAATTTGCTGTAGATGTGTCTATTGCAAGTATTTTCATATGTTTAACACTTCCTTAACTAAATTTTCATATTTTTCGCCATGAGGAATAAAAGATATTTTACGCAAATCATTGTTAGTAGTATCCTTTTCGATGTTTATTTTTAAATATTCTTTTGGCAATAAATTTTTTATTTTTTCGCCCCATTCGATTATGCATATTCCATTATCGAAGAACTCTTCGCCACCTATTGCGGTAAACTCTTCTTCAAAGTCTAGTCTATAAACATCGAAGTGAAAAAGCTTAAGTCCTTTTGACAAGTCATGCTCGTTTACTATTGTGAATGTAGGGCTTGCTGCTTCGTTTTCTTTGCCATAGAAACTTAAAAAACCAGAAACAAACATCGTTTTTCCGGCTCCTAAATCGCCTGTTAAAACGATAACGTCTCTTTTTTTTAAGAATTGTGCAAATTTTTTGCCAAGTTCTTTTGTAGAATTTACTGATGTAGAATCTATACTTAACATATCATTTTCCTTTCATTTATTACTTAAAATATTTTATATCACTTACTTTAAATTGTAAAGAAAAAGAGACCAAAATGTAAGTTTTACTTAACAATTTGATCTCTTTATTTATACTGAAATTTCTGAATATTTTAAATGAAAAATATTCAATTGTTTTCAAGAACCTTGAGTTGATTAATCACAAAAATTATATCGCTCTCGGTAGGGTTAGAAAGTATAAGTCGCTCTAAGAATACAAGACGTCGTTTCATGATGTTGAAAATTAATGACACGGCAGTTGAGATAAGAACGCAAATAATCGTATTGAAATTGAATATTGCAACAAGCACGAAAACGCATGAGTAAAGGAAAAGAGCAAATTCTTTTGAAAAACTCTTGCAGTTTTCGGTATACCTCGAAGAACTTTGTGCTTCTTCGAGTGTAGGCACACGTTGATATTCTTCGTATGCATTCATTACCATATGAATTGCCGCATGTGTCCGGGCTGCTTTTTTCCATTTCTCGCTTCCGAATTTGTAGAGAAAAACCTTGAAGATGAAGTTGAAGAGTTTCGGTGAGAGTATGAGTGCGAAGGAAGCGAATGCTACAAACAAGCTAGAATTCTCTACGATTGCTGAATAAGCAAACAATGCAATGTCAACGATAAAGGCAACTATAAGGGCTGAAGACTGATAATGACTGAATTTGTAGTTATAATCTTTATCTTTGTTACAAACGTTGACAACTTCGACGAGTTCATCAGTTTCGCTGACGTACTGGGTGAAAAAGATGCTGTCTTCTAAGCAGGCTAAATACTTTCTGTGGGTAGAAGTCATATATATTACCTCGTTAAAAATTTTTTTACAACACTAATATTATACATCAGATTTACATAAAAATCAACCAATTTTAGCCTTTATTGACAATGATTGGCTTAAAATGGTATCATATGTTTAGCTGCCGGACAAGGTAATGTTAACTAGCGTATAAAAAGCATTATCTAAAAATAAGTGGCGGAGTAAATTTGTTTTTACAAAGGATAGGTATAGGAGGTTTATATGGATAAAGTAAGTGTTTTAGGTGTTAATTTTGATAATGTTAATATGCAAGAAGCAGTAGATAGATGTATGGAATTTATAAAGGGCGAAAAGGGAAATTTGGTTGTTACTCCAAATCCTGAAATAGTTATGAAGGCTAAAGAAGATGAAGATTTTAAGAAGGTTATAAACGAGGCAGAGCTTGTTATACCTGATGGAATAGGAATAATAAAAGCTGGAA
Organism: Clostridiales bacterium UBA4698; assembly: GCA_002404755.1. Classification (GTDB taxonomy): domain Bacteria; phylum Bacillota; class Clostridia; order TANB77; family UBA1234; genus UBA1234. The sequence continues at coordinate 21,043 of DHKI01000031.1, read as the reverse complement.
ATATTCTTGGAACTCCACTTAAGGAGAGAGTTGCAGGGTATGACCTAATCTGCAATCTTTTAGAAAAAGGCAAAGATGGGTCAATTTCTTTTTATTTTTGGGGAAGTAAGCCTGGTTTCGCAGAAGAAGCAAAGCAAAAAGTAGAAGAAAAATATCCTAATATTAAGATTTTAGGAACACATACTGGATATTTTAGTGATGAAGAAGAAAAGGCAATCGTTGATGAAATCCGCGAGTTAAAGCCAGATGTTTTACTTGTCGGAGTTGGCTTTCCAAAACAAGAAAAAATAATAAATAAATATAAAAACGAAGGCTTTTTCAAGATTGGAATTGGATGTGGCGGAAGCATAGATGTATTGGCAGGTGAAGTGAAGAGAGCACCTAAAATATTTATAAAAATGCATTTGGAATGGTTCTATAGATTATTAAAACAACCTTCTAGATGGAAGAGAATGCTTGTGTTACCTAAGTTCATAAAGGAAGTTAAAAAGAGTAAATAGAATACAGAAATGTCTATAAAATACACAATTTGTGCACAATATGGACATTTCTTTTTTTCGTTTTTTACATTGTTAGACCATAAAAAATTCACTTTAGGCTTATATGATATAGAAAATGTGTGAGGTAAGTAGTTATATTGGTGAAGCACATTAAATATAGGCTAGTGGGTATATGAATTCTTTAAGAGAATCCTACATTCCATGGCTTGAATATAGGAGGTTAATATGTTAGTAAAGAGTTCGTTTTTTGGCAGGCACAGAAGAATTATAATGTTTGCCGTGATTGTAGTTTTGTTAGTCGTAGTGGGAGTTGGATATTTTGGAGGAAACAAATTTAGAATGAAAAAGACATATGCTGCGAAACCTATTACATCGAAGGCAAGTTTAGGTAATATAACAACAAGCATAACAGGTTCTGGAACGATATCATCTGCTAGTACAAAAACAATTTCTTCAGAAGTTGCGGCGGATGTTAAAGAAGTGAAAGTATCTGTTGGAGATAGGGTCTCGAAGGGCGATGTCTTATTTGTGCTGGATGATAGCGATTTGAATTCAAAGATACGTTCAATAGAGAAAAATATTTCTAGCCAAAATAAGACTATAAGTGAGTACAAGAACGATATTTCAAACTTAAATGTTTATGCTACAAGTGATGGCTATATTTCGAATCTTACCTTATCAGTTGGTGATACTGTAAATAAAAATTCTGTGATTTTTAATACTACGGATGAGGATGTATATATTTTGAAATGCTCGTTTAATTATAATGAAAATGCCAAAATCAACGTTGGAGATTATGCAAGTATAATGTTAGTTGGAAATTTTTTAACACTTACAGGAGAAGTAACGTATGTAAGTGATGAAATTAGTTTATCTGATATTGGAACACCACTTCAGGAAGTCGAAGTGACAATTAAGAACCCTGGCTATACGGTAGAAGGTGTTGAAGCTATCGCAACTATAATAAGAGATGACTTTTCTATAAAGTCATATTCAAATTCTAAATTTACTAAAAAAGAGAGCACAAAATTTAGAGCTCCATCATCTGGAACGGTAAAGACTTTGAATGTCAGAAATGGTGATTACGTGCATCAAGGTGATTTGGTGATGATTTTAGAAAATGACGATTTGCAGGATAATTACCAAAGTGCTAGAGAAAATCTTTCTGATTTATATGAGGATTTAGCGGATACCAAAAGTGATATAAGCTTTTACACAATAACATCGCCAATAGATGGAGTTATAACGTCTTTAAATGTATCAGTTGGCGATTATGTACGTGCAGAAAGTAGCTTAGCTAAGGTTGTAAACAATTATGATGTTGAATTCCAAATAGATGTTGACGAATTGGATATTTTAGATGTGAAAATCGGTCAAGAGGTTAAAGTTACAATAGATGCAATTTCGGATACGGAAAAAGAGCCTATGATTGGAACAGTTTCAGAAATAGCACTTGAGGGAACTTCAATGAATAGTGTTACAACATATCCTGTTACAATATCATTAGAAGGAAATGATTCGATAAAAATGGGCATGAATTGTAGTGCCGAAATTATAATTGAAAGCAAAGAAAATATTTTAACAATTCCAGTGGAGGCTGTAACTACAAGAGGAGATAAATACTACGTTACATTAGAGGATGGAACAGAAAAAGAAGTTGAAACAGGAATTTATGATGAAGATAATATTGAGATTATTTCAGGACTAGAAGAAGGTCAGAGTGTGATATTGCCTCAACTAGTAAAAGGAACGTCTAATACTTCAAACGAAAATAAAGGAAATAATTCATTCGGTGGTTTCGGCGGAATGGGTGGTGGTGCTCCAATGAACATGGGAGGCTCGAATGGAAGAGGCGGAATGCCAAATGGTGGCGGTATGCCTGGTATGTAAGGAGGTACAAGATGAGTTTTTGGTTAAGCTTTAAAATGGCAATCAGTAGTATTTTGTCTAATAAATTACGTACATTTCTGACAATGCTAGGTGTTATAATTGGCGTAAGTGCCGTAATAATAGCTGTTGGTTTTGCTGAAGGAAGCACTAAAAGTATAACTAGTAACATTGAAAGCATAGGTACTAATATGCTAACTGTTAATTTGATGGGGAGAAGAACGTCAGATGTTACATATGACACCGTTGCAGAAGAATTAGACAAAATAGATGAGATTGAAAATTATGCACCAGTTTTAAATGGAAATGTATACATAAAAAATTCTAAGAACACATCGATATCAACGAATTATGTTGGAACAAATGAGAATTATGCAACAGTTCAGGATAAAACTGTGCAAGAGGGGAGATTTTTGACATCATTTGATATTAAAGGTTCTCTAAATGTTGCTGTTGTCGGAACATATGTCGCAAATGAATTGTTCCCTGATGGCGATGCGGTTGGTTCCTATGTTAAATTTAACAATAAAAGTTTCAAAATTGTTGGAATATTAACTCAGACTGAAGATGGTGAAGAAGGAACTGCTGATGATACAATAATTATCCCTTATACGGTGGCTCAAAGAATAAGTAGAGCAGGAGCTGTTAGTACAATATATGTCAGAGCAGAAAATGCAGACAATGTGGATAGTCTAAAAGAAAATATGGAGAATATGCTTTATAAGCTTTATGAAAATGAGGATTATTATAGAGTTACAAGTCAACAAGCTATGCTTGAAACATTAAGCAGTGTCACGGATACACTTTCAATAGTGCTTGCCGGAATTGCGGCTATTTCTTTGGTCGTCGGCGGAATAGGAATAATGAATATAATGATTGTTTCTGTCACTGAGAGAACGAGGGAAATAGGGATAAGAAAGGCAATTGGAGCAAGAAAAATAAATATTTTAGTTCAATTTTTGATAGAAAGTCTAATAATAACACTACTTGGAGGAATAACAGGCATACTAATAGGTTGCATAGGCATAACAATAATAGGAAAGTTAGATTTAGTACCAGCAGTTTATTCTGTGAAGTGGATATTGATATCGCTTATAGTATCATTAATTATAGGGGTTGTTTTTGGATTATTTCCAGCGTATAAAGCAGCAAAAATGGACCCGATAAAAGCTTTGAGAACAAATTAAGAAATATATTGAAAAAAATGTAATATTATGATAGAATTTGTCGAAGAAAGAAAAAGTTTTTGGAGGAGAGATTATGATCCTTTTTTGGTTCGTAAGGAAGGAGCCTTTATTAGCAACGGTACAGTTTAAAGGTATTTGTCCACCTGGATATGAAGAAGGGCTTTTCGTAAGGCTTTTTTACTTTATTTGCATGGCAATCAGATTCGACGGCGTTCCTAGTAGCAACACAAGTATGGAGCAAATATCCGAAAAATTTGGCAATTTGCCTAAAATTGAGAAGCTGGAATGGTTTGAAAAAACGAGATGCGAAATGTGCTTCGAACTTGTGTTTCAGACAATGGAAAAACGTGAGAAGTTTTTCGAAAGCATACAATCATCAGTTAATTGACAAAAAAGCACTAGAAAAGATTTTTTCTAGTGCTTTAAATTTGTCAAAATATAAAATTCTAGTGTAATATGACAATTAATAAACATTGAACTAATTGTGTGTCAATCTGTAATTTTAACAGTTTTGAAGGATAATTGTTTTGAGCAATTTAAACAATATACAAAATTTTGTTACTAGGAAAGTACTCATTAAGCAGATTTTGCATATATTCTTTTCCCTCGTCTTTTACGCTTGTCTTATACATGTATTTGCCTCTGCCACGCATTGTCATAAGTTCTTTATTAAAAAGCTCCGGTGCATTTGGAAATGCATCGTGGTTTATCATTTTATGAATATAACTGTAAGTCATAAAAATAAGTTCGAAAAATACATCTTCCTTTACTTTTGAAGAAAGCTCATCAGATAGCTTAACAATCAGATCTTTATAGAGCTCCTTCCAATTTTGGACTAATATTATCGGAGCAATTAAAATTCCAACTTTATAGCCTGCTTCACTTAATTTGTTTATGGCAATAATTCTATCTTTTAATCTAGACGTTCCGAATTCTACTTTGTTTATAATTTCTTCTGGATTAACACTCATTCTAACAATTACTCTCTCCTTACCAGGAATATCTAGAATAGGGTCTACCATATCAAACTTTGTTGGAAATGTAAGAAGACCTTTTGGCGATTTAGAAAAATTTTTGATTGTCCAAACAAGGTTATTGGTAATTGTATTTTCAAGTATTAAATCGCTATTGCTTCCAATCTCAAAGCACAAATTTTTGTCACTTTTATTCGTAGTTTTAATGATTTTTTCAAGCATTTGCTCACGATTAACAAATAGCCTTAGGTATGCACATTTATTGTAATTACAAACTAAATAACAATACATACACATAGCCGTGCAACCAGAAGATGTGTATGGCACAAGAAAATCTGAAACTTTATGGTTTTCTTCATACTTGTGTGTCTTTCTAACACCGATTATCAAATGCTTTTTAAGTGTTGGAAATTCGGTATTTTCTTGCTCGCGCATTTCTGGAATATTGTTGTGATTATCTATCAAAAACTTTGGAACATCCTTATATTTTTCTAACAAAAAAATGCCTAATTCATAGCTCTTAATAGCATTTTCATAGTAAATAGCATCTGGTTTAAACATAAAAACACCTCAAAAGATATTATGTGCAAAAAAACAAGATTGAACTCATAAAAGTTAGATTTTGATATAAATTAAAGTTAAGGAACAAAAAGATTAAAGTGAGTAATAAGAAAAAACTCGGACACGGGAAAAATGAGGTAAGTCAGTTAGGAATGATATTAATTTTTACATTCACCTTTAAAATGTGTGGCAAAAAGTTGGCATAAATCAAATTTTAGGTAACTCCCTCAACTGTTGAAGAATTTTAATTTTATTAGCGTGATATAGAAAAGGCTTGGAAACGACGTTCCAAGCCTTGGTAGCGGATGTGGGACTCGAACCTACGACCTGTCGGGTATGAACCGAATGCTCTAGCCA
>DHKI01000031.1:0-15553 GCA_002404755.1 Clostridiales bacterium UBA4698 | reverse complement strand
GCTCTAGCCAACTGAGCTAATCCGCTATATTCAACAAGATTATTATATTTAGAACATATAAGAAGGTCAAGTTTAATTTATATGTTTGTTAAAATCAGCATCAATACAGTTGATAAACATGTTTAAAAGTGATAATATTAACGTGTTGATGTCATTAACTGGTGGATACACCACCAATATACATCTAGATAGCATAAATTATAAAGAAGTGGCAAAAGGCATTTTAGTAGGAGGCAACTTGAGTACAATTCTTTCTTTGTTAGGAACTGAATACATGCCTGATTTCAAAGACAAAATATTATTTATCGAGGATGCTTTCACATCTCCACAAAAATTTAATAGAGATATTGAAACATTAAAACAGAACAAAATATTGTATCAGATAAATGGTATAATTATTGGAACATTTTTTGGAGTTGATATGAATCAGTCTTGTTTTGAAAAAATACTTAATGAGTATATTGACAAACCAATGATTTATAATGTAAATTTTGGACACAGTAATCCAATAATGACAATACCTATAGGAATATCTGCAGAAATTGATAGCAATAAGCCTAGGATTACTTTATTAGAAAGCCCATTTAAAAGCACATAGCGGGATAGCTTAATTTAAAAGCCATGGTTCATATCTATGGAGATATTGGTGAGAATCCAATTCCCGTTACCAAATTTTTATTAAGGAGTGAATGTTTTGAATAAAAAATTTTATATTACGACCCCTATTTATTACCCGAGTGGTAAATTTCATATTGGAACGGCTTACTCAACATTGCTTGCTGATGCAATTAAGAGATACAAAGTTTTAAGAGGATATGATTCGTATATGTTGACGGGTGTTGATGAACATGGACAAAAAGTAGAAAAAGTAGCAGAAGGACGTGGGATAACTCCACAAGAACATGTTGACCAGATGGCAGAAGAATCAATAAAGCTATGGAAAACAATGAAAATATCTAATGATGATTTTATTAGAACTACAGAATCTAGACATACAAAGGTGGTTGAAAAAGTATTTACGAAATTACAAGAAAATGGAGACATATATTTGGGTAAGTACAATGGCTGGTATTGTACACCATGTGAAACTTTTTTTACAGAGTTTCAATTAGTCGATGGGAAGTGTCCTGATTGTGGTAGAGATGTTGAAAAAATGAGTGAAGAGTCGTATTTTTTCAACATGAAAAAATATGAAAAAAGATTGTTAGAGTTTTATGACGAAAATCCTGATTTTTTGTTACCTGTTTCTAGAAAAAATGAGATTATAAATAATTTTTTGAGGCCAGGTTTGGATGATCTTTGTGTAACAAGGACATCGTTTGACTGGGGAATAAAAGTCCCAAGTGATTCAAAGCACGTTATATATGTGTGGTTGGATGCATTATTAAATTATATAACAGCTATTGGATATGGCTCTGATGATGAAACGATTTTTAATAGATATTGGCCGGCAGATTTACAAATAATTGGAAAAGATATAATTAGATTCCATGCAATATATTGGCCTATATTCTTGATGGCACTAAATTTACCATTACCCAAGCACATATATGCCCATGGTTGGTATGTAATGAGGGATGGAAAAATGTCTAAATCAAAAGGTAATGTATATTATCCAGACATATTAGCTGAAAAATATGGTGTCGATGCGACGAGATATTTGCTACTTCGCGAAATATCTTACGATAATGACGGAGTGTTCTCATTAGAGGGATTTTTAGAAAGATATAATTCTGACTTAAGTAATGATTTGGGAAATTTAGTTAGTAGAACAATTGGAATGGTAAATAAATATTTTAACGGAAAAATAATGTCGTACAATGGAAAGCCAAATGAATATGATGAAGAAATTGAACAATTTGTAAATAATCAAATTGATGTTATTGAGAACAAGTTTGATACTGTACATATAGCAGATGCTATGGCAGAAATATGGAAAATAATATCACGTTCTAATAAGTATATTGATGAAACAACGCCTTGGATTTTATTCAAAGATTGTGACAATACAGAAAAATTACAATCTGTCATGTATCATTTAATAGAAAATATTAGAAAAGTTGCTGTACTAATAAAGCCGTTTATGCCAGATATTTCAGAACAAATATTAGATAGCTTTAATATAAGTGACGAATTTAGAACGTGGGATAGCATTAAGAAATATGATGCACTAAGTGATATTCGAGTGGTAGAAAAGATTGAACCATTATTTGCTAGATTAGATATTAAAGAAGAATTGGAAAAACAAAATTAATTAAAAATACGATTTATACAATGTAGTATAAATCGTATTTTTAATTAATAGCAATATAAAGTCATGTTCAATTATGCTTGAGACAAAGTGTGCTAAAAAGCATGTGTAATTGTGAAAATAAAAAACTTGAATTTTCCGACTCGATTAATCTCTAGTAATGCTTCCACCACTCGCAATAATGTTTTCACCATTTATATATGAAGAATCATCCGAAGCTAAAAATAATACAATACTAGCTATTTCATCTGGATTACCTAGTCTCTTGATTGCGGTACGATTGATGATGCTTTGCAGTAATTGAACTGGTAAAATATTCAACATGTTTGTATCAATTAAGCTTGGTTGAATACTATTTATTGTTATATTGCTGGAAGAATATTCTTTGGCTAGTGCACGTGTTAGCCCATCAAGTGCAGCTTTTGAGGCACAATAATCTGACTTATTAATTGTTCCAAATGAGGAAGTGGAAGAAATATTAACTATCTTTCCGTATTTTTTTGATACCATGTTAGGAATTAATAACTTTATTAAATGATAAGCACTCCAAAAATTTGTGTCAAATGTTTTTTTGAAATCTTCAAATGGTATATCTAAAAAAGGAGAATCATTGCAACATCCGGCACAATTTATCAATATATCAAAATTATATTTTTTTAGATAATTATGATATAAATCAAATATATTTTTTTCGTTGCTTAAATCACACTCATATGATATGACTTTTTCAGTAGAAAAAGAGTTGGAGTGGATAGGAGTGTTATTATATATTGCAATGACTTTATCGATATTCTCTGTTAGAAATAGATTTATTATACTGTTACCAATTTTACCGCTACTGCCCGTTACGAGAGCTGTTTTACCACTTAATTTATTCATAGTTTTCCCTCCTTAATGAATTATATCACATGAGTACTTCAATATGTATGAATTTTGACAAAAGAGGAAAAAAATACTTTGGTTACTAAATTTATGGTTGAAATGCTAGTAAGCATATATTCACGAAATTTATTGACAGTATTGTATAAGAATACCAAATGGATGGCTACAACAAATTAAAACTTTGAAGAGAGTTACTTTTGGATTTAGGAATTTCACTAATTTTAAAGCAAGAATTTTACTAATGTCAAACTATAATATTTTTAAGTGAATAACAAAATTTTAAGTCGATATTTTGATTGGCTTATTAAGTGTACCCAAAAGAGGCTATTTTTAGGTGTAATTCGGAAAACAAAAAAGAGCTGTAAGAATTTTTGAATTCTTACAGCTCCATGCATTGGTGCACCACCGGGGATTCGAACCCCGGACCCACTGATTAAGAGTCAGTTGCTCTACCAACTGAGCTAGTGGTGCATAACACAATTTATTATAAGCATAAAAGCGATTTTTGTCAACAAATTTTGAAAATGTTTTAAAAAAAGCCTCAAATATGGTCTATGACTACATTTGAGGCACTTGTTTCGTTTTAAAATAACACAAAGTAACAAAAGATTTTTAATTAGAATTGTACTTTTGGTGCTTGTTTTGCATCATCATTGTCAATTTTATATAGTGTTTCAGGCTTGAAACCAAACATTCCACCAATTATATTGTTTGGAAATACTAATAATTTATCGTTATACATTGTAACTGCATCATTATAAAATTGTCTTGAAAAAGCAACTTTATCTTCGGTGCTTCTTAAATCATCATGTAATTTATTGAAGTTTTGGTTAGCTTTTAGCTCTGGGTAATTTTCTGCTACTGCAAATAAAGTTTTTAGTGTTCCTGTTAAAGCATTGTCTGCTTCCATTTTTTCTTCAGGTGTTTTTGCGTTCATATACCCGCTACGAGCAGCTGTTACATTTTCCAAAACTTTTGATTCATGAGAAGCATAGCCTTTAACTGTCTCAACTAAGTTAGGAATTAAATCAAATCTTCTTTGAAGTTGAGTATCAATATTTGCAAATGCGTTATGCACCTTGTTTCTTGATGTAACAAGATTATTATAAACACTAACCAATAAAATCACCAAAACAACAACTATAGCTAAAATAATCCATCCCATAATAAAATCCTCCTTTTAATTATTATCGTCGTCATTATTTGATTTGATGTAGACGGTAATGAGTATGGCTATCAGTAAAATGACTCCGGATAGCAAGTAATAAAATCATAAGATTATTTCCTCTCTTTCAATCTATAATAATATTTTAGCATAGATAGAAAAAAATGTATACAAAAAACTAAAAAATAATATTATTGTTAACCTGACTTCTAAAAATAGCTTTTATTAAATCTAAAATAAATTAGAAAAATAGTAAAATTTATCTTTTGTAAATTAATCAAATTTTTTGTTATAGCATAATAAGCTTTTTGATATCAAAATCGAAAAAAATGTTGCGACTTGTCGTTTTATGGTATATGATTGTTATCGTAAATTACTACGGATGAAAGGATTTTAATTATGTATCTTAAAAAATTAGAATTGCAAGGTTTTAAATCATTTGCTGATAAAACGACTCTTGAATTTAAACCTGGCGTTACTGTTGTTATGGGACCTAATGGTAGCGGAAAGAGTAATATTTCTGATGCCGTGCGTTGGGTTTTAGGCGAGCAAAGTATTAAGACACTTCGTGGCTCTAAATTAGAAGATGTAATTTTTGCGGGCACACAGGCTAGAAAATCTGTAAGCTTTGCAGAAGTTGATATAACAATAGATAACCAAGATGGAAAACTACCTATAGATTATTCAGAAGTCACAGTTACAAGAAGAGTTTATAGAAGCGGTGATAGTGAATTTTTTATAAATAAAAATGCATGTAGATTAAAAGATATCGTTGAACTTTTCATGGATACAGGTATTGGTCGTGATGGATATTCTATCATTGGACAAGGCCGTATCGATGAAATATTGAGCACTAAATCAGAAGACAGGAGACATATCTTTGAAGAAGCTGCAGGTATTGTAAAATATAGAACGCGTAAAGAAGAATCAGAGAAAAAGCTAGAAAACACAAGACAAAATTTAACTAGAATTAATGACATATTTTCAGAAATCGAAAAACAATTAGGACCACTTGAAAATCAAGCTGAAACAGCCAAAAAGTTTTTAGATATAAGAGAAAAATTAAAGTATTTAGAAGTTGGATTATATATAAATAACATAAATAAAAACAAAGAAAAATTAAACGAAATTTTAGACCAAGTAAATGAAGTTGCTAATCAAATAACAGATGAAGAAACAAAACTTGAGAATTTACAAGGTAGAAAAGAAGAAATCAAACTTTTAGTAGAAGAACTTATAAAAAACATTGAAGAAGAACAAGGAAAAGCATTTGAGGCTCAAAATAATATTGAAAAACAAAAAGCGGATATCGCTGTTTGCAAAGAAAAGAAAGAACACAATTTAGAAAAATACGAAAATTACAAACTAGATATCGAAAAATCAAGTGCAAGAAAAATAGAATTAGAACAAGACAAAGAAGATAGAAAAAATAGAAAATTAAACTTGGCAGAAGATAAAAAAAGATTCGAAACAGAACTTCATGAAAAAGAAGCAGAGTATGCAAAACTTTCAGAAAACATGACAACAGAGCAAAAGAAGATTGAAGATTTGAAAGAAAAAATAATGAACAACATAGATTTGAAATTTGAAAAAATGCAAGTCTTAACAAATCTAACTGCAAGTTTAGAAACTGGAAAAAGCAGAATAAATCAAATATCAGAAGAGGTTAGAGACAACATTCATGAGCTAGATAAAGAAAGAATGATAAAAGAAGATGAACTTGTATCATTTAATAAAATTTCTGCTGATTCGAATAAATTAACAACGCATTTAGAAGAATTAAATAAAATGAAATCTGAGTGCAATGCTAAAACTTTAGAACATGAAAATAACATAAAGAAAATAAGCGAAGAGCTACATATAAAAGAAGCAAAATATAAATTCTTGGTTGAAACTGAAAGAGAGTTTGAAGGATATAACAAAGCGGTAAAAGATGTTTTATCAAAATGTCAAAAAGAAGCAGCATTTGGAACAGGCATACATGGTGCACTTGCAAGTTTGATAAAAGTTCCTTCAGAGTATGAAACAGCTATAGAAATGGTGCTTGGTGCATCTATTCAAAACATAGTAACAGAAACAGAAGATGAGGCCAAAAGAGCAATTGCATATTTAAAAGAAAACAACTTGGGAAGAGCATCATTCCTACCTATCAGTGCGATTAAAGGTGGAAAATTGAATGAAAATTTCAAAGGCTTTGATGGAGTTTTTGGAGTAGCTTCTGACCTTATTTCTTATGATAAAAAATATGAAAATGTAGTGCAAAATTTGCTTGGTAGAACAGTTATAGTAAACAATATGGATACTGCAGTTTTAGTTTCTAAAAAATATAAGTATTCATTTAGAATAGTAACATTAGAGGGCGACATCGTAAATGCATCTGGTCAAATGACTGGTGGTAGTGTGTTTAAAAAGACAACAAGCATATTAAGTCGTTCAAGAGAAATATCAGAATTAGAAAAAGTAGTAATCGACTTAAAGAAAAAATTAGAAAAAGCACAAAATGATTTAGAAGAATATAAATCTAGCATAGAAGCGGCAATTAGTGAGTTTGAAGAAGTTACAATAAGACTTCAACAAGTAAACATTGAGCTTGCAACAGAGACACAAAAAATGAAAGAAATAGAAAACAACATAGAGCGTTTCCAAAAGAAAATTTCACTTCTAAATGGAGAAAAAGAAAAAATAGAAGAAAGTCTTGTTGAATCAAAAAAGAATAGCGATGAAATAAGCGACCTAATTAAAAAAGCAGAAACAGAAAACGAAGAAATGCAAAAAGTAGTTGATGAGTTTTCAGAGAAAAATAAGGAACAACAAGAAATAATGAATGACTTAAATTCGGACATAGTAGACTTAAGAATTTCAGTTTCATCATTTGACGAAAGTGCTGATTCAATCGATGAAATGATAGCCATGATAGATGAAGAAATAAACAATTGCGAGCAAAATGTTAAGAATAAAACAGAAGAAAGAGAAAAATTGTTAGAAGAAAATAAATCATTAGATGGCAGAATTGTAGAACTTGAAGAAGCAATAGAAAATGTAGATAAAACATCAAAAGAATCAGAAGAAAAAGTGGCAAAATTAAAAGAAGAAAGAGAAGCAAGAAACAAAGAACAATCAGAAGTTGAAAGTGGCATAGAAAGCGAATTTAAAACATTAGAAATATTGAGAGATCAAAATACAAAATTAGATGTTAGAAAATCAAAGTTAGAATTAGATATAGAAACAATTCAAAACAAAATGTGGGAAGAGTATGAAACAACTCCAAACACTGCTAAAGATTATGCTGAAGTAACTAATGGTACAGCAAAAGAAGTAGAAGGATTAAAAACAGAAATCAGAAATCTAGGACCTATCAATGTAAATGCAATAGATGAATACAAGGCACTTAAAGATAGATATGATTTCTTAAATACTCAAAAAACAGATTTAGAGGAATCAGAAAAATCGCTAAACAAAATCATAGACGATATGGTTAATTTAATGAAAATACAATTTGCAGAACAATTCGATTTAATCAACAAAAACTTCTCAGAAGTTTTTGCGGAATTGTTTGGAGGAGGATATGCAAACCTAAGAATTGCAGATGAAAGCAACATATTAGAAAGTGGAATTGAAATAGATGCACAGCCACCAGGAAAGAAACTACAAAGCATGATGTTACTTTCAGGTGGAGAGAGAGCATTGACGGCGATAGCTTTGCTTTTCGCAATATTAAAATTAAATCCATCTCCATTTTGTATTTTAGATGAGATAGAAGCAGCATTAGATGATGTAAATGTATATAGATATGCAGATTATCTAAAAAAATTCTCGGAAAAGACACAGTTCTTAGTTATAACTCATAGAAAAGGAACACAAGAAGTTGCAAACACAATATATGGTGTAACAATGCAAGAACATGGTGTATCAAAGCTTTTATCACTTAATTTAGAGTAGATAAAATATGTAGTTTTTTGTAAAAAACTTTTTCAAAATTTGGCTACAATATGACAATAAATTTAGAAAGTGTGCGATATAATTGGAGCATTCAAAAGAAAAAGTTAAGAGGTGTTATGTTTGAAAGAAAGTTTAAAAAGTAAATTTAGATTTGATGATTTAAATGAAGGAGAAGTGGTCGAAAAGAAAATTTCTTTAGATTTTGAAACATTGATTGGAAGCTTTAAAAATATTATAGTATTTATTATTTCAATTTTAGTTAGTAGCTTAAAATTAGCATCGGGAGCAATGCCATTTGGAATGGCGATATTTGCGGCGATAAATTCGGCAGGAGTTCCACTTATCATTCCGTGGGTGCTAATTTCAATTACAACAACCATATTTTTTGGTGGCACAGCACTAACAAAATTTTTAATAGCTTCTGTATTATATGTTTTGATCAAAGCCTTCATCAAAAACGAAAATACTAAAGTTGGAAATGTGGCAAGAATAATTTTTGCGACCGCAATTTCAGAAATGGTTGGACTAGCTATAAACGGAATGCTAGTGTATGATGCCTTAATGGCTGCGTATACTAGCATCACAGTCGCAATATTTTACATGATATTTTCAGAAGGTTTGCCAGTAATAATGAATGTGTTTTCAAAAGGAATTTTTGGAGCAGAGCAAGTTACAGCAGCAGGAGTTTTGATAACAATTATACTAAGCAGCTTCTCTGCAATTAGTATATTTGGAATGACACTTGGTGGAATTGTTAGTATACTAATTGTTATGCTTCTCGGTTGGAGAAGAGGAGCGAGCATAGGAGCATCCGCACGGAATATCTATTTCAATAGTACTTGCACTAATGGGATTTGGTAGTGTTGCAACGATTGCGACATATGGCTTTTGTGGACTGCTATCAGGAATATTTGCAAGGTTTGGCAAAGTAGGTGCAATACTTGGATTCATTATTGGAAATATAATCTTAGCATTCTATGCAAATGGCTCGACAGAAGTAATTGTAAGTTTAAAAGAAATAATAATAGCTTCAATAGCACTGTTCTTCATGCCTAAAAAGGCAGTGGTTGTAATAGATGACTTATTTGATTACAACAATGCACTTCCTGAGGGAAAAGAAGGATACATAGAAGAATCAACGATGTTAAAGCTTGGTGCAGCATGTGATGTAGTGTCAGAAATGGCAGACAATGTGTATGCAAAAAAAGAAGATGATGAGCAGGTCACAGATGCGATGGGAAGCTTTATAAAAACTTTAAATGAAAATACTTGCAAAAGATGTGAAAACTATGAAAAATGTTGGACAAAAAATTATCATAAAATGTACGAAACAACATTCAATGCAATAACACACTTACAAGCAAAAGGCGATATAAAAGCAGAAGATTTAGATGATACATGTTGCGAAAATAAGCCATTATTAGCGGATGGTTTAAACTTCTCGTATGAGATATATAAAGTAAATCAAGATTGGCAAGAGCGAATGAATGAAAACAAAAAACATATATCAAAACAGTTGAAAGAAGTTTCAAACGCATTAAATAAAGTAAAAGATGAGATGAAAGAAACTGTTGTAAAGGCAGAAAAAGAAGAAGGAAAATATTCACTTGAGATAGGCATAGCAAAGAAAAAGAAAAACAATAGCATAATCTCGGGGGATAGTACAACAGTGATAAAACTAAAAGATGGAAAAATATTAGTAGGACTTAGCGATGGCATGGGCTCGCGGAGAAATGGCTGCTAGAAATAGCAAAAAAGTAATGTTAACGCTAGAAAAATTCTTAAACACAGGATTCGATAAAGAAACAGCAGTAAAACTATTAAACTCATATTTGCTAGTGGGAAAAGAAGAAGAAAACTTCGCAACATTAGATGTGGCGATATTTGATCCAAACACATGCGAAGTAGAATTCGTAAAAGTAAGTGCTTGTCCAACTTTAATAAAAGAAAGTGGAAAGCTAAAAAAAGTAGAATCAATGTCGCTTCCAATTGGCATAATAGATGACATAGATGTAGATTTAAAGGCAGAAAAATTAAAGAAAGGTGATTTCTTCATAATGACAACAGATGGCGTATTTGACACATCTAGCAAATTGCCAGAAGAAAGAACAATAGATGCTTTAGCAAAGCAAATAAAATCAGAAGAGCCACAAAGACTTGCAGATATAATAATGCAAGAAATGCTTGATGCAACATATGGAATAGCAAAAGATGACATGACAGTGCTGGTAGTAAAAGTGGCGTAATACATAAAGTAAAGGGACTTCGGAGGAAGTCCCTTTTTGTATGAAAAAGTGCAACACTTAGGTGCCTTTTTGTCATAAAACGCCTATTTTTAAAACAAGAGTTTGCTTGCGGAGAATATAATAAAAATCCCAGTCACTCTTAGAATGACTGGGATTCCATCGCATATAGTATGGTGAGCCTGGAGAGATTCGAACCCCCGACCCACGCCTTAGAAGGGCGTTGCTCTATCCAGCTGAGCTACAGACCCATAACCTTGCGACATTTATTATATTAGCACGCTTTATATGGTTTTGTCAACACTTTTTTAAAAAATAGCTCATTAAATATTGCAATTCGGGAAAATTTATCTAAATATGAATTATAAATCGTAATATTAAATGAGAATAATTTTATTTTTTAACGCCTAAGCGGTTTATCTAAATCTATTGTTATAAATATATCTTTGTCTTGAGCGTCTTCTTTGACGTTTTGTCATTATGTATGCACGTATTAAGACTATTGCGAAAATAAACAATACGAATGCTATAAAACACCAGAATATCAGTTTTAATATCGTAAAAAACACATTTTTAACGGTATTTGTTGCAACTTCAATAGTTGGTGTTTTAGCTTCAACACTATTTCCTGCGATAAGATTTGATGTGTATTCGGCATCATTTACAGTATAGGTTATTGTTCCAACAACTTGACCTGCAGTTATAGGAGCCGAAACATCGGAATTTAAAGCTATTTTTGGAGTGTAACTCGAAGCATCTTCTTGTGAATGCAAAGTGGCATAAAGTGTATCCTCAACAATAACATCCAAAGTGTTTGCGTCTTTAACACCATTCTCAATTGTAATTTTTTCGATTGTCGTGCCAGATATTGCAAGAGGCTCAGATTTCAAAATTCCAAAACCATACTCAAAAAGATTTACGGCATCATTTCTAAGGTTAGTCCAACCAGAAGCACCAAAGATTACAACGATTAATTCGACACCATCTTTTTTAGCACTTGCTACAATGCAATTGGCTGCAGCATCAGTATAGCCAGTCTTTATGCCAGTAGCGTATTCGTAGTAATATGAGGTTCTGTTAGGATTTATCAAATGATTTGTTGTTGTATTAAGATATCTAATGACGTTTGTTGCGTCAGGATATTGATTCATGTATAGTTCTGTATATTTTTCTGTTATTGGCAATGTATAATTTACAGTAGAAACAATTTCTCTGAAAACAGGAAAGTTTTGCATTGCATATCTTGCAAAAAGTGACATATCATATGCTGAACATTTATGCTTTGTATTTGGAAGTCCATTCGGATTTAAGAAATATGTGCTTTTGGCACCTAATTCTTTAGCTTTAGCATTTAGCATGCTAGAAAAACTGTCGATTGTTCCGCCAACATGTTCGGCAAGAACATATGCTGCATCATTTGCACTATGTATTAACATTGTTGAAAGTAAATCTCTGACAGAAAGTTCTTCGCCTGGCTGAATACTTGCAGTTGTACCGTTTGCATAAACACTATTTACAGCAGTTGCACTAGCGGTAACCATTTCATCTAATTCGCAATTTTCTAAAACAAGTATCGCAGTCAACACTTTTGTCGTACTTGCTGGGTAAGTTGCCTCGTATGCATTTTTTTGAAAAAGAACTCGACCTGTATCTACATCTATTAAAATTGCTCGTGGACTGCTAACTTCCACGGCAAAAACATTTGAACCTAAAGTAAGGATAAATAATAAGAATAAAAAAAACTTCTTCATAAAGTACCTCCGTAGCAACATTTTATATAAAATTTATTCAAATAGCAACATTTTAAGTGTGAAAATTTAAAGGATGTCGACTTAAGTCGAAAAAATTTTGTTTAAATTATAAAAAATATAAGATATAATATCATCATAGGAGGTTTTATATGAATAATAAAGTTAAGTTCGCGTTAGCAATAGGGACCTTTATTATTTTAGTTGTGATCGGAACATTTTTAATGAAAAAAGATGAGGAAGTTGTTTTCTATTCGGGGGAAGAAAGAATACTTCCAAAGATTTGTGCATATGTTGTTGGTGAAGTTAATTCGCCGGGCATATTCGAAGTTGAAGACGGAACGAGAGTTTATCAAATAATTGAAATGGCTGGTGGTACAACGGAGGACGCCGATATTTCAAGAATCAATCTAGCAAAAATAGTCGTAGATGAAGAAAAGATAAACGTTCCGGCTAAAGTTGTCGTAGAGGAAAGGGAAGAATCTAATAGCAAGATGGTAAATATTAATTCTGCAAGTGTAGAAAAACTTTCAAGTTTGAATGGAATAGGAAAAAGCACTGCAGAAAAGATAGTAAAATATCGAGAGGAAAATGGATATTTTAATACTATAGAAGACATCATGAATGTCAGTGGAATAGGCGAAAGCAAGTTTAATTCAATAAAAGATAATATAGAAGTATAACAAAAGATGGGGGATTTATATGAATATTGTAGATATAATAAAAGAAAAAAGAGACATGAAAGAATTATCAACAGAAGAAATAAAATATTTCGTAAAAGAATATTCCAATGGAAATATAACGGATTATCAAGCATCCAGCCTACTTATGGCAATATATTTAAATGGAATGAGTGAAAGAGAAATCTTAGACTTGACACTAGCGATGGCAGGCTCTGGGGATATGTTAGATTTATCGGAAATCAAAGGAATAAAAGTGGATAAGCATAGCACAGGTGGAATTGGGGATAAAGTAACAATGATTGTAATGCCACTTGTTGCGGCATGCGGTGTTCCAGTTGCAAAGATGTCAGGAAGAGGACTTGGATATACGCAAGGAACAATAGATAAATTAGATTCTATTCCTGGATTTAGAACAAATTTAACATTAGATGAATTTATAACAAACGTTAGAACAATTGGAATTGCATTAATGGGACAAAGTGAAAAAATAGCGATAGCAGATAAAAAATTGTATGCACTTAGAGACGTGACTGGAACAGTAGAAAGCATACCACTTATAGCATCAAGTGTTATGAGCAAAAAATTGGCGGCAGGTGCAGATAAGATATTATTAGAGGTTACATGTGGAAGCGGTGCTTTCATGGAAAATACCGAAAGAGCGAGATTGCTAGCAGAAACCATGGTTAGAATAGGAAACATGGCAAATAAAGAAACGATTGCGGTGCTAACAAATATGAATCAACCACTTGGTAGATATGTAGGTAACGCGATGGAAACAAAAGAAGCAATCGATACATTAAAAGGAAATGGCGAAAGAGATGTAATAATGGTATGCGGAATATTGGGAGCATACATGCTAAAACTTGCAGGAGTGGGTGAGAGCATCGTTGAAAATATAAAACTAATCGAAAGCAAAATTCAATCAGGAGAAGGCTTGGAAAAATTCAGAGAAATGGTAGGATGCCAAGGCGGAAATGTATCAATAATAGATGAACCTGAAAAATTAATGACAGCCCAATATAAAGTGCCAGTAACCATTGGAGAAAGCGGATATGTAGAAAAAATAGAAGCAAAAAACATAGGTCAAGCAGTAGTAAATCTAGGCGGAGGAAGAGTTAGAAAAGAAGACGAAATAGACCATGCAGTAGGCATAGAAGTCTTGAAAAAAATAGGCGACGAAGTAAAAGAAGGCGATGCTGTATTGTACATATACGCAAATGATGAAGAAAAAGCAATGTCGCAGGTAGAATTTCTAAAAAATACATATAAAATTTCAAAAGAAAAAGTAAGAAAAGAAGAAGAAATTTTAGGAATAATAGAATAGATGTTGAAAAAATTTTTTTGAAATGCTATCATGGAACTAGGAATAAATAAGGAGTGGAGAAAATGTCTGTATTCGAAAAATTTTTCAAATTAAATGATTCAAAAATAAATGAGCAAAAAATGAATTTGCTAATGGAAGTAACAAATAACAAAATGTCATTGAAAGAAGTAGAAAAAGTCTACAAAGCAATAGATGAACAAGTAATGAAAAAGATGCCAAAGAATGTGCAAGTAATAGAAGCAATGGATATGCTAAAAGAATTAAAAGGAAATTGGCTAACAGAAGAAGAAAAAGAAAATTTTGTCGCAGGTGCATGGATGTTTGAAACACTTGATACAACTAATCCTAAGAACTGTTCTTACATAAATTCAGAACAATTAAAATATGTAAAACAAGCGGTATTAGGAACACAATTTCAAGCAGCAAAACAAGGTAAATATTACGCGGAAATAAAAGAATATAAATTGAAATATTAATGAAAGTTGGATTGGAATATTGGTTTCAAGAAGTTTTAACAGAGAGGAACACAATTGAAATATTAATGAAAATTGGGTTAGAATATTGGAGGGAGTAGCATTTGCTTAGCTACTCTCTTTGATTTTTTGCCTACTATAATAAGGAGAATAAGCGATACAATTAGAAAATTATTTTACAGCCCATTTTCCTAAATACAATAAAAAAGGACTCCGTATTCGAAGTCCTTTTTATTGCTAAAATCGAAAATATTAACGATATTTAACGTTGCTTTTCTCAGCAATTTTAGCCATTCTCTTGCTGTCAGCAGCAAATTCAGGTGTTGAGAAGAATTCAGTAAGTGAACAGCCAAGAGAAAGCGAAAGTTTCTCAATATTAACTATAGAAATATTTCTTTTGCCACCTTCAACAGAAGCAATGTATGTTCTGTCGATTCCAGCTTTTAGTCCTAAAGCTTCTTGGCTCATACCAGCCTCTTTTCTCAAAAATCTAAGTCTACTACCAATCAAAACTCTAATATCTTGCATATTATCTCACCCCACAGTGAGAATATAAAAACGTAACATAAATATCAACGGACTATGAGTCAAAACGGGTGGAAGAAAGGGGAAAACAAGGAATTGTTGAGAAGGATGTGGGATTTATGACGGAAAAAGTGTGGGATAGGTGGTGGGAGGCGGGTTGTAGGCAGTAATTGGGTTGGAAATGTATGATTTGAGGAATGAAGGGAAAGGGAGAGCTTGAAGTTGAAATTTGGGATTTATTTTAAGACAGGGCAGTAATCGTTGAAATTTACTTTGTTAAGTTACGCGATTTATAAATGGTGACTTGTAAAAGTAATTTC
>DHKI01000028.1 GCA_002404755.1 Clostridiales bacterium UBA4698 | reverse complement strand
TAACAATTATGTCATATATGTTTGGTGGTTGCAGAAACTTGAAAAGTTTGGACGTAAGTGATTTTGATGTATCAAATGTGTCAACTATGGAATGCATGTTTGCTGCTTGTAGTAATTTAATAAGTTTGGACGTAAGTAATTTTAATACATCAAATGTAACAAATATGGGATTAATGTTTTCAGGTTGTAGAAACTTAACAAGTTTGGATTTGAGTAACTTTGATACGTCGAATGTGATAAATATGACAAAGATGTTTAATGGTTGTGCAAATTTAAAAGGGTTAAATTTAAACAATTTTAATACTTTAAATGTAACAAAAATGTCTAGTATGTTCGGGGATTGTGGAAGTTTAACAAGTTTGAATGTAAGTAATTTCGATACGTCGAAAGTAACGGATATGTCAAAAATGTTCTATAATTGCAGTAGCTTGACAAGTTTAGATATAAGCAAATTTGATACATCGAAAGTGACAGATATGCAATATATGTTCTCTACGTGTAGTAACTTAACAAATTTGGATGTAAGCAATTTTGATACATCAAACGTGACAAACATGAAATATATATTTTTGGATTGTAACGAATTAAGCTCTCTTCAACTAAGCAATAAGTTTAAAGTACCTACATCAAATATAACAGGTATGTTTACTACTACAAGAAACCTAAAATCTATAATACTAGTAGACAGCGAACCTTTAGCATCACAATTTACACCAGTTGTATCACAATTAACTGGCAAGACAATATATGTACCAAACAAAGTTGCTGAGACAACATATGAAGAATCGTGGTCAGGAGACTTTACTGCAGATAGAATTCAGCCAATACTAGAATTAGTAGGCGTTGAGAATGTGACAATAAAAGTAGGTGAAACATACACCGACGCAGGCTATACAGTTGCAGGATTCACAAAAGCAGATTCAGGTGCATACACATGCTATGGATACAGTGTATCTTCAAGTGGAGATGTAAACACAGCAGTTGCAGGTAAGTACAAGATAACATACAAAGTAACAAGAACATATGAAAAGGATGGACAAACAATAACTACAGAACCATATGAAGTTACAAGAGAAATCACTGTAATGGCATTGCCACTTACAAAACCAACGTTGATAGGTTCGTACACATACAATGGCTTAGTTCAAACTGCACAATTGAAGACAGTAAATGAGAGCAGATTTGAAATAACAAACAATACAAGAAAAGATGCAGGAACTCAAGAAATAACAGTAAGTATCAAAGATAAAAACACATATGCTTGGGAAGACGGCACAACAGATGACATCAAGATAACATGGGAGATTAAACCTATAATTGCTGAAATAACGTGGAGTGCAACAACAATAGAATATGACGGAACAGAGAAAACGGTAACAGCAACAGTATCAAATGCAGTAAATGGAGAAGTTATAACAGTGACAGAATATGAAGGAACAACGACAGCAATAAATGTTGGCGAATACACAGCAAAAGTAAAATCATTAAGCTCTACAAACTACACACTAGAAGGTGCAGTAAATACAGAGAAGAAATGGTATATTCAAGTTACAGTAATAGACATGCAAGTAATCATGAAAGATTATTCGTATGGTGGAACACTTCCAACACCAAGTATAACAAACAATAGTGCAGGAAGAAAAGTAACTTACTATTACAGCGAAAATGATACAAACCAAGGCGGAACTGATTGGAGTACTGTCAAAGATTCACTTGCTTTACCAGTTGGAACATATTACATGTACGCAATCGTAGAGGCAAATCAAAACTATCAAGAAACATTAACAGATCCAGTATCATTCAAAGTATTAGGAACTGAGCTTAAAGTTTCGGTAACTAAAGAAAATAAGATTGAATACAATGGCAACTGGGTAAATCAAAATGTGTACATATACATAACCGTAGAAGGTAATGCAAATGTAACAGCATATCAATACAAGATAGGTGCAAACGGAAGCTGGATTGACCAAGTAACAAGTCCTGTAATATTACAAAATAATATGAACGGCGAAGTAATTGTAAGAGGTGTAAACCCAGCAGGCAAGACAGTAACATCGGAGAAGAGTGCAGGATTAATCAAGATAGATAAAACAGCACCAAGCATAACAAATGTATCTTACAAGAATGAAAACAAAGAATTAAGTATAACAGCAACAATAAGTGATAATCTAAGTGGAATAACAGCATACGCAATAACAGCAGAAAACGGCATAAGAGAATGGATAGAGAGCACACAAGGAACAAAGCAAGCGATAGTAGATGGCTCTGGAACGTATACAGTATGGGCAAAAGACGAGGCTGGCAACATAGGATACGAGACAATCGATGTTGTAAAAGACATCCACGCACCAGTTGGTACGATAATCGTTAAAGACGCATACACGGTAGAAAACAACATATACTATACGAACCAAATGAATGTAGTATTGCAAATAACAGCAACAGACGATATAAGCACAAGCAATCAAATAAAAATGGCAATATACAAAGAAGACGATTATAACGCATTAACATCAGAGGACGAAATCGTTTGGGAACAATACGAAGAAAACAAGCAATGGACATTAACAAAAGAAAATGTCGATGAAAAGATATACTTAATCTTAAAAGACATGGCGGGAAATATTTCGGTAAAAGTAGGAGAATAAAAAATAAACAAAAACAGAACTTTTGAACCTTTGAAAGAAGGAGAGAAGGTTCTGTTTTTTGCTAAAAATGTCGATTTTTGGCGACGAAAATTGTCGAAAATAATTAACGAAAATGTTGAATAATATCATAACATGTTATATAATTCATTGTGGGGGAAATCTAGATATAAATTATCTTGAAAATAATGAGAATTTTAAAGAAGAAGAGAATAACAAAGAAAGGAGGAGATAAAATGAACGAAATAACATTAACAGATTTGTATGGGGTTGTAGTTGGAATCCAAAAAAATATGATAAAAATGATGCAAATGATGATAGAAAGCAAAGATGAGCTAAGACAAGAAATAAAAGACGTAAGAACTGAATTAAAGCAAGACATAGCTGATGT
>DHKI01000029.1 GCA_002404755.1 Clostridiales bacterium UBA4698 | reverse complement strand
GCATAACAATAAAATAAAAAACAAAAAGGCACACAGTCAATTAAAGGCTGTGTGCTTTAAATATATGTTAATAACAAATTTATTTTTCTATTAGTTTATCCATTGACACTCCTAAGGCTACAGAAATTTTATAAAATGTATCAACAGAAAAATTATATGCGGCTTTTTGACTTTCAATCTGTCTAATAAAGTCGTGTGACAATTCAACAGCTTCTGCTAATTCGGCCGATGTCATATTTGCTTTTTTTCTGTATTTTTTGATGTTTTTTCTAATTACATCATAAATGTTAGGCTCGAACTCTAATTTTTTCATTGTTAATCACCACCTAACAATATCGTATCCAACTTACTAGTGTTTGTATGTTAGGTGTTTCTTAACAAAAGCAACGGATGTTCCTAATTTTGGATGAATTAACCAGAATGTGTATAAAAATGTAATATTATGTTGCATTTTTAAGATTAAAATGTTATAATCTACCTAACATTTTGAGACTTTGCTATGGCTAAGAAAGAATTTAAAATAATTGTAAGGAGAAAAAGATGGAAGAGTTAAATTTGAACGAATTTGATTTTATGGGCATGTTTTTATTAAAAGATATTGACGGGATAGAAAATTTAGTTGAACCTGTAGGAAATGAGCAGTATTTATCTAGGAATTATGGTTATTACAGGCAAGCTACTTATGATGAACATAATCAAAAACGTGAAAAGTTAAAGTTACAATTGTCCAATAAATTAAGCAAGAAGAATTTTGTAATTCTAGAAAATATGTTAAATTCGTCTTCTAAAGTATTTTATAGTGAATTTCAAAGAAAAATTACTACGCCATATGCTGAAAATAATATGCTGGAAGCTCAAAAATGCATGGAAGAAGATGCTAAGAATGTGGTAAATTTCTTCGATGGAACCCCTGTGTTTACTTTTGAAAATCAATTGCCAACGGGAAAATTAAAAACTACTGATAGAGCAATTGAGATGGATAATAAAGCTTTATTATATATTTATACAAAAATGTTAAAATTTTCGGAGAAGAGGTGTATTCTACTTCCTGGATTAGGTTCAATTCATATTGGCTCTTTTCTCAAAGCATTATATGGGTACGATTATACTAATGTACTTTTGAGTTTATATGTTGTTGACAATATAAAAAATACAGAGTACAAGGAAAAGAGACTATCTGAAATTACTTCAAATGATTCATATTTAGAATCGAGGCAACCAATTTTAATATTAGATGATAATATGGGAACGGGTGCGACAATGAAACTTTTAGCGGATAAACTTTTAACAGAAGGAAAAGAGTCTATAAATGGTGCAATTCAGTATAATTGGCATAATTATCACAAAGTCGAGATTGGTGAAAAACAAATAGCTAGATTCAATCCAAGGTCAGTTGATTTATTGACACCATTTGATTATCCAGGTCACAAATTGATAAAACAAGCTGTTTTGCAATTAAATAATTCAGGACATGATTATATTGAATATTTGCATTCTATTGGATATAGAAGAAATGATATGAATGATTTTCGAATTATGATAAAAAATGCGGAAGAAAATGCACAAAAATGCAATATAGATTTGTATGGAATAGGAAAATATAATATAATTCCTAAAAAGTCATCGATATTTTTAAATAGAGTTTTAAAAAGAGAAATTGAAAAAATGAGTTATATGCGTGATAATATAACTAAGCACATGGAAGATGATGAACATTTTGAAATATAAAACAAAAGGAGAATGATTATTATGGAAACTAAAATAAAACAAGAACTAGTGGAATATAAAGAATTTAAAAGAAATTTCAGATTTACTCAAAAAGAAATTATACAAATTGGTGAAGATTTATTTTGTGAAGATGCCTTAGTGTTAGCACATGATGCTGAAAAGCCAGAAGGTAGTTCTGAAAAATGGATTAATGTTGGGTATAAATTAAAGGGACCATTTTCTAAAGTACTTTCAAATTTGTTTCCTTATGAAATTTACTTTAGGGATAAAAAATTAAGTAGCATAGAATCTTTTTTTCAAGGAATTAAATTTAAAGATGTAAATATGCAAGATTATGTTTTTAAGTATAGTGGATTGGACTCAAATAATATTAAAGTGGCAAGCGATTTTAATTGGAAGGAAGAAGGGACTGTATATTGGCAAGGAACTGCAATAAAGAGGGACAGCAAAGAATATGATGATTTAGTTGATGAACTATATATATCTGCTATACAAAATCCGCTATATAGAAACGCATTAAAGAACTGCGAAAAAGAAGTTATACATTCGATGGGAGAAAATCAAAAAACAGAGACAGTCTTTACAAGATATGAATTTGAATACCAAATAAATTGCTTGAGGGCATTTGTACAAATGAAAGGTTAGAAAATATACTTCTATTTTTATACATATGATAAAAATAAAATATGAGTAAATTTAGGAGGAAAAAAGATGGAAAGAAAAGAATATGGTATATTTATATTGAAACCGGACATATTTGAGGAGGGAAATCTGGAAGAATTGTCGAAGGTATTAAAAACATATAAATTGCCAGTTAGAGGAACTTTTTTAATCGATGATTATTACAACTTTAGTCTTGCTTATAGGAAATATGATTTAAATATCAGATATTTAAATGATAGAAAAGAGTATGAAAGAAATTTTAATAGAAATATGGTTGCTATAAATGCATATAAAATGGAATATAAAGGTTCGGCTAACAAGGGAATTGCAATGTTTGTAAGCAACCAATTTGAAGATAACGATATGTTTTACGAGAATATGTGGAATGTAAAAACAGAATTGAGGGAAAACATTGAAAAAAAACGAGGCTATGTTACATTTCTTTACATGGGGCAAGATCCGTGGTTCACATTTAAAGATAGAAGAGAAAGACTTTCTCAATTGAGAACACATGAAAACAAAACTGTGGATATAGCATTTATAAACTCGATACATTTAGAAGATAGAGAATTGTTTAATGTAGATGCATGTGGTAAGTTTGTGTATGAAAGCGGAATTATGAGTAGAGAAAATGTTATTTATTTAGAGCAATTAAAGGATAATTATAACATAAAATTGCCTATTGTTAATGAAAGAGAGGAATAAAAGATGTATGATTTTCACAT
>DHKI01000024.1:12211-13586 GCA_002404755.1 Clostridiales bacterium UBA4698 | reverse complement strand
TCAAAAAGTAAATTCCGTTTTTTGAATAGAAAAGATAGTCAAAAGAAAATTCAGTATTTTACTGAGTTTTACATGTGATTTGACTATCTTTTTAATATATTTTTTGATATAATATATAATATATTAAAGAATTTTTTGAAAAAGGGCAGGCCAAAGGCGCTACCAGACTAAAATTTTTAAAATTAAATTCCGGTTGCGTATTAGTATTAAGTTTGATATACTTTGCTTGGTTTATGTTAAATATTTTCTAAAATTTCTTTAGTAGTTTTGGTATAAGCTTAATCTCATTGTTTGGTATACGTTGGAGATTAAGCTTCTTTAATACTATTTTTCCTAATAGTAATTTTGCTAGGTCATAAGGTGCACTCCAATTTAGACTTTTTCTTCCTAAACTATTAATATGATTAATCATTTTTGTAATGTCTTCTTGCGTAAAGTTATCCATACTTGTTCCTTTTGGTATGATATATCTGATGAATTCATGATTCTTTTCAATTCCGCCTTTTTGATATGATGCTGTTGGATTACAATAAAATATTCTGCATCTTCCAATACCTTTATTGTTAAATTCTAAGGATAATGGATTAGAAAATTCACTTCCGTTATCTGTCAAAATTACTGTAAATATTTGCTCGAATAAATCATTTCCTAATATATTTTCTAACTCATTAAAGATATTTAATACATTGTCTGAAGATTTGTTATCCATAATATATGCAAGCATTAATTTTGAATTTCTAAAATATAAAGTAAGTAATACTTTTCCGTCCTTTTTTCCCCTCAACAGTATCCATTTAAACTATTGAATCATCTGGATTATCTTCAATATATTTTAAGAAATCTTCATATGTTCTTCCATTTCTGATAGTAGATTCTTTTGGTGCTGTTCTGCGTTTTTTTCTCGCTCTAAAACGAACCTTTCTTGGTAAATCTAAATTACCTATTGATAAGTAATTGTTTTCTATGTAATTGTATAAAGTTGATTTTGTACAACCAATATCTTGTGTTGAGTGGATATATGATATAGAAAGACCTTGCTTTACGAGCGGAGAAACAATTGAGTCTAATTTGTAAAGTTCTTCTTCTGTTATACTAATTCCTTGTCTTGATTCAGATAACGTTGTTTTATATGAATTGTAAGAGGAAAGAGCTCTGTAATAATATTTATCTGAACGACAATTCTTTTTCTTATCACAACCATTGCAAGTGTAAGGAAATCTAGATAGTCGTTTGCAAGTTATAGGAATAAAATGTTTACATTTTGAATTACACAAACTACATCTAGAACATTTTTTTCTACAATTAATATTACATATATCTGTTAACATACAATCTTTTCTATTAACGCAATTATTGTTCCCATTATAGGAATTAC
>DHKI01000024.1:9441-12177 GCA_002404755.1 Clostridiales bacterium UBA4698 | reverse complement strand
TAGGAATTACCATCTTTTTTAATTCTATGTTTTTTAATTTCCTTTGAAACAGTAGTAGGATCTTTAGAAATACTAATAGCAATATCTTTTAACGATAAATTGTTAAGTAATCCTTTTTCAATTTCATTTCTATCAGTAAGTGATAAATGTTTTTGATTATACTTGGTTTCTTCTTTCAAATTAATCCCTCCTAAAAACCAAGCAAAGTATATATAAATATTATATAATAATTGTCTAGAAAGTTAAATTCCTATTTATTTTCTAAACGGAATTTACTTTTTTAATTAATATTTTTTGAAGAATTTTAAGAAATTTGAATAAAACTCTTGACAAAAGCATATAAAATTAATATAATCTCAACTTAAACACTTTTGAAAGAGTAAAAAGCTCTCTATCCCTTATATAGTAAGGGATTAGAGAGTTTATTGATTAATAAAAAAATGCGTAAGTTTTTTAGTTTTTAGTCTGTCTTAAAATTTTTTTAATATTTTTTTCACTAATAACCTCAAAGTCAGTTCTAAAGCCAAATTTATCGTGTAAAGCATCTGTTAAATTAGTTCTAATGTAATTTGGAATATATGAATTGTAATTTTCTAATTTTAAATTCATATCTCGCAAAGTATCAATTATTTCTGGAGCAGTATATTTTTCATCTAGGTTTTTCTCTACATATCTATATATTACTAACGCTAAGAAACAAGTTAAAAAGTGAGCTTTTATCATTTCATCATTACTATGAAATACAGGTCTAGATTTAAAATCAGTTTTCATAATTCTAAAACTTTCTTCAATTTCCCATCTTCTGTGATTTACCTTAATAATATCTTCAACAGAATCCTCTAAATTTGTACATACAGCATAAAGACCATCATATTTAGCCTCTTCATCAATGATACTTTGATCAATTGTATAAATGCTTTTTTCCGCTATCTCACCATCACTAGTAACATTAAGTGTTTTGATAAAACGCTTTGGATCATTTTGTTTTGGCTTTTTCAATTTTTTTGGATTACTTTCAATTATTTTATTTGCTCTATTAATTTGATTATTCCTAATATTTTTTTGATATTCTTGATATTTTACAGAATATGTAACAATTAATCTTTGCTCTAAATTGTTTTCGTTAATCCATCTTTCTTTGTAGAATATTTTATCTTTATATTTTTCAATAAGTTTTTCATCAGTCCTTAACTTAGAGATGTTAAAGGTATTATCGCTTCCAGATAATTTCCACCCGCTAGTTAAATCTAGAGCCTCATCTTTTAAATGAGATTTTAATTTTTTTATTGATTGAGTGGTTACAAACTTTCTATTGTTTTTATCATTAAATTTTCTATTTGCCTTTGAAGCAAGACCTGCATCGGTACAAACAACAAATTCAGCACATTCAAAATCATTTATAATTTTTTCTTCTAAAGGTTGTAGAGTTTTTTGTTCATTAGTATTACCAGGTGTAATATCGAATGCTAAAGGAATACCATTACCATCCATAAATAGTCCCATTTGAACAATTGGATTAGGGCGGTTTTCTTTTGATTTTCCATATTGTTTCAACCCATTTTCTTCTTCAATTTCAAAATAGTAATTAGTGCAGTCATAGTACAATATTTTGTTATTTCTTTTCATATAGTCCTTACTATTTTTATATAACTCAGATTGAATAAAATACATGTTATCACAAAGAACTGGCAAAGCTCTTTCTATATGTTGATATTCAAAATTAGGCTGTTCAAGAAATCTTTGAGATAATTCTAAAGTTTTAAGCTTTGAAGCAGGGAAAAGAACTCTTGAATAGATTAGTTTAGACAATATTTCATTTAAGTCAAATTTAAATTGATACTGTTTAGCTATTTTATTACAAATTTTATCTAATTTTAATTTGTAATATATATCTTGCAAGAAAAGGTAACCAACATTAAAAGATGTTTGAATATTTTTATCAATAATTTTAGAAGGATCTTTTCTTATTATGATAGGCATTCTTTCTTCTTTGTTTTTTCTATTTAATTCCTTTACATAATTATTCAACCATACAATAGGGTCTTCATTACCAGCTCTTAACTTAAGCATTTCTAAATTACCAATGTTTTCATAAACTCTTGTAGTTCTTTTTCCATTTTTATTTATATCTTGAATGATAGAGTAGTGCTCTTGATTTTTTGATCTTGTTTTATTAATTCTCATTTGTGTTCTCCTAAAATTTTAATATATGATTATTATATACCTTACGGCGAACTTACGCAAGACTTTTTTGGAAATTTGACAAAAAAATTAAGCATTAACAATGCTTACAAAGATTTTTCTATTAAACAAGTGTCAAACTTCCGACATTATCACAAATGAATTATAATAATAATAAAAATTCAAAAAATATGTATTGACAAACCTAAATTCAAATGGTAATATAATTATTGTCGACGCGACATGGAGAGGTGGTCGAGTTGGTTTAAGGCACCAGTCTTGAAAATTGGCGTACGTGCGAGCGTACCGTGGGTTCGAATCCCACCCTCTCCGCCAACAAAAAAGATTAGATTTTACATCTAATCTTTATTAAAATAAAAACGTAGACCATGGAGACATACCCAAGCCGGTCGAAGGGGACAGTTTGCTAAACTGTTAGGGTTCGCAAGGGCCGCGAGGGTTCGAATCCCTCTGTCTCCGCCATAAAGCACTACACAAGAGCGTGTAGTGTTTTATTTTTAGCAATAAACGAAAACGATTCGAACCCGAGAGGGC
>DHKI01000024.1:0-9387 GCA_002404755.1 Clostridiales bacterium UBA4698 | reverse complement strand
GAAAAAGCTTCAGTGAAGCTTTTTTAGCGAAAAGATCGACGAGCATATGCGAGGAGATATAAGACACGAAGTGGATGGCGAATCCCTCTGTCTCCGCCATAAAGCACTACACAAGAGCGTGTAGTGTTTTATTTTTATCAGTAAACAGAAACGATTCGAACCCGAGAGGGCTTTGAGCGTAAAGAAAAAGCTTCAGTGAAGCTTTTAAATTTTATTATTTCTTTTTACTTTTTTTCTTCTTTTTATTGAAGTAAGTTGCAATTGTCTGAAGTGCATTATCTGGTATAACTACCTTTCCATATTCGTTTAGTTTTGCTTCTAACAAATCTGGTGCTTTAGATAAAGTTGCATAATCTAAAATTGTGTTGTATGGAATAAAATCAGTTTTTAAATAATACTCTTCATTCATCTTATAAAGTGAGTTTTCATGTAGTACTGATACATCGCAAACATTGCAGAAAGCACAAATATCATCAAAAGTATTAAATGAATATATTGCTAACTCATGCTTTAATGGAACTGATTTTCTTTTAAGTCTAAAGTTTTCTTTAGTAATTTTTTTAGGCTTAGATATTCTTTCAATTGGAGCTTTCTCGTTAGTTTTTGTAACAAGTAAAGTAAAGTTACCAGAACCAGAAGTTGAAGCTTCTACATATATCATAGAATCATCTACATTAAATCCACATTCTTTTTCTGCTTCTTGAAGCAATTCCCAAAACAAATCTTGAGATTCTGGAGAGTTGTACATAAAAGAATGCAATGTTATATTTCTTTCTTCTAAATCGTCAATAGAAAGTGTTATTTTTAATTTATCTTCATTCAATTTTTCTATTTTCAAAGCACAAAACCTCCTTTGCATATGTTAATTATATTATACGTTGAATTTATCACTTTTTAAATGCAAAAAAAAATGAAACAATTCAATATTTTTCCTACTATAATATATTAAAAAATACAGCAAATGTACTTTGTACGAATTATACTTTTTATTTTATTAAATGTCAATACAGAAGGCGAACAATTATTTTTCTAAGCTATAAAAAATGTATCAAAAAATAAATTCATAAAACTATTGGATAAGCATACATTTTAGTGGAGGTGATTTTAATGAATAAAGTAAAATCTGTTTTAGTACTTGCCATGATAATAGTGTGTGTTATAGGTCTCACAATATCAAGAAATAAAAATCTTAACGACGAGATTTCAAATCAAACTACAGGCTTAGAGACAAAGGTTGTTTTGTATTTTTCAAATCCAGAGAATGGAGAGCTTACAAAAGAATATAGAAACGTAGAATTGAGTAGCATAAAAAATGATTTAGCTGGAACAATCATAAACGAACTTTTAAAAGGTCCTAACACTGAAGGACTGGTTTCGCCAATACCAACTGGCACAAAGGTTAATTCATGTGAAGAAGAAAACGATAAAATAAAAATTGATTTTTCAAGCGAATACAAAACTGGGGAAAAAAATGAACTTGAAGAACTACATAAAATATATTCTGTGGTAAATTCTTTAACAGAAATAACAGAAATAAACGAAGTTGAAATAACTGTTGATGGCAATGCTTTAACAAGCAAAATAAGGTTATAGAACGAGTGTTAGCACTAAAGTGTAAAATGAAGTGCACCAAAAATGTTAGACATAAATCTAATACTCTGGGTGCACTTTAAATATTTACACTTATTTAAATTTAACTTTCTCTGTTTTTTAAAATTTCATAAACTTCTTTTATTGGCATTTCATCTATAATCTTTCTAACTTCTAACTCATAGAAAAAATCTTCAGAATTATCAAACAGAAGAGGAATATCCATTGTTTTATTATAAATAGAAATCTTATCAGAGATTACCGATGTATCAATTAAAACGATGGGATTTTTTAGGCTTCCAAATATATAATTGTTAATTTGTGTATAGCCAAGTTGTTCACCGCCATAATTGTTAATAAGTTCTTTATCTATAATTCTTAAATGGTCGTCTAAAATATCTAGTTTCAAACAAGTATAATCATTAGAATTATATTTTTCTAAATCGTCCTTTGGATTTAATAAACCAATCAAAAAAGGCTTAACATATCCATTTATATTTAATTCTTTACTGAAATTTTTTGAAAGTCTTATGCCATATTTTAAAAATATCGGCAAATTCTCATTTTTCGTGTAATAGTAAATAACTGACATTTTTCATCACCTAGGAAAAGTATATATTAAACCTCAAAAATATACAAGAATTTTAAGTTGCAAATATTGTTGACACTACAAAAATACGGATATATACTATCATTGTAATTTTAAAATAGGAGGATGAAAATGAATAAATTAGTTGAAATTAGATGGCATGGCAGAGGCGGTCAAGGTGCTAAAACAGCCTCTTTATTACTAGCAGATGCTGCATTTAATACAGGCAAATATATTCAAGGTTTCCCTGAATACGGACCTGAAAGAATGGGCGCACCAATCACTGCTTACAATAGAATAAGCGATGAAAAAATAACAATTCACAGCAATATTTATGAACCAGACTATGTAGTTGTTGTAGATGATTCATTACTAGAAAGCGTTGATGTTACTAAAGGATTAAAAGAAGAAGGTGCTATAGTTATAAACACAACTAAAACACCAGATGAAGTTAGACCTTTACTAAAAGGATACAAAGGAAAGGTTTGCACAATTGATGCAAAAACAATATCAATTGAAACACTTGGAAAATACTTTCCAAACACACCAATGCTTGCAGCAATAGTAAAAGTTAGTGGAATAATGGAAGAGCAGGCTTTCTTAGATGATATGGTTGAATCTTTCAAACACAAATTTGCTAAGAAACCAGAAGTTATAGATGGTAATATGGCTGCATTAAAACGTTCTTTAAATGAAGTAAAAGGACTATAAAACATTAAAGAATAATTGAGAGGAGAGATAGAAATGTCTGAAAAAAGAACAACAATAAATCCAGATTCAACATGGGAAGAAATGACACCAGGTGGAACAATCTACACAGCTGCAAACTCAGAGGAGTTTAAGACAGGAGACTGGAGATCAAGAAGACCAGTATTCCATGAAGATAAATGTAAACAATGTGGACTATGTGTTCCAACATGTCCAGATAGTGCAATACCAGTAGTTGAAGGTGGAAAGAGAACAGACTTCAATTTTGATTATTGTAAGGGTTGCGGAGTATGTGCAAAAGCATGTCCTTTTGGCGCAATCACAATGGAATAAAAATTAAAAGATAAGGAAGGAGAAAAATAAATGAGTATTAGAGAGAGATTAAGTGGAAACGAAGCAGTTGCAAATGCAATGCGTCAAATCAATCCAGATGTAGTTGCTGCTTTCCCTATAACACCTTCAACAGAGGTGCCACAATACTTTTCAACATTCGTAAATGATGGAAAAGTAGATACAGAATTTATCCCAGTTGAAAGTGAACACAGTGCAATGAGTGCATGTGTTGGTGCATCAGCAGCAGGAGGAAGAGTTATGACAGCAACTTCTGCAAATGGACTTTCACTTATGTGGGAAATATTATATATAGCATCAAGTTCAAGACTTCCAATAGTTATGTCTTGTGTTAATAGAACAGTTTCAGGACCATTAAACATACATAACGATCATACAGATTCAATGGGGGCTAGAGATGCAGGTTGGATTCAATTATACTGTGAAACAAACCAAGAAGCATATGATAACGTTTTAATGGCAAATAGAATAGCAGAGCATGTTGATGTACATTTGCCATTAATGGTTTGCTATGATGGATTTATAACATCACACTCTATTGAAAACATAGAATTATTAGAAGATGATAAAGCAAAAGCATTTGTTGGAGAATATCATCCAGAACATTTCTTATTAAATGCAAAAGAGCCAATAGCTGTTGGACCACTTGATGTTCAACCATATCACTTTGAGCATAAATTCCAACAAGCTGAAGCAATGAGAAATGCTAAAAAGGTTATATTAGAAGTATCAGAAGAATTTGAAAAATTAACAGGTAGAAAATATGGTCTATTTGAAGAATATAAAACAGAAGATGCTGATAGAATAATCGTAGTATTAAACTCAACAGCTGGAACAGCTAAATATGTAGTAGATGAGCTTAGAGCTAAAGGAGAAAAAGTTGGTTTAATCAAACCAAGAGTATTCAGACCATTCCCGGGCGAAGAGCTTGCAAAAGCATTATCAAAGGCAAAAGTTGTAGCAATAATGGATAAAGCAGACAGCTTAAATGGAGCTGCAGGTCCTTTATACACAGATACAACATGTGCAATGCATTCTTTCGGAGTAACTGGAGTAAAAACAGTTAACTACATCTATGGATTAGGTGGAAGAGATGTTAGAGCAGAAGATATCGAAAAAGTATATAGCGATTTAGCAGAAATCGAAAAGACAGGAAAAGTTGAAAATCCATATAGATATTTAGGACTAAAAGGTTAGAAGGGAGGAAGAAAAATGGCATATAATTTAAAAGAAGCAATTCAAAAACCAAATAGATTAGCATCTGGCCACAGAATGTGTGCAGGATGTGGAGCTCCAGTAGTTGTAAATGCTGTACTTCGTGGATTAAAGAAAGAAGATCACGCAGTAATAGGAGCTGCTACAGGATGCCTAGAAGTATCAACATTCATTTATCCATACACAGCATGGAGAGATTCATTCATACACAATGCATTCGAAAATGCAGGGGCAACAATGTCAGGTGTTGAAGCATGCTATAAAGTAATG
This sequence comes from Clostridiales bacterium UBA4698, assembly GCA_002404755.1. Classification (GTDB taxonomy): domain Bacteria; phylum Bacillota; class Clostridia; order TANB77; family UBA1234; genus UBA1234. Next base: position 4,664 of record DHKI01000024.1, on the reverse strand, counting down.
AAGAAAAAAGGAAAAATAGGTGAAGATGAACACTTCAAATTCATAACATTTGGTGGAGATGGTGGAACATATGATATAGGTCTACAATCGCTATCAGGAGCTATGGAAAGAGGACATGATATGGTTTATGTATGTTATGATAATGGTGCATACATGAATACAGGTATTCAACGTTCATCAGCAACACCAAGATTTGCAGATACAACAACATCACCAGCAGGAAAGGTAGTACCAGGAAAACAACAAAGAAGAAAAGACTTAACAGAGGTACTTGCAAATCATCATTTACCATATGTTGCACAAACAGCTGCAATTGGTAACTTTAAAGATATCACTGAGAAAGCTGAAAAAGCAATATACACAGAAGGGCCATGTTTCCTAAATGTGCTTGCTCCATGCCCAAGAGGATGGGGATACAATAACTCAGATGATTTAATGGAGATAAACAAGCTTGCTGTAGAAACATGTTATTGGCCACTATATGAAGTAATCGATGGAAGATATGTAGTAAACTACAAACCAAAGGAAAAACTTCCTGTAGCTGAGTTCCTAAAAATGCAAAAGAGATTCAAACACTTATTCAAACCAGGTAATGAGTGGATGATAGAAGAACTACAAAAAGAAGTAGATGAAAGATGGAATAGACTACTAGAACTTGAAAAATTAACAAATACAGAAGCGTAAATATAAGATAAGGCTGGGATGCAAAATCCTAGCCTTTTTCTATAGACATATATAAAAAGTTGTGTTATTGTAGTAGTACTATATTTATTTTTGGGGAGTGATGTTTATGTCTAGTAATTCGTGGTTTGAAAAGTTTTTAAAACCTAAGAAAAAAGAAGCAGAAAAAATTGTTCCATGTGAAACAAAAAAAGAAGAAAAAAAGGAAAACAAAAATAAAAAAGAAAAAGGCATAGTAATCACAATCGGAAGAGAGCTTGGAAGTGGCGGAAGAAAAGTTGCTAAAGAGGTTGCAAAAAGATTAAACCTAGAATATTATGACAAAGAAATAATAACAAAAGCAGCTAAAGAAAATGGAATCGATGAAAACTTGTTTAAACAAGTAGATGAGTCAGACTTAGATAGCTTTTGGTATGAGTTTTCTGTAAATGCATATGAAAAAGAAGAAAAAACTGCATCGTATAAAGAAATGGCGGCAGCTGACAAATTGTTTATGGTGCAATCAGATGCAATAAGAGACATTGCTAAAAAAGGTGGAGCAGTGATTGTTGGTAGATGTGCAACATACATATTAAAGAACAGTTCAAAAAGGGTTTTCATTTGTGCAAATGAAAAAGATAGATTAGAAAGAATAGAAAAGTCATACAAAGTAGATGTCAAAAAAGCAAAAGAGATAATGGAAAACTCAGATAAGAAAAGAGAAAATTATCATGCATATTATACAAATCAAGATTGGAAAGATAAAAAGAATTATGACTTGGTGATAAACACAAGCGAAACAGGAATAGAGAAAGCAATAGAGGAAATAATAAAACTTGCAAAGGCTTAGGGAAAAGAGCATTTTCGTAAAATGAAAAAATAGTAATTTTACGAAAATGCTTTTTTGTTACAATATTGTTACAAAAATGTAAAGAAAAATTAATAAACGAAAAAAATAAAGTGTTGAAAATTTGCTATAGTTATTTCCGTAAAGGCATTTAGTGGGAAAAGGCAAGTGGTTCAGTTCAATGGAAAAATCACCTTCTAGACAATTAAATTAATAAATGTTAAATATAATATTAAGGATAATAATGTTTAGTTTTATATAAATGGAGGTATGAATACATGAAAATAAGAAACCAGCAAGAAGGTGTTACACTCATCACTGTTGTTATAACTATCGTGGTAGTTATAATAATAGCTGCAATTGGATATATGGCAAGTAACACTGGATTAGAAGAAGCCGTGTCAACTAAATTTAAGCAGGAAATAGCTGAAGTAAAAAAAGGAGTAGATACACAAAAAATAATAAATTCTAAAAAAGGCATTGATGAAGCCACTTTAAATTCGAGTTTCAAAAAAGTAAATGTATCGAACCCACCAAAAAACTTCGTAAGTTTTGATGTTGGAAAATCAACAGCATATTTGGTAGACCTTGATGTAATAGATTATACAAAAATAAAAACAGGTCAAAAATATAAAGATATACAAGAAGGCGATACGGTAACATTTAACGAAGATGACGTCTACATATACGATAAAAAAGGAACAGTATACTATGTAAAAGGAATTGCACTAGATGGAAGTGAAATTTCATATACTGTAGATTCAAAGGAAAAAGAAGGACCAGATGTTACAGTAGAAAATACAGAAGGTGGAATAATAACTGTAACGGTAATAGCAGTAAAAGGTGGAACGATATCATCTGTAACTGTAAATGGACAAATGGCAACAAAAGAATCTGAAGGTGTATATAAATTTGAAGTTGTTAAAAACGGAAGCTACACAGTCATTGCAACAGAAGAAGGCAATGGTGCAACTAGAACAACAGTTATAGTAAACAAATTAGATGAAACAGATGCAGATGGTGAAAGCACAAAAGCACCAACAAAAGCAACAATTAAAATAAATACTGGTGAAGCATATACGACAAGACAACTTGCAACATTAGGAATAGACACAGATGCTGAAATAATGTGTATAAAACAAAACAAGAGTGAAGATGCACCAGAAACTCCAAGCAGTGGAGATGCAACTTGGAGAAGGAGCTCTGAAACAGCAACATTATATTTATCGGAAGGTTTAAATGTTGTACATGCATGGTTTAAGAATAAAAAGAATGACACAGTGTTATATCAAAAAGCTACAATAATATTGGATACAACATCTCCAACAAGAACAAAACCAGATGTTGTAATAGATGGATATAATTTCGAGATAACAGCAAAACAAATAGACCCAGCTGTTGGTTCAGGACTAAAAAAGATAGAAATAGGATACAAAGAATCAACTGCATCGGAATACAAATGGTTCGAAGTGGAAGACATTTTAAATCCTAAGATAACAATAAAAAATAATAAACCTAATGTAAATTACAATATAAAAAGTAGAGCAGAAGATAACGTAGGACATATTGCAGAATCTGTAGAATATTCAACAGGAAAACTTAATGATATTCCAAACGGAATTGTAATAGAATATTCACCAACGACAGGTTGGACAACCTTATCTACAGTCGTTATAACATATCCTGAAAGAGCAATGAACGACGACTTCGAAAGATGGTATAGACTTGCAGAAGGAGAATGGAAAGAGGCAACAGGAAGAGTTGAAAAACTATATATAGAAGATAACATGAAAATAGATGCAGTCGTTGTAAAGAAAACAGATACAGAAACACTATTTGGAGAGATAAAGAGCTTAACAATAGAAAACATAGATGTAATAGAACCTAGAGTTGAAAACATAAAACTAAACTTATCAAATGTTCCAACGAATTTTGATTTTGGAGGAACGGCAACAATAAAAGATGAAGAATCAGGACTTTTCGCATATGCGGTAGTAAATTCAGAAGATAAGCCGGAAAAATGGATTCCAATAAATGAAGTAACAAAAGAAAAAGAAATTACATATGGCGTGAAAGTTGATACTACAAACTATATATGGGTAAGAGATATTGCTGGAAACACTTCAAAAACATATGTTAAAGTAGAAGCTAAAAAATTTGACGACTCGAATATAAAAATAGAATTAACAAAAAATAATTACGAATATACAGGACAAGAAATACAAGCAGAAATTCTTGTGAAAGATGAAGATGAGAATGTAACTTTAAAGAAAGATGTTCACTATACAATAACATACGAAAACAATATTAATGTAGGAACGGCAACAGCTACAATAACAGGAAAAAGAGCATATAGTGGAACTAAAAAAATTAATTTCACAATAGTAGCAGTAAAACCAACAATAACATTAGAAAATACAAGTTATACATATGACAGAAACACAAAAAGTATAAAAAGTGCAACAGTTACAGGAACACCAAATGGCACAACACCAACAGGTGCAATAACATACACATATTATACTAGTGATAAAGTAGATGACCCAAATAATAGAACAACAAGTGCTAATGGTGCAGCAAGTGTTGGCGGAGCTCCAAGTAAAGTTGGAACATATTACGTAGTTGCAGAAATTGCAGCACACGGAAATTATTTAGCTGCAACTAGCAATACGGCAATATTAACAATACAGCCATGTGCAGTAACAGTTACATTTAATGCAAATGGCGGTAGCGTAGGAACAAATACAAAAACAGTATATTACGATGAGGCTTATGGTGATTTGCCAACAGCAACAAGAACTGGATATACATTTGCAGGCTGGTATACATCATCAACAGGCGGAACAAAGGTGACAAACACGTCAACAGTTACAAATTCTAATGCACATACATTATATGCACATTGGACAGCAAATCAGTATACAGTAACATTAAATGCAAATGGTGGAAGTGTAAGTACATCGACGATTACAGTAACATATGACTCAACATATGGAACATTACCTAACCCAAGCAGAAGTAATTATGACTTTTCAGGTTGGTACACGGCAACATCAGGAGGAACACAAGTTACATCATCAACAACAGTAAAAATAACATCAAATCAAACATTATATGCACATTGGGTAGCAAAGTATGATTGTAAATGTAATAACTG
>DHKI01000005.1 GCA_002404755.1 Clostridiales bacterium UBA4698 | reverse complement strand
GTTTCTCTTACACATGGAATTTACTTTTAGAAATGGAAATTACTTTTACAAGTCACCAAAATTTTTTATGGAAATTTTTCATGTTTTTTCAAGTGAAAAAAATAAACTTTTAAACATAAAAAAGACAATTAAATTTAATTTGATTTTTCAAAAACATTAATTGTTTTGAATCAAAGTAAAATCTAATTGTCTTTTAGAAAATTTAATCTTTATTTAATATTTACTAATTATTTTTATATCGATATTTTGTTATAAAGCTATCATTTAAACATTTCATTATTTACAAAATCTGTGCTTGCCTATCATTATTGTCATCGGTCTTGACCAAATCCATTTATTCGTTGCTGTCGAAGGATTAAAATAATATATTGCTCCGCCAGATGGATCCCAACCGTTCATAGCGTCTCGTGCAGCATTATATGATTGCTGACTTGGCTGAAGATTAACTTGTCCATCTGCCACAGCATCAAATGCACCATTTTGATAAACAACACCTGCTATTGTACCAGGAAAGTTCGGACTCTTTACTCTGTTTAGTATGACAGCACCAACCGCTACCATTCCTGTGTAAGGTTCACCTCTTGCTTCACCATGAATGACTCTTGCTAATAATTCAACATTTGCTGAGTTACTTCCAGCACTGCTGGCAGAACTAGAGATTCCCATGCTTTGCAAAGTTTTACTTCCAGCAATTCCATCAGCCGTTAAGCCATTAGCTCTCTGAAATGATTTGACAGCCGCAACAGTTCTACTACCATAAACACCATCAATATCGCCATTATAATATCCCCAATTTTTTAATTTAGTTTGAATTTGTTTCACTTCGTTTCCGTGATGAACCAAAACGTGATAAAGTCTCAGATGTCATGTTTTTTGTATTATAAATTATATTAGAAATTAATATTAATGAAAATGCTACTATAATAGCAACAACGCCTTTAATTTTTTTCATAAAAAATCTCCCCTTCGTTAATTCTATTTTTTAACGAAAGAGAGAATTTTATACATTAATTTTTCAATTCAACTATTGTTACTCCGCAAATCTCCTTCTCCATACGCACCACTTCTGTATGATTTTACATGAGGGTTTGTTTTTAAGTATTCTTGTACACCCTTTCTAAGACTTCCTGTACCTTTTCCATGCACAACTCTAAGTGTGTGTAGTCCAGCCAAATAAGCATCATCTATATACTTGTCTAGTTCTTCAACAGCTTCATCAACTGTTTTTCCTAGAAGTTTTATCTCTGTACTTATTTCTGCCGCTTTACTTTTTATCATAGAAGTAACTTTAACATTTGCCTTCTTTTCATCGGCCTTTGCTTCTTCAATTTTAGAAACATGCACACTCATTTTCAATATTCCGACTTGAATTTGTACATTTCCTTTTTTATCTGGCAAGGATAAGACAACCGCATTTTCCTCTAATGAAGGGATATATACGTTCATGCCAATTTTAATTTTACTTGGTTCAATCTTATTTTTAGTTTCTTTACCTGGCATAACCAAATCTTTTTGCATTTCAAAAATATTATTTTTTATTTTTCCTCTAGCTTCTTCGGCCTTCTTGAATTTATCTTTATCTCTACTATGCTTTAAATTTGTTAATTCTTTTATTATCTCATTAGCCTCTTCTTCTGTATCCATAAGCAAATCTCTAGCTTCTTTTTTAGCTTTTTGCAATATCTCATCTTTTTTCTTATTTAACTTTTCTTCTGCTTCATCAACTTTTTCTTTTTTAGCTTTAGCAGCATTTAATATTCTATCTGCTTCTTCTTTTTGTTCTCTAGCAAGTCTCTTGTCTCTTTCTATATTCCCTAAGACATCTTCAAATCTTACATCTTCCTCTTTTAAATATTTGCTTGCCTCGTTTATTATCTCTTCACTAAGTCCAAGTTTTTTTGAAATAGCAAAAGCGTTACTTCTTCCTGGCACACCAATTAAAAGCTTATATGTAGGTCTCAAAGACTCAACATCAAATTCACACGAAGCATTCTCAACGCCGTTTTTTTGGATAGCAAAAGTTTTAAGTTCACTATAATGTGTAGTAGCAATTGTCAAACAACCAACTCCATATAGTTTTTCTAAAATAGCTCTTGCAAGTGCTGCACCTTCTATCGGGTCCGTGCCAGAACCTAGTTCGTCGACTAGTACTAAGCTATTTTTTGTGACATTATTTAATATATCTACAACATTTGTCATATGTGAAGAAAATGTACTAAGAGACTGTTCTATGCTTTGTTCATCGCCTATGTCACTGTAAATATTATCAAATATCGGCAATTCAGAAGACTCCATAGCTGGAATATGAAGACCACTTTGTGCCATAAGGCTAAACAATCCCACAGTTTTTAATGCAACTGTTTTTCCACCAGTATTTGGTCCTGTTATTATAAGTACATTAAACTTTTCTCCAACCCAAATATCTATAGGAACAACTTTTTCTTCAGCTATAAGAGGATGTCTTGCTTTCTTCAAATTTATGTAATGTTTCTCATTTATAACTGGCTCGAACGCATTTAACTCTAAGCTATATTTTGCCTTTGCAAATGCGAAATCTATTTTTGACAAATTATATAAACCACGTTTTATATCTTCAACTATAGGTAAAACCATTTGTGTTAGAAGAGCCAAAATTCTTTCAATTTCTAATTGCTCTTTTATCTTCAATTCTTTTATCTCATTGTTTATATTAAACACGGCAGTTGGTTCTACGAATATTGTATTTCCAGAAGCAGACGAATCATGCACCAATCCAGGAATCTCGTTTCTATATTCTTGCTTAATCGGAATAACATATCTATCATTTCTAAAAGTAACAACTGCATCTTGCAAATACTTCGATGTAGCACTAGACTTTATTAAATTATTCAATTTTTCTTTTATCTTTGATTCGCTATCATTTATTTGTCGCCTTATATCATACAAAGCTTTGCTTGCTCTGTCATCCATCAATTCTTCTGATTTTATACACCTGAAAATTTCATTTTCTACGTTTGGATTAGAATATAAATTTTCAAAATATTCTGAAATAATCTCAAAGTCAGAATCATTAATATCATCATTTTTGAAATAATTTTTAAGTCTCTTCATATTAGAAAGCAAAGTTGCAATTTGCAAAAGTTCCTTCATATTAAGCATTGCGACAACATTAATCTTTTTAAATGTCTCATCAAAATTAGGTACACTAAATAATGGTGCTTCACCTTTTCTAAGTAAAATAGATACTGCTTCTGTTGTCTCTTTTTGCCACTTTTTCACTCTATAAATTTCAGTTGATGGAATAAGTTGTTTTACTAGTTCTTTTCCAAGATATGTAACACATTTTTCACTTACTTTATCCTTTATTTTATTGTATTCTAACGATTTAAAATCTCTTTCTTTCATATCAATTCTCCTTATAACAATAACATTATGTCATAAAAAGCCTTAAATTTCAAGTGGTTATATGGCTTTGGTTATGGCATAAATATATACATACTTTATCATTTTTTGCATAATCATCTCTATTAATGCATGTAAAACGTTATGAAATATACATTAATATTGATTTAAGCCAAAAAGAACTTCTATCATTAAACATTTTCTGTTTAAAAATAGAAGTTCGATAAATTCCACATTTTTATTTAGCTTTTGATTTCTTTTTGAATAAACTTGCAAATGGTTTAACAATTGCATCATACATCTTCTCTTTGAATGTTTTTCTGAGAGCAAGAGACATCTCTTCGTCTGGTTCTTGATCAACAATTACATACTTAGCATCATATTCAGCTTGTAGTCTGTCTATTGCTGGAACTATCTCAGCTTTAATATACTCTAAAGCGCTAGCCTTGCTTGTTGTTCTCTCTAAGTCAATAGTTATATGAACACTATTTTCCAAATTGCTTATCTTAGATTTTATTGTCTTTTCAGCTTTCGCATATTCTTCTGACTCTGGAACAGCCGTACAAATGGTTTCCAAATGTTCTTTCATTGGTGCAAGTTCCGGATTAGAAAGCTCATCTTCATACTCATCTAAAGGATTAGCAGCCATCGCTGAAATATACATTGTAGACAATGTTCTGCTAAGTTCTAAATTAGTCTTTGCTTGTTCATTTAAAGAAACAATCTTACTTGTTCCCTCTATTATTTGATTAGTTGCATCTTTTTGTAATGCCTTTAATTTATCTAATAACTCTATTGGGAATTCTGAAGTTTCACAGTTCATCGCATAATCTTTAATATCAGAAATTAAATTTTTAAATGCATCATCTTCTTCCCATAGAATAAGTGACTTTTTGCTATTAGGATTAATCATTTTTTCTAATTTATCTAGCTTTTGAATACATCTTTGTAATTCAACTGAAGTAACATTAACATCATTATTTTCCATACGCAATCATCTAAGTCTACTATAGTAAAACTTAAACTTCCTCCCATCTTCATTAGTAATCATTTACTTAGATTATACATTTTTCGTGGTTTTATTACAATTACAGAAATATTAAGTTTTTATTACAGATATATTACATGAGCTTTATGACTGCTAGAATTTTAGGCAAAAAATAAACTAGTTCAAATCAATGAACTAGTTTAAATTGGCTCCCCTTGTAGGACTCGAACCTACGACCTGCCGGTTAACAGCCGGACGCTCTACCAACTGAGCTAAAGAGGAATATAAATGCGGCAAGTTCCTATTTTCACAATGAGCGACCCATTACTATCTTCGGCTACATACGAGCTTAACTTCTGTGTTCGGTATGGGAACAGGTGTGACCTCGTCTATATCCTCACCACGTTTATTATTCTACAACATTTATTATTTGTTGTCAACAATTTTTATTATATTCTTGCAAATCTTTTTTCAATTCTCTCTTTTCCAAGGTTTTTAAGTATTTCATATAGGTCTGGAGTATTTCTTCTTCCTGTAAGTGCTACTCTTATTACTGTGCTTATGTCTCCTACATGGCCCTTATATTTTTCTGGATTTTTCTTATATTCTTTTACTTCTCTAGCGTAACCAAATTTTTCCGCAACGTCTTTTACTTTGTTAAACCATGTATCTTTATCATCGTTTTCATCATATACATTTAAATACTCTGTTATTATCTTCTTTATTTCTTCTTTGTCTGTTATATTCTGCCATTCATCTTCATGCTCTTTTGTAAAGAATACTTCATCATATAAATACTCAAGATTTTCTCTTAGCTCTGACCATTTAGCTATATCTTTTCTTATTTTTGTTCCTGTTCTTTCTATATTTAAAATATTTATTGTAAATTCTTTATGCTTTTTCATAAGTTCTGCTAAGTCTTTATCAAACTCTTCTGCCCATTCAAGACCATCTGCATAAACTTTTTCAGCTGTAAATGTTGCAATTGTATTTTTTGATACATCTGCTAATTTTACTAAATCAAATAAAGCACCACTTGAACTTATCTTGTTTAAATCTATTTTAAATTCTTTTAAATCTCCATGTGGATTATTCTTTCTCCACTCTTCGAAGTTAGAATTTAGGATATTCATAAGATAATCTATAACTGCCTCTTTTGGTATTCCGTTTTCTTTATAATATGATGCTGCAGCTTCTGGATCTTTTCTCTTGCTTATCTTTCTCTTGCTTCCGCCATCTTCTTTCATTATTGTTGGTGTATGTATAAATTCTGGCATTTCAAATCCAAGTGTTTTGAATAATTCTACATGGATTGGAACTGATGGCAACCACTCTTCACCTCTTACAACATGTGTTGTTCTCATCAAATGATCATCAACTGCATGTGCAAAGTGGTATGTTGGAAGTCCATCAGATTTTATAATTACTACATCTTGTACATTCTCTGGAAATTCAATTATTCCTCTTATCATGTCTTTAAATCTAATTTTTTTAGATGCGCTTCCCATCGATTTAAGTCTAACTATAAATGGATCTCCATTTTTAACTCTTTCTATCATTTGGGCTTCACTTAATTTTCTGCAATTTGCGAATTCTCCATAATATCCAGGCACTATTTTTAATTTTTCTTGTCTTTCTCTAATTTTGTTAAGTTCGTCTGCACTGCAAAAGCACGGATAAGCTAGTCCTTTTTCAACCAAATCTTTAGCATATGTTTGATATATTTCTTTTCTTTCACTTTGAATATATGGGCCGTAATCACCTTTTGTTTTTCCATCAATAGGGCCCTCATCAAATTCTATGCCAAATACTTTCAAACCATTTATAATTAAGTTTATGCCATCTTCAACTTCTCTTTTTCCATCAGTATCTTCTATTCTTAAATAGCATATACCATTATTTTGTGTAGCAAATCTTCTATCTAAATTTGCTCCAAAAAGTGAACCTACATGTATAAATCCTGTTGGACTAGGTGCAAAACGTGTTACAACAGCACCTTCTGGTAAATTTCTTTTTGGATATAATTTTTCATAATAATCTGGCGTTTTATCAATATTTGGAAACATTAATTCCGCTAATTCTTTACTCATAATATCTAATCCTCTTTTCTTATATTCTTGTTTACATAGATATACTTATATCATACTTTTATATTTTTTTCAATGGTGACATATTCAAAAAGCAGTGAGAAAAATCTCACTGCTTTCGCAACATCAAATGATATGGTAATACACTACCTCTTTTTCTTCAAATACCTCGAAGCTCATCTGAAGTCCTCCAAAGCCACGGATATCAACCTCTTTGCCTCCTTTAATCGGCTTTTTTACGGCAATAATCTTGATTTCTGGCACGTTTTGATCATGCTTCTGTTCGAAAATAAAGTTTTCGAGAGCCGCACGGATGAACACGTTAGGTGTTCCACCCTTCCTCGCAATGAAGCCGTCAAGCTGTGCTAAAGCTTTCTCTACTTTCTGTTCCAAAGCTTTTAGCTTCTTGCTTTTCGGTACGTGGACACCAATAATCCTTGCCCTTTTATCCACAAGTGCAAAGAGTTCGTCTTTCCGAATTCTTCCTATAATTGGGCAAATCCAATAGCTCTGTTCTGCCGTAACCTGTGCTAATGCCTCATAAGACATCACGGCTACTTGGTAGTCTTCAACCTTGCTTGCAAGCTCTTCGGAAAAATCCAAAAGACGCTCGTTAGATGTGTACATTGCGGTTCTTGGAAATTTACTGCGAAGTTGGCTTTTTATACTTACGTACAGTTCCCGCGAAAGCCTGTAATCATGCTCTCTTTCCTGCCAAGGTAAACTTTCCATTTCACGCTTGTAGTCCAAGAATTCCAACTGCACCTCTGTGTAATTGGCCATCCATTGTTGCATAACGTTTTTCTCCTTTTAATTATCGAATATTACTTATGTCTATACATGTTGCCAAGGAGTGTATACAGATATAAGCACATGTTTATTATATCATTTATATTTATTTATGTCAATTTCACTTTTTCTGTGAAACATCTTATATAATTCATTTGTGATAATGTCTTAAGTAATCCGATGAGAAAATGTCCTAAAACATATACTACTAATTCTTA
>DHKI01000025.1 GCA_002404755.1 Clostridiales bacterium UBA4698 | reverse complement strand
GACTCGAACTTACGACCTTCGGGCGACAACTGGAGACTTTTATCATTCTTATTTGTTTTCTCTATTTCCTTATTTTCTAAGGTTTTCAGCTTCGCTTGAATTTAAAATTTTTATCAATTTTCTCATTTTTATCTCTTTTTCCTAACTTTGACATCCCTTTGACAACCCTACTACAATGTGTAGAATTCTTTGTTTGGCCCCCCTAAAGACACCCCTAGCTGATTTTTCATAAAAAAACTTGCAATCTACTTTTTTAATATTTTTTTATTGCACTGATCCATCTTTTAAATCATAATACTTAAATTCTGTTCCCATTAGTCTATTCTTTATTGTAGTTATAGCAAAATCTGAATTATCAATTCCAATCCACTTTCTTCCTAAACTTTCAGCAGCCAGCAATGTTCCTCCACTTCCTGCAAAGAAATCAAATACTATATCACCAGGATTTGAAGATTGCTGAATAATCATCTTTATCATATCCATATTCTTTTCTGTTGGATAAATGGGATTTTGTGGATCTTTAAATGTCCAAATATCTTGAATTTTTTTCCCACTGTGTTCAAGTGCATATTTTTTAATTCTTGGATTACCATTCTTCGACCACTCAATGTCTCCGTTTTCATCTAAGATATCAAAGTTTTTTGGGTCCGTTCGCCAATGTCTTCCTTTTGGCGGAAGCATTCCTCTCCACGCTTCGCCTGTTATACCATTTGATTCTCCTGGTGCATGTAAAGGAATGGTTGTATAATATCTACCTTTTTCATCTATTTTTGAAAAATTCTTTCTTATCTCATCTTCACTTAGAGGTTCTCTAACTTCATTCCACACATTTTTCTGTGGATTTATTGTATAAAACAATATCATATCTTTTTCGTTACCATATGCTTTTCTAGAAAAATTCTTAGGATTTGATTTTATTCTTGTTATATCATTTTTAAAACATTTTTCTCCAAACACTTCATCCATAAGGATTTTAATATAATGTCCTATCTTATAATCAATATGAAAATATATTGAACCATTCTCTGCCATAAGTTCTTTCAATATAATTAAACGTTCTCTAATAAATTCAAAATACTCATCGTCAGTCATCTTATCGCTATATGCTATGATACCATCTTTAACCCTGCTTATAGTACTCACTCTTTCATTGCTAATAGTAAATGTTTGATTAGTATTAAACGGAGGATCGAAATAGGCAAGTGTTATTTTTCCTTTTATATCACTATTTTTTAATAACACAGACATGCCATCAAAATTATCTCCTTTAATTAGTAGTGATTTATCAAATGGTATTTTTGACTCAAATTTAAAATTATATGCTTTCTGTAAAACATACTCTTTATCTTTTTTATTTGTAAAACTTAATTCCATTTTTATATCCCCTTACAACGAATTTAAGAATTCCCTTAAAACTAAAGAAGAAACAATGTTATCTTCATTTCTTTCAAGCAATTGCCTATACATTTTGTTGTCTCCCTTAATAAAAACTACCCCGTCTATAATAGCTAGAGGAATAATATCAGTTCTTCCATCACTTATTCTTTTACATTCATCCAATGTATTGATAGCATCACTTAATTGTGCATTTTGATGTCCACCATAATCTGTTAAAAATTTAGCTTCTGCTAGTATATACTTATTGTTAATCCTTGCAACAAAATCTAGTCCTTTTTCTCTATTATACTCTAAGTATCGTTGTGCAAATATTTTTTGTTCAGCATCTGAAACATTAAGAATTCCATCTTCTTCGTTTCTCATAAATTCATCAACATTATGAAATACTTTAAAACCAAGGAAGCCTCTATCAATCCAGTTCTTAAACATCGGTCCCATTTGTCTATTGGTCTCTTTTGGTTCTGTTGCTTTTTTGAAAATTTCGTCTATTCCCATATCATACAATGTTGAAGCTATTCTATTTACTGTTTTAGGATTTCTTTCTAAAGCTGTTGGATCTTTTCTTAAATATGGAATATACGAATCTTTTAGTGGAAAAAGTTCAAGTTTTAGCAATTCCTTAATTAGTTCTTTATTATCTCTTTCATCAAATAATGCTTCTATTCTTTCTTCTTGCTCATGCGTTAATTCTCTCCTAATGTTAGGCACGATAGGATACACTTTATATAATTCATCTAAATAATTCCTTTGATTTGCAAATTTAATACTTTGATCAAGCCAATAGTTCATATTTTCCCCCCTTATGTTACTTTCATTAAAAACATCTTTTTATATACTATATCATAATATATTAAAAAAATGCTATTAATATTATATTTCGACATTTATTTGTTATTTCCTTCATGTATTAACTTGCTACACACAAGGTCGCAAGTTTTCGTGACGTGTAGCCATATTAGAATCAACATTTTTTTATTTTTGAAATACCCTTTTGGTAGACAAAGGGATGACAAAAAAGACACCCTTTTGACATCCTTTTACCACTCAAAGTGGTTTTTTCGAGAATGTAAAAGCCCTACAACCTTTATGGCTGTAGAGCTTCATGTTTATTTTGGTTGCGGAGGTAAGACTCGAACTTACGACCT
>DHKI01000023.1 GCA_002404755.1 Clostridiales bacterium UBA4698 | reverse complement strand
AGTATAGTTGTAAGCATATTATTTGTAATCTATTATAGAAAATTATTTATAGTAACATTTGATGAAGATTTTGCAAAAGCAAGTGGATTAAATACATCAAGATATACAAATATAATTGCAATTCTAACATCTGTTGTAATAGTTGTAGGAATGAGAATGATGGGAACAATGCTTATAAGTAGCATAATTATATTACCAGCACTTTCATCAATGAGAGTATTTAAAACATTTAAAAAAGTAGTAATAAGTTCAGGAATTGTAAGTGTAATTTGCTTCCTGCTTGGAATATATTTTTCCTATACTTTAAATGTAAGTACAGGAGCAATGATAGTTTTAGTAAATTTAATAGCATTTGTTATTTTTACTATATTAGGAAAGATATTACAAGAGTAGGAGGATTTGAATATGAGTAAAAAGAAATTAATGTGGATATTTATATTAATAGTTTTTATACTTATAATAGCTGGAATTGCAATTTTTGCAAAACCGAGAGATACAAGCAATGATAATTCTGTTGCAGTAAAAAAAGTAACAGATTCAAAAACAGACAACAATGTTGATACATCTAAAACAGAGGAGAAATCAGATAAGATTGAATATAAAAGAACAACATTAGATGATGGAATTTTATATTCTGAAAATGGAGAGAAGTTAACATCAGATAAAATAATAGGTACAGAATATTTTGATACAACAATAAATGATATGTATTTATACCCAGATAATTATGTTGGAAAGAAAATAGAAATAGAGGGTTTTTATTTAGTAGCTGAACCATATACTTTTGTTGGTAGATACTCAACCTCAAGTGTATGTCCATATTGCACAGGTGGATTTTCATACATACAATATGAATTTGATGGAAAAATCGAAGAAACATTAAAAGATCAAGAAACTTGGATAAAACTTATAGGAATTTGGGAAAAAGGCAAAATGAATTATGGCACAGAAGAAAATCCTAATTATGATGACTATTATTATCTTAAAGTTTTAAATTTTGAGGTTATGAATGAAAAAGGAGAAGATACTGTTAAAAATTAATTACAAATGATATTGGTTAACTAAAGCAGAATGATATAGAATTGTTGGTGTGGAACAGGAAAAATAGTTTGAAAGAAAAAATTATTAAAATAAAACCAAAATAGAATAAAAAGGGCATAGTTCCCCCTTACCCCCAGAAATATAATCATATAAAGGGAGTAGATTCTGATATTTTGGATAGTATTAAAGTTTGTAATTCATCGATTGTTAGACCAAGAGAAATTAGTTGCTTAGTTGATTGCATAAAATTATTTTTAGTAAATTTAATTTTATCTTTATCAGAAGTTTCAACTTTTGATAAATCTGTTGGATTAAAAAGTTCACCAGTTGAAAGCATATGATAAATAGCAACTAAAATTTTCCTTGCAATAGCAATATAAGCACGTTTCTTACCTCTTCGTCTAGATAATAAATTGAATTTGTTGGTATAGTAAGGATTATATTTATCTTTTACAGCAGCATGAGCAACTTCAACAAGTGCAGGTTTAAGATAAATGCCTGCTCTAGAAATTTTTACTGATTTCTTTTTACCAGCAGATTCATTACAACCAGGTGCAAGACCTGCCCAAGATGCTAAACGATAGTGTGAAGAAAATTGACTCATATCTGTACCAATTTCAGAAATAATTGTTATTGCAGATTTACGGTCAACACCAGGTACAGAACATAAAAGATTAATAGCACTTTCATAAGGTGCAATAATAGAATCAATTATTTCTCTTAAAGTTTTAATAGATTTGTCTAAATACTCAATATGTTCTTGAATAACATTCATACGTTGCTTTTGTGCGTCTTTCCAAGATATTCCGTTTATAGCATTAAGAATATCTTCATTAGATGATTTACAATGTTTATCAATATTTTTTAAAATATCCTCGTCATTATACTCATTTGGTGATAAAATAGTATTGATGATAGCAGAGGAAGATTTGCCAAAAATATCAGAGAAAACCATATCCAATTTGCAGTTACCAACAGTAAGAGCATTTGTAAATCTGTTCTTTTCGGAAGTACGCATATTGGTTAATTTGTAAAGGTATCGAGTAAGTTCTCTTAGGATTCTAATATCTTTGTCTGGAATAAAACTACTACGAACTATTCCAAGTTTAAAAAGATCCGCAATCCATTTGGCATCTTTGTTATCATCTTTTTCGCCTTTAATACATCTAACCCATTTAGGATTGGCAACGATGACATTAGAAATATGACCTTCCAATGCATTGTATACAGGAATATAATACTTTCCAGTAGATTCCATACATACATTCTGACAATCGTTGGCTAATAACCAATTTCTAAATTCTATTAGAGAATTGTTAAAAGTAGAAAAACGTTTACGAAGATATTGTGGCTTGGCGGAAGTAGAATCACAAATGACAGCTACTATAAAAGATTTGTGCACGTCAATACCACAAGCTTTTTGATAAATAACTTCCATGATAAAAACTCCTTTATAATAAATTTTTGGGGAATACAGGGACTGTGCAATTAACACTATAACAAACTTATCAGTCAATGATTAGTTTACAGACTCAAGGGACTACTTATGTGTGCTTGAAACAACTGCACTTGCACTGTTTAATATACTGATTTAATCTGTGAGTTACAGAAATCTGCAACTCCTCCTACCGTGCTTTGTAGTATATATTCCCTTAAGGTAATTATATAACGAAAATGCTTTAAACTCAAGGCTTTCATTACTATGTGTGCCTTTGAGCGAAGCGAGAAAGGAATGTAATTTAATATGCAAATAAAAAAGATTTATTTTAAAACGACAGATAAATTAAGTCTAATAGGACTACTACATATGCCAGAAGAAAAGCAAACGAAAACTTGCATGATATCAGTTCATGGAATAACAAGTAATTGTTTAAGATATAGAGATGACGTAATAGCGCAAAAATTAACAAAGCAAGGAATAGCGTATTTTACATTTGACAATAGAGGCCATGACATAATTAACACGTATGATTCAATACTAAATGGCTATATGAATTTCTATGGATCAGGAGCAGAAAACATATATGATTGTGACAAAGACATAGAGGCAGCAATAAAAGCAATGATGGAAAATGGATATAGTCAAATAATTTTGCAAGGTCACAGTTTGGGAGCAACCAAAGTCGTATATTCATACAATCAATTTGTAAAAAATAATTTAGATATAGCGAAAAATATTGTAGGAGTTAGCTTATTATCACTAGTTGACGTACCGCAATTTCTAAAAGTAGTGTGTGGAGATAATTACAAAAAAGTGATAAATTATTTGAAACTACTTGAAAAAAAGAAAAAAGGCAATAAAATAGTTTCAATAGATGGATTTCCACCAATAATGCCACGAACGATATTAAATTGTATGGAAGAATCCAAAATAGATTTTGCAAGATATAGTGATGACAATTATGAATTTAAAGAACTAAATAATATACAAGTGCCATTATTCATGAGATGGGGAAATAACAAAGAACTAATAACACAAGATGCACAGCAATTAGTCCAAAAAATGAATGAAAAAATAACAAACAAAAACAAAGACATAAATTTCATAGATAAAGCAAATCATAATTATAAAGGAAAAGAAGAAATTTTAGCAAAACAAATTTCAGAATGGATATACAATCAAATAAATTTAACAAATAAAACATAAAATGGACAAAAAGGTTGTATAAAATAAATATAGAATCTAAAGAAAGGGAAAAATAATGAAAATAACAAAAGTAGAAGCACTTGCTGAAAAAGCAAGAAAAATTAGAATAGATTTATTACAAGAAGTATATTATGGAAAATCAGGACATATAGGAAGTTCACTTTCATGTGCAGACATATTGGCAGTATTATATTTTAATGAAATGAATATAGACCCACAAGATCCGAAAGCAGAATCAAGAGATAGATTTGTATTATCAAAAGGCCATGCATCAGAGGCTTTATATGCAACATTAGCTGAAAGAGGATATTTTCCAAAAGAAGACTTAATAACATTTAGACATATAGATAGTCCATTTCAAGGCCATCCAGATATGAATAAAGTGCCAGGAGTGGATATGACAACAGGTTCATTAGGGCAAGGATTGTCAGCTGCAAATGGCATGGCCCTTGCATCAAAAATTGATAAACAAGGATTTAGAGTATATTGTTTAATGGGAGATGGAGAACTTGAAGAAGGTCAAGTGTGGGAAGCGGCAATGACTTCAAGCCAGTATGAATTAGACAATATATGTGCAATTATCGATTGCAATGGATTACAATTAACAGGAAAAACAGAAGAAATAAAATCATTAAATCATGAAAGTATAGAACAAAAATTTAGAAGTTTTGGATTTAATACAATAGTAATAGACGGAAACAACATAGAGTCAATAATGCAAGCATTTTCA
>DHKI01000036.1 GCA_002404755.1 Clostridiales bacterium UBA4698 | reverse complement strand
AATTTAAAATTACATTTCACATTCAGAAAATATCAATACCGAAGTATTGACTTTTTATGTTACTATAGTATAATTTAATTAAAGATGAGGTTTTGGTCACAATGTGACTTGCCCAGGTTATAGTAAAAAATCACTCAACCGTAGCCAATGGATAGAGTGATTTTTTTATGTTATTTCTTCTTATTGATTAGTATCTTTAAGAAGGATGCTATCAATAGAACTTCAATTGCAAATAATATGTAATCGTTTTCTACCATTGGCATCACCTCCCTCTTCATTCGTAAAAACAAAAAGGGCAAATCACATCATATCCGAATAACCTCATCATTAGTAGTGTACAGCATTTGTTCATCATTGTCAACAATAGCTATAGGTATATTATCAAATATAGTCTTGAAAATATACAAGAATAAAAAAGATGGCTTTTATAATTTTAAATTATTATAAAAGTCATCTTATATTTTTATTTCTATGCCGATTTCATTTCAAGTCTTAGCTTATCTGCTATCATTGCTATGAATTCTGAATTTGTTGGCTTGCCTTTGGTTGCTGATATTGTGTTTCCGAACATCTGATTATTTACATCTATTTGGCCTCTCTCCCATGCAACTTCTATTGCATGACGTATTGCTCTTTCAACACGTGATGGTGTTGTTTTAAATTTTCTTGCAAGTGTTGGATATAGTTGCTTTGTAACTGAATTTATTACATCCATATTATTAACTGCAAGTACGATTGCTTCCCTTATGTATTGGTAGCCTTTTATGTGAGCTGGAACGCCAACTTCATGTATTATTTCTGTTATTGAAGCTTCAAGTGTGTCTTTGCTTACGCTTTCAAACGAATTTTGTAATGCAAATTTTTTTACATTTGTTTTCAATGGTTCAACCATTCCACGTCTTACTTCTTTTATCCTATTATATAGTAATTCTAGTTCAAATGGTTTTACCATATAATATTCTGCTCCTAACATTATACTTCTTTGAGTAATTACATCTTGTCCAATTGCTGATAACACTATGACTGATACATTCTTTGCACCTTCTATTTTTTTCATTCTCTCTAATACACCAATACCATCAAGATGTGGCATTATTATATCTAGCAAAAGTACATCTGGAGTTTTGTCTGTAATTAATTTTAAAGCTTCCTCTCCATCAGATGCAAGTCCTACAACTTCGATATCTTCCTTTGAGTTTAAGAAATTTTTTAATATTTCTGCAAATTCCACATTGTCATCTGCTATTGCGACACTAATTTTATTTGGCATTTTTACTCCTCCTAACATTTTTTCTTGTTACTACACTCAAAGTATACTACCAAATTATGGAAAAAGCAATAATAAATTGTAATATTTTTACAATTTATGCATAATAATATGTGTCTACATTTTTTGAAATTACTGTCCTATTTGTAATGTCACTTATTTCACTAATAACGCCGGTCTCTCTGCGTTTTTCTACAATTATATTTATACATATTTTTTCACCATATGATACGTTTTTTATTACTACATCATTTTTTCTCAAATAATGGTTCAATATGTCATAATAATTATATTCTACAAATAGTTCATATTCGCTACATAATTTCATTTCCACTTTTTTTATTGCTAAAATTGCTTCTTTTGCCGCACTGCTATAAGCTCTAACAAGCCCACCAGTGCCAAGCAGTATCCCCCCAAAATACCTAGTAACAACCAATAAAATGTTTTCTAACTTTTCCCCTCGCAAAATATCTAAAATCGGAACCCCCGCAGTTCCACTTGGTTCTCCATCATCACTAAACTTTTCTATTCCATTTACTATCCTATATGCAAAAACATTATGCTTTGCATCTCTATGCTTTTTCTTTATTTCTAATATCTTTTTATTTGCTTCTTCTTCTGATGTTATTTTTATTATTTGAGCAATAAACCTAGACTTTTTCTCTACAATCTCTTTCTCCTTAGTTTCTTCTCCCTCAATAGTAAAAAAGTTATCTACCACTGATGTTTCCCCTTTCCTCTGCAATCATATTATACTCATTTTTTACAAAATGTTACAAGCTTTTTACGTCTTCCACGTTCGACATTTTTCGACATTTGCGTTATTTAGTTATTGTCTCTCTGGCATTTCACAAATGTATAGTTTTATCTAATATTTTATATTCTAATACATTAATAGGCATTTTTCGCAATGTACGTTTTATATACAATTTGTTGCACTTTTTCCTGCCACATATCCTGTGCTATACGCTATTTGCAAATTGAATCCGCCTGTGTATGCATCTACATCTATTATTTCACCTGCGAAATATAGACCTTTTATTATTTTTGACTCCATCGTTGAAGAATTTATTTCTTTTGTACTTACTCCTCCAGCAGTTACAATTGCTTCTTCTATTGGTCTAAAGTCTTTTATTTCAAACTCTAGGTTCTTTAATAAATATGCTAAATGATGTCTTTCTTCTTTTGTTATTTGGTCTGTTTGTTTTTCAACATCTATATTAGCTATTGATAATATATAATCTATCATTTTACTTGGAAGTAAGTCACCAAGCGAATTTTTAAATTGTTTTTTAGTGTACTTTTCTAAGTCTCTTTGTATTCTAGCTTCTAATTTTTCTATTTGAAGTACTGGTTTTAAGTCTATACTTAAAGTAATTTCTCTATTTTGCAATTTTTGATTTACATTTTTCACTCTTAATAAATGTGCACTTCCACTTAGTATAATAGGTCCAGAGACTCCGAAGTGTGTAAATACCATTTCACCAAAGTCATCATATACGCATTTTGTGCCATCTTTTATTTTTATTGCTACATTCTTTAATGAAAGTCCTTGCAAATTAGGAACTTTGTATAACTCTAATGGTACTAGCGATGCCTTTGGCTCAACTATTGTATGCCCTAACTTTTTAGCAAGTGCATATCCGCTTCCATCACTACCCGTCATTGGATAACTTTTACCACCTGTAGCCAAAATTACACTATCACATTCATATTTTTTATCTGCCGTTTTTACTCCTGTCACTTTTCCATCATTTATTAAAATAGCCTCTACTGCTGAATTCACAATTACTTTTACTTTTCTTTTATCCATTTCTTTTTTTAGCTTATCCACTATAAAAAGGGCATCATCTGTAACTGGAAATACTCTTTCTCCTCTTTCTACTTTTGTCTCAACTCCAATAGAATGGAAAAAGTTTATTGCATCAATATTAGTGAAACTATTGAATACACTATATAAGAATTTTCCGTTTCCAGGCACATTTTTTATGAAATTATCTATATCGGTTGCATTTGTTATATTGCATCTACCCTTGCCTGTTATTGATAGCTTTCTACCAACACTACGCATTTTTTCAAGCAATATTACATTACTTCCATTCTTACTTGCTGTAATGGCTGCCATCATTCCGGCAGGTCCACCACCAATTACAATAACATTCATTGTTATTTCCTCTCTTTATTTATTCATATATTTTACAGCTTCAATAACTGCCAAACGACCATATGTATATGTAAGTCCTCCTTGTAAATATGCTACATAAGGCGGTCTAACAGGACCATCGCAACTTAACTCTATAGATGAACCTGATGTAAATGCCCCTGATGCCATTATTACTTTGCTATCGTATCCTGGCATTGGTGATGGTTCTGGAACCACATTTGAATCGACAGGTGAATTCATTTGGATTGCTTGGCAGAATTTTATTAGCTTATGCTCATCATTAAATTTAATCATTTGAACTATATCAGAACGCTTTTGATCGTATTTAGGTGATACCTCATAACCTAACTCTTCCATTAGTCTTGATGCAAATATTCCTACTTTTTTAGCCTCACAAACTGTATGTGGTGCCATATATATTCCTTGCAACACACTTATATTAAAATCAAATGTTGCTCCGCCCTCTTTTCCAAGTCCTGGTGCACTATATCTATCGCTTATTAGTTCTATTAAATCTTTCTTTCCTACAATGTATCCACCAGTTCTTGCAATTCCAGCACCTATGTTTTTAATAAGTGAACCGACACATACATCTGCACCAATTTCTATTGGTTCTTTTGTATCTGTAAATTCTCCGTAGCAATTATCTACCATAACTATTACATTGCTATCTGCTTCTTTTACAACTTTTATAGCTTCTTCCATTTCAGAAATCAAGAATGCATTTCTATAAGCATAACCTCTTGAACGTTGCATTATTACTAATTTTAAATCTTTCTTTGAAACACGTTCTTTGATTTTTTGTAAGTCAAATTTGTTTCCATCTATTAAATCGATTTGCTCGTACTTAACTCCAAAAGCTTTTAACGAGCTACTATTCTCTCTTATTCCAAGCACTTCGTCTAATGTGTCATATGGCTTACCATTTATGCTTAAAACGGTATCTCCTGGTCTTAAAATGCCAAATAAAGTAGTAGATATTGTATGTGTACCAGATATAAACTGCATTCTAACGATTGCGTCTTCTGCTTTAAATACATCTGCATATATTCTCTCAGCAGCCTCTCTACCTATATCTCCATAGCCATAACCTGTTGTTCCATGTAAATGTGCCTCGCTTATCCTTTCTTTCTTAAAAGCATTTAATACCTTTTTAGAATTTATTCTTTCTATTTCTTCATTTTCTTCAAATTGTGGTCTTATTTCTTTTTCAACTTTTTTAATTAGTTCTTCCATTGTATTCTCCTTTTCAATTTCTATAACTCAAACACGATTTGGTATTAAAATTTTTATTATTTTAACTTAATTCTTTAACTGCTTTTGATATAGAAAATTCGACAAAATTCTCGTCTTTTATTATATACTTTTTTACATAATTTGTCAACAATAAACAATTGACATTTCTAATAAAAGCAATACTTATTTTACACTTGTAAGTTGTTTTTATAACTTACTAAAAAATGGTGAGTTCATTAATTAAAATGAACCCACCATCTTTAATAATTGTTTTAGGAGTCTTTATTCTTCGCTGGAATACTTTTCAATGTTTTTATCATTGAATCAAATTCTTGTTCTTCCAATTCTTTTTGCCAAGCAATTGCTTTGTAGTATGCCTCTCTGGCTTTCTTGCTATCTCCATTGCTACGTTTGTTACTTATGTGCTTGTACTTCCGCAAACTTTTCATACGCATAAATCACTCCTCTTTGCTTCCAAATAAAAAGAATGCATCCATGTTGTCTCTTTTGAAAATTTCAAAAACCTCCTTTATAATTGTCTCATCAGTTTCAACCACGAAATTTTCGCAAGACATTTCGTCAGAATCGTCTGCCTCTTCGTCTTCAATACACTTCATAATAACAATGTCGCTTTCTTCACATGTTGCAAAGATGTAATATTTTGTATCGTCATACTCGCAACTGTCTAAATATTCAAACTCCACATCTTCACCATTTGCATCCTTAAAAGTTACAATGTTATCATCTTCGTAACGATTAGTACTCATATTCTTACCTCCTATTCGTCGAGCAAAATTTTGCTTCGACTTTAACTTTATATTCGCTACGCATCGATTATATATCATTTATTCACGTTTTGTCAACTTATTTTGTAAATATTGTTCGATAAAATTTACTTTACAAAGCACAATTAGTATTATAAGAACCGCCTTATTTTAGAAATAATCAAAAAGTGACGAGCTAAATAAAACTCATCACTTTTCAATGCTTGCTATCAATATGTAAAGCCAGACATTCCTCTTCTTTCTCTGAAGATTTTCGAGATAGCATCCAGTATATCTGGATTCGCCACACTCATGAACTCATCTTTTGATGTCCTTCTTAAAATCAAAAAGCTCTCTTCGTCAAATCTTTCAAATACGCAATATTCCTCGCCCTGATATTCGATAGTTTCTAAACACTTGGCAAAGAATTCAGTGTCATCATCTTCAACCAGCTTCATAACGTCATCTTCATCTGGGATAAAGCACATAAGCTACCTCCTAAATTGGTTGAACAAAGTATTGTTCTAACCTTTGCTTGTTTTTGTAGACGTTTTTTATTATATATTCATTCACATATTTTGTCAACCTATTAGTTCTTTTGTTTTCAACAAACCATTGTACCATAAGTAATCTTATGTGTCTTTTTGTTTATTCAATTCGTTCATTTAATTTTACCATTTGTACAATTCGTTCAATTAATTTTATCATTTGTATTTTCACAAACTTTCAACCACAAAATATTGGTACGCTTTAAAAGGAAAATCCACAAACTTATAACCATTTCATTATATAAATATAACTTGCCTAGACTTTCGTGTATACAGCAAAGGACGATACTTTTTATTGTATCGTCCTTTTACTAATCATTTAATTAGTCAGCAAAATCAAATTCGTCTTTTGCTTTTTCTTTAAAAGCTTGGAATACTTTCTCTGCTTCTGCTTCATCATCTAAGCTAACATAGCTTTCGTCTTCTTCAGAACCTTCGATTCTAAAAATTACAACTTCGCCTTTCTCTGCTTCTTCAACTGGAAGTAATACTACATATTCCTTACCGTCTACTTCAACAACATCAAGGAATTCAAATTCTATTTCGTTGCCTTCTTCATCGTTTAATATTATTTTATTGTCTAATTCATCGAATTCAAAATCCTCTTCTAAATTTTTGTTTTCTTCGCTCATATTAATTCTCCTTTCCATTTATGTAGCTGTGCTTCATATTATTTGAAATCACATATAACTACGATCTATCTAGATACATCTGCAATATATACTGTGCAGATATAGTATCTACTATTTTTTTCTTTTTATTTTTGTCAACGCCTAATGTTGTCATTGTTTTATGTGCTGCAACAGTTGTAAGCCTTTCGTCTATCTTAATTATTTCTAGTCCAAATTCTTTTTCGAGTCTAGCTATAAACTTATCTGTTTTTTCAGCTCGTGGCCCTTTTGTTGCATTCATGTTTAATGGATATCCAATAACAATCTTTTCCACCTTATATTCTTTTATGAGCTCGCCTAGTCTTTCAATTAATTTTTTCATATTTTCGCCATGCTCTATGGACTCAACACCTTGTGCCGTTATTCCAAGAGCATCTGATATAGCGACTCCTGTCCTTGCTTCCCCATAATCTAAACCTAATATTCTCATTCATTTACTCCGATATATTCTTTTACCAATTCTTCTAGTAACTCATCTCTTTCTAGTTGTCTAATTAAACTTCTTGAATCTTTGTAACTTGTGATATATGTTGGATCGCCAGATAGTATATAACCAACTATTTGATTTATAGGGTTATATCCTTTTTCTACCAATGCCTCATATACTTGTTTTAATATTTGCTTTGAATTGCTTTTTTTCTCTTTTTCAACTTTGAAAAAAATTGTATTTTCAGAATCCATTTTTATTCCTCCTTAAAACTTTTACCTAAAGAATCCACTCTTTTTCTTAGCTAGTCCATTTCTTGGATATACCTGTTCTGCAATTTCATCAACTACTTGTAAGAAATCTGCCGTATATCCTTTAAAATTCATATTTTCTCTACATAAAGCTTCTATATATTTAACATAATTGTTAACATTATACGGAACGACCGTATACGAAACTTTATTATTTAGTAAAACATCTGTAAACGTCATCTCTGGGTCTTTGTAATATGAAATTCCTTCAATAATCTTCTTAGGTGTCAAAATCGATTTAACATATTTGTTAATTATAATTTTAACTTTTTTCATATCCATATTTCTATTTTTCATCTCTCGCAAGAAAGACGTCGTTTCCTGCATTTTTAATATATCCATGTCTTGAACAACGTATATTTCACTCGCTTGTTCAAAATAATCTATCGGTGTTGTAAAATCAGCATCAACAATCGTTATGTTACTATTGTTTTTCACTATGTCTATTACTGATTTATGCTTATATCCTCTTCTAGCATCGGCAACCGAACCTGGTATTGTAGTATACACTTTTAAATATCTTGATACTGGCATATATGTGTCTTCTCCAGCAGATAGCTTTTGCATACATTCACTTGCTATTTTTCTAAGAGTTTTATCACCTTGATTGTAAATATAATACATGCCTTTGTCTTTTGTCATATCCAATATAGCAGTTGGTATCTTGTTACTTGACAATTGATTTGCCACTGCATTTACCATAAATGTTGTTCCTGCTTTATTTGCACCAACAAAAACAACCATCTTTTTATAATCACGTGCTACAACCTGCACAGTTTCATATGTTTGCACTTGTTTAGGTACTTCTGTAGCTTCAATCTGATTTTTTTCTTGTACTATTTTTGCCTGTGCCTCTCTTAACTTTCTTCTTTCTTCTTCAAGTTCTGCTTGTTCTTTTCTTATTCTTTCTTTCTCTTCTGCTAATCTCTTTCTTTCTTCAATAATCTTCATTTCATCATCATTTTCTCGATTTGCTGAAATAACATTAGCATCTATTCTATTTACATTTTCTTTTTGTTCTGTTTGTTGTCTCTTTAAAGCTTCTTCTTTAGCCTTTTGCTCTGCTATTTCTTGTTCTGCTTTTTGCTGCCTTGCTAAGGCTTCTTCCTTAGCTTTTTGTTCTGCCATTTCTTGTTCTGCTTCTGGTTCATTTACCTTAAACAAAGCATTATCAACGATTACATCTATATCATCAGCAGACATTTGTTGATTATTTTTTCTGTTTTCTTCTTCTCTTCTCGCCTTTTCTGCTAGTTCTTGTTGCTCTCTAGTTTCTGCCTCTCTTCTTGCTTTCTCTGCTAATTCCTGTTGCTCTTTGGCTTCTGCCCCTCTTCTTGCTTTCTCTGCTAATTCCTGTTGCTCTCTAGCTTCCGCCTCTCTTCTTGCCTT
>DHKI01000002.1 GCA_002404755.1 Clostridiales bacterium UBA4698 | reverse complement strand
ATAATTAAGTATTATTGTAAGTTAACTATATAGATGAAAGAAGAAATCATGAAAAATACTAATTAAATAATGCTCTTTTTCAATATTTGGTGGCGAGAATACCGAAAAACAAAAGAGAAAAGGCAGTACAGATTAATTGCTTCTTTAAAATCTGAATAGTCACAGATAGAATATTGCCCGACAACGATTTTATCGCTGCCGGGTTTTATCTTTTCTGCGTGGGATTGTTTTTTTGTTACTATGCAAATCGTTGTACCAAATATACCATAAAAAATCATTAATGGTGTGGCTTGCAACAAATGAAAGCGCAAAAAAGCCGCTTACTCTTATGGAAAAGAATAAGCGGCTCACTCTTGAATTGCCTTAGACATATTCGATTTTCATTTTCTTGACGGGTGCATTAGCTACCTTGAAAATGAGTTCGTCAATGCAGTCCGTATATCTGCCTTGCTGTATAAGAGCATTTTTCAGCTCCACAAGGCTATGTAATATCAGCGTCCTTTCGTGACTGTCTACATACAGATGAGTGGTTTTGTCTTTCATATGCTCGACCTCCTTGCGTTTATATTGTACCGTAGGTCGGTGTTAAGTTCCAATGTGCGATAGGCTTGTCCTACGCTACATCGAGAACAGCAGCATAAATGTTGATTGTTCTCACGCTGCCACGCTTAACTACCGTCGGATGCTCGGAGAAGTCCACTTTGTTATTTTCGCCGTACTTCAACACCTTGTCCGAGGTCTTTTAAGCTATGTACCCAAAGCCCACGAAACGCAGGATTTTGAACTGAATTTGCGCTGTGGAACATTTCCGATGCTTCTCTGGGTCGAAATTTTTGAAAATGGTACAGTTTACTTTATATTAATTCTGTGGGACAATCCTAAATGCTCTATCCATAAAATCAAGAATTGCGTCATACATTTTAACGATGTCATCGTATTCCAAATAAAGTTGATGGTCTTCTTCTCTGTATCCAATTTTGAATTTATTGTATTTATCAAAATCCTTATAAATTCTCCCTCCATTGTGTACAACCATATTACGAGCATCACGAATAGCAGTAATGTACTCCCACTGTTTATCGGAAGTAAAACCATCAATACCAACTACATCTTTTAAATACTTTGCTGCACGTTCTAAACCGCTCCCTTTGATATCTTTCAATTCCTTGTCCAAATGATTGATGTTGTAATATAAGCGGCAAAGTGTATTTACTGCTTCTTCCAGTAATGATACCATTGTCAAAAGTAAAGAATACTGAGTCAGCAAATCTACTCTACAAGTGTGCAGGCTTCCACTTGTCATTGCCCATTCCTCAGTAACAAAATCATTTTTTTCTCTTGCACTATTCGCCAGATTTCTGTAGCTTTCATAAATTGCATCAAGAGCAATCTTATTGTTTTCTATAACACTTTTAAATGGGAAGAAATCACAATGAGCTAAATATAAAGCCATATCACCCGCTTTACCCATGTCATAGTGCTTCATATCTGGAAATTTCACATCGCTATCAATGCTATGTATAATCACACTACACGCTCCTTTACTCAATTAATTCTGCTATATTTAGTTATACATTTGCATATCAGTTGGAGATAAGATTCTCTACCAGCATATCGTTTATTGCTTTCTCAATTCTGCTTTTTATAATCCTAACATTTTTAAAACGATGCAAATTCTCCTTGTGCCATTTGTATATATTAGAGTTTTCTATTATTGCTTTATCCTCGTCGGAAAGATTTTTGAGATATGAGGTATATATACAATCTAATAATCGTTCTTTTTCAAGAACCGAAAGATACTCAAAATGAATAAAATCATCAAACCGAGAAAATATTGGCATCCCCATACTTCTTATTACATCTTCTTCAGACGTAAAATTTGAAGTACATAGAATTACACATCTTGATAAATCGACTTTATAATTCGTATCAACATAAATTCCTTCATCGAACATTTGATAAAATGCGTTATAGAAATTAGGATGAACCTTGTCAAATTCATCAATTAAAATGATATTCGATTCTCTTGCCATTAAATCTTTCGCAAGGCTGCTTTTTGAATGCTCTGCTCCAAAGACATAATTATATCCTTCTGCGGTTTGCATCATAGAGAATTGAACTCTAAGCAAAGTTCCTCCCAAAACCTTGCTTATAACTTTAGCTGTTTCTGTTTTTCCTATTCCAGAATCGCCAAGGAACATCATCACTACAGGTTTTTTGTATGAAGAATTAGATAGGCGAAACAGATTAGAGATGATTGATTTTTTAGCTTTTTCTTGTCCTACAATATCAGCGCTAAGATTTTCCCACATTTCCTTCAATACATTTCTGTCGATTTTTCGATATTTTGTGTACTCGTATTCAATTTTATCAGAGTAAGAAACCTGTAAGGCATCTATAACTCTTTTCGGAGGATTATGCAGGAATGTTGTATCAACATCATGATTGGTCGTCACAATAGAAATAAAATTTTGAATTACATGTTCAAAGACAGAAGCGTAATCATCTGCATGAACAATAAGATTTTTCACTTCAATTGTGCCGTGCAAATATGCATGTTGCTGACGAAGGTTAGCATTATAATCCTTGATTAAATCCATAAAATATGTGATTTCTTCGTCCGCTTCGATTCTTTTATCAAGGAAGTTTTCAAAATCCTTTTTCGACCCAATAAAAATGTAAATCTTATTATTCATACTGAGCCACTCCTGCCAACAGAACATCGTAAACAGTTAACTCATCCTCACGAGCAGTTGTATTTTCTGCCGTTTCCTCGCCATATTTGGGATTATCATAAGAGGATAACTCGTCGTCTGATGTCGCTGCATTTATTTCTGAAACAATAGTAATACTTTTTCGGTCAACTTTGCCTACGGGTACAGCATAAATACATAAGTCCATTTTCAACAAATCTGATATTTTATAATTATTTTTGAAACTATTAATGTTAAAACGCAGAATGATAGACTGATTATTCTGGATACCCTCAAACTCAAAATACCCTTTTGCCAGTTTTATGCTATCGTCCATTTTTACAATATCTATACTTAAATCTAAATCAGTATTTAGATTTAATCCATCGCCTTTTAGCATTTTCATATATGGCGAAATCATAATTACATAGCTAAGCGAATCCTTAATTACTTTAATTTTAATATTTTTAAACACTTTAATATCCGATTTTCCAGTTTCAACAATATCCAAAAAGTCAGTTAAAATTGTGTTTTGAAGTATCGTTTTAATCAGCGTTTCACTCTTAAATGAAGTTTCCAATTCTGAATTTACTTCGACTTTTGCTCCAATTCCAAGTAAATTCTTAAACAGTTTGTTTATACCAATAGATGCGTCACCCGAAACTTTTGCTTTTCCATTATCAATATCACCACTTAAAAGTTCTGTGGTTTTTACAAGTCGCCCGCCCTCAATGATTTGAATATAATCTGTTACAGAGCTTTCATCGAAATAAATCACTTTTGTCAGTTTACTTAATATATCGTTATTTGTCTTTTTCATAAGTTGTATTCCTTCACTTCCATGCATTTAATTTTGCTGACCATTCTTTTTGCCATTCCACCTCATTGACAATCGCATCAAATACTGGTTCAAGGAAAGTCCGTATTTCAGCAATTACAAACGAAAATTCAAGCGTATCGTCTTTTATTGTTTTCAAAAAGTACTTCCAACGCTTTTGCATATCCTCATCATCGGCAAGTGACACAATTCGTTTAAAGCTGTCTCTATCGTAGGGAGTGCCACGCCGCTGTATGGTGCTAAAGATAGCTGCTTGCAACCTCTCTCCGTCAAAATTGAATGTCCTTGAAAGATAATAAATATCGTAAAAATCTTTCATTCTTCCTGTCAGCTCAAAGCGCTGCAATATAGCATCAAACTTCTCGGCAATGGTACTTTCAAGTGAATAAGTTTTGATTGTCGGTGCCTCAAAGTCTGGAAGTTGCGTATTGATTGTGCGTTCTTCAGCACGGGGAAATATAATATCGCCCACACCAATGTCAATGTTGAATGGCACACGTACATTCTTTATTTGAGCAATAATTTGTGTGCTGATACCGTGATATTTTCTTTGTGGAGAAATTTCCTCAAATCCTTTTGCTCGCATTTCTATATAATCGTTGCCTGTTGGTGTGTCGATGATTTTGCCAATCAAATCTTTTATATCTTCTATAGAATTAGGGTATCCACGGAGCAGAAAATCGACATCGATAGTAGCTCTGCTTTCAAAATTGGT
>DHKI01000007.1 GCA_002404755.1 Clostridiales bacterium UBA4698 | reverse complement strand
ACATTTTCAAAAATGATTGACAGCACCTACTAATTAGTAGATGCTTTTATTTACTTCTATTTCAAATTACTCTTCACATTTCCAGAGTTCAATTTCATAAGGACATTCTCCGCCGGTTGAAGATATCTGGGTCTTCACGAAGTTGTTCTCTTCTAGCAGATTTTCTACTGCTCTATAAGTTTCATAAACACTACATCCGCCTTCTTCACTTAACCTTTCATTTCTTCTCTCAAGCTCGTTAGCCTCTTCAAAAAGTCTAGAAG
The DNA here is from genome assembly GCA_002404755.1 of Clostridiales bacterium UBA4698. GTDB lineage: Bacteria > Bacillota > Clostridia > TANB77 > UBA1234 > UBA1234. Next base: position 128,126 of record DHKI01000007.1, on the reverse strand, counting down.
CTCTAGAAAGTAATTCTTCTTCCTCTTTACTATACCAAAAGCGGAAGAAAGGTTTAGCATTCCTCATTTGACTATCGAGCCTCTCTGCTTCGCTACGTAACCGCTTTATCTTTTCCTCGTTTTTCGCAATAGTAGCATCATGCTTAGCATAAAGCACTCCTTCGACCTCACTCCATTTTTTCTCCATCTCTTCTGCACGAGAACCTCTGAAGTATACATTGCAAAATTCAAATGCTATATACCCAAATGGTACGTAGTTTCGATGCCTGACCTCTGCCGTGGTAATTTTCATAGTTTCTTACCTCCTATATATTAGGTAACTTTATATGGTTTTTCGAACAAGTGTATTGTATCACGAATATTTGCAAATGTCCAACATTTTAAAAAGGGCGTACATGAAATTCATGCACGCCCCGTATATTTTTATTCTTCTTTTGGCTCTTCTTCTTTTTCTGGTACTGTATTTTCTGTAGGTTCGCCTGTTTCAGCATTTACTGGTCTTAATTCTCTATATCTTGTTAAACCTGTTCCTGCAGGAATTAGTTTACCAATGATAACGTTTTCTTTAATACCTTGCAATGGATCTACTTTTCCTTTTATTGCCGCTTCTGTTAATACTCTTGTTGTTTCTTGGAATGATGCTGCTGATAAGAATGAGTCTGTTACTAATGATGCTTTTGTTATTCCTAGTAATACTCTCTTTCCTTCTGCAGGTCTTAAACCTTGTTCTACAGCTTTCTTGTTTTCTTCTTCAAATCTTAAGTAATCTACCATAGCTCCTGGAAGCATTGTTGTGTCTCCACCATGTTCTACTTTAACTTTCTTAAGCATTTGTCTTATTATTGCCTCTATGTGTCTGTCGTTGATATCAACACCTTGGCTTCTATATACTTTTTGTACTTCTGATACGATGTATCTTTCAACACCTTCTGAGCCTTTAATTCTCATTATATCTTGTGGGTAAATTGAACCTTCTGTGATTTCGTCACCAGCTTCAATCTCATCTCCATCATGTACTACAAGTCTTGAACCAAATGGTATTAAATATGTCTTTGATTCTTCATTATTTGTAATTATTGCTTCTCTCTTCTTCTTTGTATCACTTATTGTTACTTTACCAGCGATATCAGAAATTATTGCTAATCCCTTTGGTTTTCTAGCTTCAAACAACTCTTCAACTCTAGGAAGACCTTGTGTGATATCTCCACCAGCTAATCCTCCCATGTGGAATGTTCTCATTGTAAGCTGTGTACCTGGTTCACCGATTGATTGAGCAGCGATAATACCAACTGCTTCACCGATATTTACTAATTGTTTACCTGCCAAGTCATTACCATAACATTTAGCACAAACACCTTGATGAGCCTTACATGTTAGAAGCGTTCTAATCTTTGCTTTTGTAACACCAGCTGCTACAACTGCATCTGCCATTTTATCTGTTATTAATTCATTTCTTGGAACTATTATTTCTCCTGTTTCAGGGTTCTTTATATCTTCGGCAGCAAATCTTCCTGCTAATCTCTCTGCTAATCCTTCTATTAATTCATTTCCGTTCTTTATGTCTGTTACCCAAACACCATCTGTTGTGCCACAATCATCTTCTCTTACTATGATATCTTGTGAAACGTCAACAAGTCTTCTTGTCAAGTAACCAGAGTCCGCTGTACGAAGAGCTGTATCAACTAGTCCTTTTCTTGCACCATGGGCTGATACGAAATACTCTAGTACGTCCATTCCTTCTCTAAAGCATGAACGAATTGGAATTTCAATTGTTCTACCTGCTGTATCGGCCATAAGTCCTCTCATTGCGGCAAGCTGTCTTATCTGCTTCATGTTACCACGGGCACCTGATGTAGCCATCATATAAATTGGGTTTGTTTCTTTGAAGTTTGCAATCATGGCATCTGTAATATCGTTTGTAGCTTTATCCCAAACTTTGATTACAGAGTTATATCTTTCTTCGTTTGATATTAAACCTCTTCTATATTGTTTTGTTATTTCATCAACTTTTGCTTCTGATGCTGCTAGTATTTCTTTTTTCTCTTTTGGAACTATAACATCGGCAATTGATACTGTAATAGCACCTTTTGTAGAATATTTATAACCCAAAGCTTTTATATTATCTAGTAATTCAGCTGTTGCTGGTAATCCATGAACTTTAATACATTTAGAAATAATCTTACCGATTGTTTTCTTTGTTATTGTAAAGTCTATTTCTGGATCAAACATTGTTTCTGGATTTGTTCTATCTACAAATCCTAAGTCTTGTGGTACGATGTTGTTAAATATTACTTTACCTATTGTTGTTTCAACAAGTTTCTTATACATCTTACCATCTAATTCTTTTTCATATCTAATCTTTATTTTAGCATGAATTGAAATGTCGCCATTTTGATATGCCATCATAGCTTCATCTTCGTCTTTGAATATCATGCCTTCACCTTTTACACCAGCCTCATCTATTGTTAAATAGTATGAACCAAGAATCATATCTTGTGTTGGTACTGTAACTGGTTTACCATCTTGAGGTTTCAATAAGTTGTTAGCAGATAACATTAAGTATCTCGCTTCAGCTTGTGCCTCTGGGGTTAATGGTAAGTGGATAGCCATTTGGTCTCCATCGAAGTCAGCGTTGAATGCTGTACAAACAAGTGGATGTAGTTTAATAGCTCTACCTTCTATTAAAACTGGTTCGAATGCTTGAATACCAAGTCTGTGAAGTGTTGGAGCACGGTTTAGCATAACTGGGTGATCTTTAATTACGTACTCTAATACATCCCATACTTCTGGTTTTAATCTTTCTACCATTCTCTTAGCATTTTTTATGTTATGTGCGATTCCTCTAGAAACTAATTCTTTCATTACGAATGGTTTGAATAATTCAACAGCCATCTCTTTTGGAAGTCCACATTGATATATCTTAAGTTCTGGTCCTACAACGATAACGCTACGTCCAGAGTAGTCAACTCTTTTACCTAATAGGTTTTGTCTGAATCTACCTTGTTTACCTTTTAACATATCTGATAAAGATTTCAAAGCTCTGTTTCCAGGTCCTGTAACAGGTCTTCCTCTTCTACCATTATCTATTAAGCTATCTACAGCTTCTTGAAGCATTCTCTTTTCGTTTCTAACGATTATTTCAGGTGCTCCAAGTTCAAGAAGTCTCTTTAATCTATTGTTTCTGTTTATAATTCTTCTATATAAGTCATTCAAATCTGATGTTGCAAATCTTCCACCATCTAATTGAACCATAGGTCTCAAATCTGGAGGTATAACTGGCAATGCTTCAAGAATCATCCATTCAGGTTTATTTCCTGAAAGTCTAAAGCTATCAACTGTTTCAAGTCTTTTAATTATCTTAGCTTTCTTTTGTCCATTTGCTTTGTCCAAATCTTTTCTTAAATCTGCAGCTAATTTTTCAACATCTATTTCTTTTAGCATTGCTTGGATTGTTTCAGCACCCATACCAGCTTTGAAAGAACCCTCGCCATATTTGTCGATAAATTCTCTATATTCTTTCTCTGATATAACTTGTCCTCTTATAAGTGATGTATTTCCTGGATCTGTTACAACATATGCAGCAAAGTATAATACTTTTTCCAATGCTCTAGGTGTAATGTCTAGCATAAGACCAAGTCTACTTGGAATGCCTTTGAAATACCAAATATGTGAAACTGGAGCAGCAAGTTCAATGTGACCCATTCTTTCACGTCTTACTTTTGCTTTAGTAACTTCAACACCGCATCTATCACAAATGATACCTTTATATCTAGCTCTTTTATATTTTCCACAATGACATTCCCAGTCTTTTGTAGGTCCAAATATCTTTTCGCAAAATAATCCATCACGTTCTGGTTTTAACGTTCTATAATTTATTGTCTCTGGTTTCTTAACTTCACCTTTTGACCATTCTCTAATCTTTTCTGGAGATGCTAAGCCTATTTTTATACGGTCAAATACTTCTAAATCAACCATTTTAAATTCCCCTTCCTATTTTTATATAACCAATGTTTTGCTTAATTCTTTTGATGTGTCTTTGAGAGGCTTTTTACAGCCTCTCAGGCAGTTTACTACATTTCATCATCAAAATTTTCTTCATCGTCTATAAACATCTTGCTCTCGTCGAATTCTTCATCCTCTCCAAATTCGTCCTCTTCTTCTGTGTCATCTACTAAATTTCCATCTTCATCTTCGATTGACATTCCGTTTTTTGCAAGATCTTCGTCATCTTGTGAAGGTGATACAATATTTAATGTGATATCATCATCGTCATCAACACTTTCTTTTAGTTCAATCTCATTTTCATCACTTTGATTATATAATCTGATATCTAGTCCTAAGCTTTGTAACTCTTTAACAAGAACTTTAAAGCTCTCTGGGATACCTGGTTCAGGAATATTTTCACCTTTTACAATTGCTTCATATGTTTTTACTCTTCCTACAACGTCATCTGATTTAACTGTTAAAATTTCTTGTAGTGTATATGCTGCACCATATGCTTCAAGTGCCCAAACCTCCATTTCACCAAATCTTTGACCACCAAATTGAGCTTTACCTCCAAGTGGTTGTTGTGTAACTAATGAGTATGGTCCAGTTGAACGAGCGTGAATCTTATCATCAACAAGGTGATGTAGTTTTAACATGTACATGATACCTACTGTAACTTCGTTATCAAAAGGTTCTCCAGTTCTTCCATCATATAAAACAGTCTTTCCTGATGCAGGAAGTCTTGCTTTTTGGAACATTTCTTCAAAATCTTCATCTCTTGCACCATCGAATACTGGTGTAGCAACTTTGAAGCCTAATGCTCTGGCAGCATAACCTAAGTGTACTTCTAGTACTTGTCCTATGTTCATACGAGAAGGAACGCCTAGTGGGTTTAATACTATTTGAAGCGGTGTACCATCTGGTAAGAATGGCATATCTTCTTCTGGAAGTATTCTTGAAATAACACCCTTGTTACCATGACGACCAGCCATCTTATCACCAACTGAAATCTTTCTCTTTTGAGCTATGTATACTCTAATTACTTCATTTACGCCTGTTCCAAGTTCGTCTGAATTTTCTTTTGTGAATATCTTAACATCAACGATTGTACCATAAGCACCATGTGGGCAACGAAGTGAAGTATCTCTAACTTCTCTTGATTTCTCACCAAAGATTGCTCTTAATAATCTTTCTTCAGCAGTTAATTCTGTCTCTCCTTTTGGTGTAACTTTACCAACCAAAATATCTCCAGATCTAACTTCTGCACCTATTCTTATTATTCCTCTATCATCCAAATCTTTTAGTGCATCATCACCAACGTTTGGAATATCTCTTGTTATTTCTTCAGGTCCTAGTTTTGTATCTCTACATTCGCAATCATATTCCTCAATATGTATTGATGTCAAAACATCTTCTTTTACTAATTTTTCATTTATTAAAACAGCATCCTCGTAGTTATAGCCTTCCCAAGTCATGAATCCTACTAGTATGTTTTTACCAAGAGCAAGCTCTCCCATTTCTGTTGAAGGTCCATCACCTATTATTTGACCTGACTTAACCTTCTCACCTTTTGTAACTATTGGTCTTTGGTTTGAACATGTACCTTGGTTTGAACGTTTAAACTTAATTAAATTATATTCATCTAAACCTTTTTTAGTTTTAACGATTATCTTGTCTGCTGTAACTTTTTCAACAACACCATCGTTTTTAGCTATCACGCATACACCAGAGTCTTTTGCTGTTCTGTATTCCATACCTGTACCAACTATTGGTGAATCAGTCTTTATTAGAGGCACTGCTTGACGTTGCATGTTTGCACCCATTAGAGCACGTTTTGCGTCGTCGTTCTCTAAGAATGGTATTAATGCAGCACCAACAGAAACTAATTGTCTTGGAGATACATCCATCAAGTCAACTTGATTTGGACCAACTTCCAAAAGTTCATCTCTAAATCTTACTTTTATCTTTGAATTTATAAATCTATTTTTATCGTCTAATGGCTCTGTTGCTTGAGCTATAATGTATTTATCTTCTTCATCGGCTGTGAAGTATCTAACTTCATCAGTTGCCATTCCCTTTTTCTTATCAACTATTCTATATGGTGTTTCGATAAAACCATATTTGTTTATTATAGCAAATGTTGATAAAGAACCAATAAGTCCAACGTTTGGTCCTTCTGGGCTCTCAATAGGACATAATCTACCATAGTGTGAATGGTGAATATCTCTAACTTCGAAACCAGCTCTATCTCTTGATAAACCACCAGGTCCTAATGTTGAAATTCTTCTCTTATGAGTAAGCTCTGTAAGAGGGTTGTTTTGGTCCATAAATTGAGACAATTGGCTACTACCAAAGAACTCTTTTATAGAAGAAACAACTGGTTTAATATTAATTAAAGATTGAGGTGTAACAACATCTAAATCTTGTACTGCCATTCTTTCTCTAACAACTCTTTCAAGTCTTGTTATACCTATTCTGAATTGGTTTTGTAGAAGTTCACCAACACATCTTACACGTCTGTTTGCTAAATGGTCGATATCATCTGTGCTACCAATTCCATAAGCTAAGTTATTCAAATAGTTTATTGAAGCAATCATATCTTCTTTTGTTATATGATTTGGAAGTAATCTATCATAATTTTCTTCAAGAGCCTTGTATAAATCCTTTTCTTTTGTGTCTGCAAGGATTTCTTTTAATACTGCATAATTAACTCTTTCTTCGAAACCAAGTTCTGATAAGTCTCCATCAACAAAGCTTCCTAGCCATACTGTTCCGTTACCAATTACTTTTACTATTTTATCTTCAACTTTTAGGCTTACTTCGTTAATACCAGCTTCTTGTATGTTTTCTGCAACTTCTTCAGTTATCATTTTATCCTTTGAAACAAGTAGTTCTCCTGTTTCTGGGTTTACTATTTTCTCGGCTGAAATTTGTCCTGCTATTCTCTTAGCGATTGATAACTTTGTGTTATATTTGTAACGACCAACTTTTGTTAAATCATATCTTCTAGGATCAAAGAATAAAGCTGCCATTAATGACTTAGCTGCATCAACAGAAGGCATTTCACCAGGTCTTAATCTCTTATAGATTTCTATTAAAGCCTCGTCCTCTGTTTTTATTGGATCTTTTGCTAGAGTAGCAACTATTCTTTCGTCCTCTCCAAATAATTCTAATATTTGGCTATCTGTTGTTATTCCGATAGCTCTCAAGAACAATGTTATAGGTAATTTTCTAGCTTTATCAATTCTAATGTTGTAAATATCGTTAGAATCTGTTTCAAGCTCTAACCAAGCTCCACGGTTTGGCATAATTGTAGCTGCATATAATTTTTTACCCAATTTGTCGTATGTTCTATCATAATAGCATCCTGGTGAACGAACTAATTGAGATACTATAACTCTCTCCGCACCATTTATTACGAATGTACCATAGTCAGTCATAACAGGGAAATCACCCATAAATATTTCTTGTTCTTTTACTTCGCCTGTTTCTCTGTTAATAAGTCTAACTTTAACTTGCAATCTTGTTGCATATGTAGTATTTCTAGACTTTGCCTCTTCAATAGTATACTTTGGTTCTTCACTAAAATGATAATCTACAAATTCAAGTATAAGTTTTCCTGAATAGTCAGTAATTGGTGAACATTCATTCAAAACTTCTTTTAAACCCTTCTTTACAAACCAATCATAAGAGTCTTTTTGTACTTGAATAAGATTTGGCATTTCAATTGCGTCTTGCATTTTACCAAAGTACATTCTGCTAGTTTTTTCGTTTTTTACTTCACGCATAAAATAACTCCTCCAAATATTAAATTTTTAAACTTTTTACTAGCCACCACGTTATATTCATTACCTCACCTACGTTCAAGATGCTACGCGAATGTCAATATTCATTTGTTTTCGTTAATTAGCATAAGACTTGTACAAATATAAAGTTTTCGTACAACGACAAAAAAGCAATTGGAAAAATTCTTTTAAAAACTAACCAATCACCTATACTGCTTTATCTTACTGTACCTAGAAATAACTTTTTTATTTTAATCAACCCTTACCTAATAACAATATCGTGTTTATTTTACCATATTTTATAGTTTCTCGTCAACATTTTTTGTGGAAAAATCAACACTTTTTGGCATTTATTTTTTACCATTAAAAGCGAATTTGTTATTGACATAATAAATTCATGTATATATAATAGCTATACGCATTAGAATTTATTTATAGGAGGTTCTTTCACTATGGAACTTAGTCAAAAGAAGGGATTGCCACGGCTTCCTCTTTCGCTCAAGCAGTTGAAGAAGAAATTAGGCAAACTGCAAGCTACCCTTTTCTTTCCGGATGAAATCGGCATCACCCTTGATTCTCTCTATGGTCTCGACCAAGAGAAAGAAGTCATGCAAGACATTATAAACTATCTCTCGAGTGATACTACGTTTCGCGTAAAACCACATTTCACCTACTGCATTTACGGTGACCTTGGTGTTGGTAAAGCATCGCTTGTGTATGCAACTTCGAAAACTGCGGATATTCCGGTCATCGCAATCGACTCTGGTGTCCTTTTAAGCCAGCCGTCAAAAAAACTCGAATCAACCATCGACAGCATTTATGTTGCTGCTCAAAAGATGAGAAAAATCTTTGGCGGTTGTTCCGTAGTTTTCAAGAATGTGCATGAATTCTTGGCTATAGAAGACGCCTCTGCATTTTTCTCGAATCTTGCGAAAAATGTCTCTGGGCTGGAAGATGTTTTCTCGTTTATGCTTTCGATAGTCGGTCCCCTCGACGTACCTGCTGCAGTGCTTGAAGACAACCTCTTTGCCACTGACATCTACATCGACGAGCCCAATCTTGCAACAAGAGAGAAAATTTTTGAAGACTTACTTCAAAAGTTCGAAATCAAAATTGCAAGTGATGTTTCGATTTCCAGGCTTGCAAAAGACACCTTCGGTGAAACTCCTCTCGGGATTTCGTATATCATAAAGGAGGCTTATCTTTTCTCTCTTAGACGGAAGCACGATGCTGTCACGGCAAATGACTTCTCCGAGACAATTATGAAACTCTCTGCTGGCGAGAAGAAAGAAAAGATGACAGATAAAGAGAAACTTTCCACGGCTTATCACGAAGCAGGACACGTCATTGCTGGATATTTTTCAACTCCGAATTACCTGCTGAAAAGAGTGGAAATTTCTCCTCGTGCTGCTAGCCTCGGTCTTACTGCTACCGATATCGATGAAAAGAAATTTTCATACTTCAAAGAAGACTTTGAAAATTTAATCATCGAATATCTTGGCGGTTTTGCTGCTGAGGAAGTCATCTATGGTTCTCATACATCTGGAGTCACCTCTGACCTTGCTTATGCGACAGCTACTGCCGCAAATATGGTAAGAGCATTTGGAATGTGTGATACAATCGGACCTATGCAAGTTATCCCCGGAGTTACTGATTCCGAGAGTACAAAGGCAACAGCTGAGACTCAGATTGCAGAAATTCTGAAGATAATGAAGAAGAAGTCTGTCGACGTCGTTTCCAAACATCGTCCGTTCCTCGAAGCACTTGCGAAAGCACTTGTTGAAAAAGAAGTGGTCCTTGGTAACGAAATCGAAGAAATTTTCGCAAAAGTAAAAAAGTCGCTTTCGACTGAAAACGATGAAACATTAAAGTAAACTTATCTAAAGTCTTCGTGTCATTTTGACACGGAGGCTTTTTTTTGTTATAATTTGAGCATTAGTTAGAATATTTTATGTTAAATGAAAGGAAAATTGTAAAATGCTTATTAAAAATCCAAAATTCGAAATATCTGCTATGAATAAATCTCAATATCCTAAAGGAAGAACACCTGAAATTGTCCTTGCTGGTAAATCTAATGTCGGCAAATCTTCTTTTGTTAATTCACTAGCAAATAGAAAAAGTCTTGCTAGAACTAGTAGTGCTCCTGGCAAAACAAGACAACTTAACTTTTATAATATGGATGATAGATTTTACTTTGTGGACTTGCCGGGATATGGCTATTCTCAAATGTCAAGGGCCGAGCAAAAAAAAGTTGCGGACTCAATTGAGGTTTATTTAAGAAACAGACAAAATATAAATCTAATTATTTTGCTTGTTGATATAAGACACAAACCAACAGCTGATGATAGAACAATGATAAACTATATCCGAGATTCTGGAAAAAGATACATAGTAATAGCTTCGAAATCAGATAAAATAGCTAAAACTAAAGTTCAAACGTATGTAGACGATATAGCAAAGGAGCTTGATATTCCAGAAGATTTGATTTTTCCATTCTCTTCTGAGACAAAATTTAATTTAGAAACTATATGGGATGTTATTGAAGAAAGCCTAAATAGCTAGACTTTAAAGCTTATATAATTACCTAAATTTCAAAGTACCTGCTATTTTAAAATTTAGGCAAATCTTTTTGTATATTAGCAACATTGAATAATTGTAAAAAACAAAATAACGTGTGAGTTTGTACTCGCACGTTATTTTTGGGCTTTAGGACTGACTAAATTCGAAGAATCTTATAAAGAATAATTTATTCCCTTCTTCATCAGACCTCGTAACAAAGATGTGATTGTCGGTGTATACTTTCCGAATACATACCGGAATAGTAATATACCCCTGTCTGTCAACAGTTGCACCTTTGCACGCGACTTCCTCTGTACCAATTGGTCTGTCATCAGAGCAATACATCCGATAACAATACTGACCATCATATGCGAAGGAAATTTTATCTCCTGCTATGATGTCATATGCCTCAATAAAATCAATCGGTAAACGAACCCGCTTGTTTGGAGTAAGCATATTCTTAATCCTCCTTTGTTAAAATTCATGGCACGACATCATTATACTATATTTTAAAAATTATGTCAACTATCATATTTTCTTTATTATTTCTTCTCTTGATATTCCAAGTTTTTCAAGCTCTGCAACAGTGTCTTTTATTAATTTTATTTTCTCTGCTACTTTTCTTTCTGCAATGTCTTTTATTTTTTCTGTAACAAACGTCCCTTTTGTCGATATTGTTACTATTGCACCTCTTTTTTCTAGTTCTTCATATGCTTTTTTTACTGTATTTGGATTTATTCCAAGCGAAGCTGCAAGCTCTCTAATTGACGGGATTTGCTCTTTAGGTTTCATTACACCGAAAGCTATATATCTTTCTATTTGCTCTACAATTTGTTCATATATAGGAGCAGGATTTTGATAATCTATATTTATCATCTATTCCACCTCCATTATATTTCTATATCATCAAAAGAAGGTTCTAAAAACTTTTCATCTTCATAAAGTTTGTCATCATTCTTTTTTATAATTTCTTTTACAGTTTGTATATCATTTGTGTAAAATCTATTTGCACCGATACTTATATACATGTATTTTTCGTCCATATTACATACTGTATCTCTATTTTCGACAATAAATTTTCTTAATTCTTCTGGGCAATCACCATAATATCCAACATCATTTCCAATTGATATGTATATGTATGAGTATTCACGATTTTTTACGTAATCACCTGCATTTTGGTTACATATCTTTGTAACAATATTAAAAACATCTTTACTTATATTCAAAGGATAAGCAATTCTTCTTATTCCATGATTTACATAGTCATATGCATATATGTATACTCCACCATCATTATCCTTTCTATATATCTCATTTATTCCATTAGCTTTTAATGCATTATTTAAAGCTATTTTCAAGTTTTTATTTACCTTTTTGTCTGTTGCATTAAAGAAATTGCATTCGATTTTTTTAACTTCAAAATCTTCAGTTTTTGCCTGCTTAAGAATAACTTCTAACACATCTTCTCCAACATATGCATCATATAATTTTTTCGTTCCATTCTTTAAATTAATTTCTGTATTCATGTATGTTCTTGAACTACTGTATCTACGGTCACTTACAAGAATTTTTTGTATTAAGTCAGAATCAGTAACTTCTATATCAAGTCCTTTTATATTATATCCTGCGTTTTTAACAATTATTGATTTTACATCTTCTATTTCTAATGTAAATGAAGTATCCTCTGCTACTTTAGCAATAACATCATAAACACTAAATAGAACTAAAATAGAAACTATCATTGCCACTAAATTAGTAAGCAATTTATTTTTCTTATTTGTTATCAAGTCATAAATCAAATAATATACTGCAATAATTGCTACTATAAATAATATTGCTTCTCCTTCTCTTTCTTCAACTAAAGGAACCAATATCATTGCAAATGGAATTAAAGTTAATCCCTTAACAACTAAATGTTCATATTTGTTTTGGAAAGATTCTCCTGCGGCTTCCATTATTTTTCTATTAAACATTATATATCCAATTACAATATAAATTAAACTTAATACAATCATTTTAGCAATTGAAGTATTATTATACTCATATGACATTCCGTTAATTGCACATCCAAAAACTGCACTTGGTGCCGTATAATTTCTTGTATTAGTCACTGTGCTATATAACATGCCATACTCGTCTGCAATTCTATAAGAGTTTCCTGAATTCCATATGTCAAAATATGCAACGCCTGATGGGATTAAAAATGTAATAAGAAGTGTTGTGACTATTTGAGTCAAAATATTGCCTGATAAAGACATTGCTAAATTACTAATTGTAAATACAAAAATGTAGGCTATACTTTGATAAACAAAAATATCCCATAGCATTCCAACAAACACTGTTCCACCTACAAGTGTACTTACCAAAAGAGAAACAAGAAATGTAACTAATTGTGACAAAATAAGAAGAATGCTTCCTCCAATTGTATTAGTTATAAATATGCTCTTTCTACTAATAGGCATTGAACCAATAAAATCTATACTCTTTTTCTTATATACATAACCAAATAAAACTACCGAAAGCACAAAAGGTGTTATATACATAAAAATAATATTAGCTAGACCAAGCTCCCAAAATTCCAATATGTTATCTTTTCCAACTGTAATTATTGTTAATGCTGTAAATATTGGTACTATAGATAGAAATAAAAGAATTGCCATCTTAGATTTTTTCACATTTTGCATAAAGTATTTCATATTAAACAATTTCGTTAAATTCATATCCTAAAACCTCCATTTCATAAATAAATATCTCCTCCAAAGTTAATGGTAAAAAGTCTAGGATTATAGGATTCATATCATTTAATAATTTTTCATATCCTTCTTTATCACCTTTTAAAATAACAGTCGCTACGCTACCAGTCTTTTTGAAAGAAAGCACATTAAAGTTTTGAAAGTCTTTTTCATCAAAATCTTTTCCTAATGAAATTTGAATTTTAAACATATTAGTTTTTAATGAATCAACATCACTTTCGAACAAAACTCCGCCTTTGTACAAAAGGCCTAAGTTATCACAGATATCTTCAAGTTCTCTAAGGTTATGACTTGTCATAATTATTGTAGTCTCTTTCTTCTCCATTTGCTCTGCTATAACTTTTTTCATGTAATTTCTAATAACAGGATCAATTCCATCAAACGTTTCATCAAAGAACATATAATCCGCATTTGTAGAAATAGCACATATAAGTGCCACCTGTCTTTTCATACCTTTAGAAAAAGTTTGAATTTTTTGTTTTGTATTAAGTTTCAATTTTTCAGCAAATCTCATTGCAAAATCCATATCAAATTTTGGATACATCTTGCTATAAAATATTGCCATGTCTTTCAAAGTATAATTCTTAAAGAAAAACAAATCGTCTGGTACATACACTAACTTTTGCATTATTTTTTCGTTATCTGATAGTTCTTCACCATCAATTTTTATACTTCCAGAATCTTTTCTAAAAATCCCCATTATAACTCTTAATAGGGTAGATTTTCCGGCACCATTGGCACCTATTAAACCATAAATGGAACCTGTTTTTATAGTACAATTTAAGTTCTCTAAAACCTTCTTAGTTCCATATGATTTATTTAATTCCTTAATTTCAATCATATTTTTACCTCCAAATTGTATTAATTGAGATAGCACAATTATATATTTATCGTATTCACTTGTCAATAAGATTTATTCTTAAAATTAATAAAAAAGCACTAAGTTATAAAACTTAATGCTCTCAAAACTATGCTATCACTAGATATGTTAAATATCCAAGATAAGCTAATATAAAAAATATTCCTTCTCCCTTTGACATATGGTCCTTTTGACCAACGAACGGAAAAATTGCAAATATGATAGTTGCTATCAATAGTACTATTAAATCAAAATTATAATTTACTGCATAGTTTATTGGTGAAATAACGGCCGAAACGCCTAATATCAAAAGTATATTAAATATTCCTGAACCAATTATATTTCCAATAGCCATATCAACTTCGCCTTTTTTAGTAGCGTTTATAGATGTTATTAACTCTGGAAGGCTTGTACTAAATGCAACTATCGTAAGACTAATTACTCTTTCAGTTATGCCAATTGCTTTTGCAATCGCACTAACATATTCTACTACCAAGTCTCCACCAAATTTTAATGCAATTATTCCAAGTACGATAAATGCACAAGATTTAAAAAGACTTAATTCTTTTATTTCCACTTCTTCCTCGTCATTTGCCTTTTTAGAAACCCAAATAGTGTAACCTATAAAAAGTGCAAATGAGATTAAAAGAAATATTCCTTCTGCTCTTGTAATTTGTAAAATTGGTATCGCACTAAGTGGTTGGTTTGTTGCCATTCCCTCAGGTACAGCCGGAGTAATATAGTTAGGTATCATACAAACTAAGCAAAGTATTATTGTTGTGGCAATCGCTATAAAGTTTTCAATTAATTTAGTTTGCTTCTTAAACTTAAGTGGTTTTATAACTGCACAAACCCCCAATATAAATAAAAGATTTGCAATATTGCTACCAACCACATTTCCTATGGACATATCTGAATGCCCACTTATTGCTGCGGCTGTGCTTACAACCATTTCTGGCATAGATGTGCCAATCGCAACTATTGTAAGACCAATAACTATTACCGGTATCTTAAACTTCTTTGCAACACTTCCTGCACCGTCCACCAAGATATCCGCTCCAACTACTAAAAGGAAGAAACCTAAAGCTGTCAATAATATATTAATAATCATTTTTCTCTCCTTATTCTAGTCTACAATATTAATAATTTTCTGCTTTTATCTCGAAGAATGCCTTTGGATGTGAACATACAGGACAAACTTCTGGTGCTGATTTTCCAATAACTATATGACCGCAATTTCTGCATTTCCAAATTCTATCTCCGTCTTTACTAAATACTAAACCATCTTCAAGGTTTTCTAATAATTTTTTATATCTTTCTTCATGTTCTTTTTCAATTTTACCAACTGCATCAAACAAATATGCTATTCTGTCAAAGCCCTCTTCTCTTGCTTCTTTCGCCATCCTCTCATACATATCTGTCCATTCAAAATTTTCACCTTCACTAGCTGCTTTTAAATTTTCAGCAGTTGTTCCAATTTCTCC
The DNA here is from genome assembly GCA_002404755.1 of Clostridiales bacterium UBA4698. Lineage (GTDB taxonomy): Bacteria > Bacillota > Clostridia > TANB77 > UBA1234 > UBA1234. The sequence goes on along the minus strand of DHKI01000007.1, from coordinate 112,696 downwards.
ACCGTTTAATAATTTAAACCACATTTTTGCATGCTCTTTTTCGTTCGCAGCTGTTTCTTCAAATATAGCTGCAATTTGCTCGTAACCTTCTTTTCTAGCTTTACTAGCGAAATAAGTATATTTATTTCTAGCTTGTGACTCTCCCGCGAAAGCCTCCATTAAATTTTTTTCTGTTTTTGTTCCTTTTAGTTCCATAATAAACTCCTCCTATCAACTATTATTTTCTAAAAAACCTTAAAATATTTTATAATCTAAATGTCAAAAAGTCAAGTTCAAAAACCTTTTGATATTGCCTATTTTCAAACATCTAAAAACTTTTCTTTTTCTACTTGAAGTGACAATATATATATCATATAATCGTCTTTATAGAGGAGGGATTTTTTTGAACAGTAAAATTTTAGTTACAATAATTATGATTGTTTCAGCAACACTCGGATTGTACATTGGAATTAACCAAGTATCCTCTCAAAAAGAAGGTACTAAAGACGTTTTTAACCCCAATATTGAAACATCCGGAGATTTTTCATCAGGAGACATCACACCTATCTCTGGCGATTCTGGTGATACAAAGCCAAGTGGTGAAGATATAAAAAGTGGAGATGAACATTCAGAAATAATCGATTCACCAAAAACAAGTAGACTTTCAATGCCAGAGAATTTCAAAGCTACATATATGACTGGTTGGGGTGCCGGAACAAAAAGCATAAGAGAATCTGTCATAAAAACAATGAAAGAATATGGTTTTAATGCAATTGTTTTAGATATTAAAGATGAAGGTGGTCAATTATCTTACAATTCAAAAGTACAAACAGCAATCGATATTGGCTCATCAAGAAATATGATTAGAGATATTGATGCTGTTTTAAAAGAGTTTCACGATAATGGAATTTATGTTGTTGGTAGAATAGTTACATTTAAAGATCCGATTTATGCTGGTAGTGTTAAAACAACTGTTGCATATAAAAAGGCTGATGGAACAACATGGAAAGATTATTCTGGTAAGGCTTGGCCTAACCCATACAATGAAAACTCTTGGGAATATCCAATTGCACTTGCAAAAGAAGCTGCAGAACTTGGATTTGATGAGATTCAATTTGATTATATTAGATTTCCATCTTCTGAGGGAAAAGTAAAAGAAATTGCATATGGTTTTAATTCAGCTACTGCTTCAAAAGCAGATACAATTTGTGCTTATTTAACTAAAGTTATGCAAGAATTAGCTCCATACAATATACCAATTTCCGCAGATGTTTTTGGTATAACAACAAAACGCGATGGAGACTTTGAAAATATAGGACAAGACTTTGCAAGAATTTCTGGTATTGTTGATGTAGTTTGCCCAATGGTTTACCCATCACACTATGCAAATAACGAATACAAGATTGCAAAACCTGATTTGGCTCCTTATGATACCATATATAGAGCACTTCAAGACGCACAAAAGAGATTATTAGTTTATAGTGGAGATTCAAATGCAAAGGTTGCTTCTATTAGACCTTATCTTCAAGACTTCACAGCCTCTTGGTTAGGAAAAGGAAATTATCAAACATATGGAACAGACCAAGTCGCAAAACAAATTCAAGCAACATATGATTTAGGATTAAAAGACTTCACTCTTTGGGATCCAAGCAATAAATACTGCTACGACGCAATAACAAAAGTTACAATGAAAACCGAAGAATAATTTTAAAAGCTTATCTTCTATCAAACAGATAAAAGATAAGCTTTTTTATTACTACTTAGGTTCAATTTATGATAAATGTTAAATTATAATTTTTTATAGAACACGCCTAAGCTCTGCTACATTTTTAAAAAGTACAATCATGATAGAAATCACAAATGATAATTTTATACTTTATTCTTCCTTAAAAATCTCTTAAAAAAAGCATAAAAAAAGACCCCACGTGAAGCCGTTTAATTTGAGCGGATTTAAGAGCCTGCGTACACAGGTGGGTGTTCTCCTAGGTACTTACGGGCTTCTCACTTACACATATAAATGTGTGAGCTTGCACACCATACCCAGAGTTCCAAACTCCCTTAAAATTTAGTGTTGGTTCTAAATATAACTCAAGTAATCGTACTTTGTAGGGTTAACATTATTATAGCATATTTTTATAATTTTGCAAAGGTTTTCGAAGGTAAAATTTTTACATTTTTTGTGTTTTTACGCAAGTCTTACTAATTTTATTTTTACTTTTTCGCCATTTATATCTAGCTCTGTTTCTCCATCGCCTTTTTCTATCTTATCTGCTAGTGTTTCATCTGCTATTTGTGCTTTGTTTCTTTCTATTATTTCTGCCATTTTTTCGTTATCTGAATAGTAGATTTCTATATGATTTTGTACTTCAAATCCAGAGTCTTTTCTTAGATTTTGTATCTTTGAAATTAACTCTCTTACAAATCCCTCTTCAATTAGTTCATCATTTAATTCTATATCTAAGACTACTACTATATCTCCCTCTTGTGCAGATATGTATTTTTCTGATTTTGTTGTTTCTATTAGTAAATCTTCTTCTTTTAATTCTATTTTTGCATCTCCGATTTCTAATATCAATACGCCTTTTTCACGTAGCTCATGTACAAATTCTGTTCCATCTCCACCCTTTAACATTTGGCTAATTGTTGGCAATATTGCTCCATATTTTGGTCCAACTGTTTTTAAGTTTGGTTTTACATTATATGATACAAATCTACCTGCATCTTCTGTAAATTCTATCTCTTTTACATTTAGCTCTTCTTTTATTATGTCTTGATAATCTTTTGCCAATTCTTTTGTTGTTCCAACATAAGCTTTAGCAAGCACTTGTCTGTTTTTCATGTTTGATATATTTCTACATGATCTTCCAAGTGTAACTATCTTTAATACTAGTTCCATGTTTTCTTCTAGTTTCTTATCGATGTATTCTTCATTTGCTACTGGATAATCACACAAATGAATACTTTCTGGTGCTGTTTTATCTAAGTTTGTAACTAAGTTTTGATATATTTCTTCTGTCATAAATGGCACAAATGGTGCTGTTACTTTAGCTAGAGTAACTAAACATGTATACAATGTCATGTATGCATTTATTTTATCTTGTTCCATTCCATTTGCCCAGAATCTTTCTCTACATCTTCTTACATACCAGTTAGAAAGTTCATCTGTAAAGTCTTGTATCAATCTTGCACTTTCTGTTATCTTGTATTCTTGCATTAAGCTATCTACATCTTTTACAAGTGTATTTAATTTTGATAATGCCCATTTATCCATTTGCGATAATTTATCATATTCTAATTTATATTCTAATGGATTGAAGTTATCTATGTCTGCATATAAAACATAGAAAGCATATGTATTCCAGAATGTTCCGATAAATTTTCTTTGATATTCACTTATTCCTTCTGGATAAAATCTTGTTGGAAGCCATGGTGATGAACTTGCACAGAAATACCATCTTACAGCGTCTGCACCTTGTTTATCTAGCACTGACCATGGGTCTACTACATTTCCTTTGTGCTTACTCATTTTTAATCCGTCTTTATCTTGAACATGTCCTAATACTAAGCAGTTTTCAAATGGTGCTCTATCAAACAATAACGTTGAGATTGCCATAAGTGTATAGAACCATCCTCTTGTTTGGTCTATAGCTTCACTTATAAATTGTGCTGGAAATCTCTTTTTAAATAGTTCTTGGTTTTCAAATGGATAGTGATATTGTGCAAATGGCATTGAACCAGAATCAAACCAACAGTCTATAACATCTGGAACTCTATGCATTTCCTTTCCACATTTTTCACATTTTATAGTTATTCCATCTATATATGGTTTGTGTAATTCTATATCATCTGGAACGTCTTTACCAAGTTTCTTTAATTCTTCTATGCTTCCAATTACATGATAATGTCCACATTCGCATTCCCATACTGGAAGTGGTGTTCCCCAATATCTAGAACGAGATAAGCCCCAGTCTATAACATTCTCTAAGAAGTTACCAAATCTTCCTTCTTTTATGTTCTCTGGCATCCAATTTACTGTGTTGTTATTTGCAACAAGTCTGTCTCTTAATGCAGACATTTTTATAAACCATGTATCTACTGCATAATATAGAAGTGGTGTGTCGCATCTCCAGCAGAATGGATATGAATGCTCATATGGAAGTGCAGCAAATAATAAGCCTCTTTCTTTTAAGTCATTTAAAACAAGTTTATCTGCGTCTTTAACCCATGTTCCAGCCCATTCTCCTGTTTCTTTTGTATATTTTCCTTCTCCATTTACAAGTTGTACGAAAGGTAAATCATTATCTCTTCCAACTCTACTATCATCTTCACCAAATGCAGGAGCTATATGTACAACACCTGTACCATCTGTAAGTGTAACATATGAATCTGCTACCACATAGTATGCTTTCTTAGTAGGCTTTGCGAAGTCATATAATGGTTCATATTCTGTACCATATAAATCATTTCCTGTGTTAGAACGAACTACTTTATATTCTTCTTTTATTACACTTGGAACCAAAGCTTCTGCTAATATGTATCTTGTTCCATCTTCAACTTCAACCATTACATAAGTATCTTTAGGGCTAACGCACAATGCAACATTTGATGGAAGTGTCCATGGTGTTGTTGTCCAAGCTAGAATGTATGTGTTTTCTTCATTTTTAACTTTGAATTTTGCTATACAAGATGTTTCTTTAACATCTTTATATCCTTGTGCAACCTCGTGTGATGAAAGTGATGTTCCACATCTTGGGCAATAAGGTACTATTTTATGACCTTTGTACAATAATCCTTTTTCATTTATTGTTTTTAATGCCCACCATTCAGATTCGATATAATCGTTGTGATATGTAACATAAGGATTTTCCATATCTGCCCAGAAACCAACTCTATCACTCATTAGTTCCCATTCATGTTTATATTTCCAAACACTTTCTTTACATTTCTTTATAAATGGTTCAACGCCATACTCTTCTATTTGTGGTTTACCATTTATTCCAAGCATTTTTTCTACTTCAAGCTCTACTGGAAGACCATGTGTATCCCAGCCTGCTTTTCTTGGAACTTCGTAACCTTTCATTGTCCAAAATCTTGGAAATACATCTTTAAACACACGCGTTTCAATGTGACCTATATGTGGCTTTCCATTTGCTGTTGGTGGTCCATCATAAAACATGAATGTTGGATGTCCTTCTCTTTCTTTTATACTTTTTTCAAAAATCTTGTTTTTCTTCCAGAAATCTATGATTTCTTTTTCTCTTTCGACTGCGTCTAAATTTGTAGAAACTTTTTTGTACATTTTTATTCCTCCTTCTTATTATTTATGTTAGACTTAATTTTTCCAAAACAAAAAGCACCTTGCCCTAAAGTTACCCTCGGACAAAGTGCTTAAGCTCTTTGCTATACCACCTACATACTAACATATGCGTTCTTCTATAACGTGAAGACCAACCCGGCAAAACTTACTCTTGTTTCTGTTTTGCAACATAAAAGGTGATTTTCGGCTTATCTACTAGCTATGAAACTTTCAGCAAATGTTTCACTCTCTAAAGCTTTTAATAAACTTACTCTCCTTTATAATAGTTTTTATTACTCTCAAAACTAGTTATAGTATATCACATATTATGGAAATGTAAAGAGAAAATCTCAAATTATCTAGTATTGTTCAGACATTTCCTTATCGACATAGATAAAATCTTAAGCGACAAATAGTAACAAATTATTCCTCTTTTCATAAGATATACTAAGGTATTTCTTAAATATCCTGAAAGGAGGGATTACCTTATGGTAGTTTTATATTTTATAATTGGCTTATTATTGGTAGTGTTATTTTCTATTGTCATCGAATTATTTATTAGATGTCCTAAAATAGTTGCTGGTATAATCGCTGCAATTTTACTAATTACATTTGGAATAATATTTTTATTAGATATAGCATCAACTACTTTAATAGCAATTGCAATATGGATTCTTATATATGTTGTGGCGGCATATATAACAGCTTATCTAACTTGTAGATTTTTTAGAAATAATGATTTTTAAAAATCTCTATTAGTGAAATTTTGACAATTAAGTATATCTTCTTAAATCTCAAAAAAGATTGGATGGAGTTTTTTTCCATTCAATCTTTTTATGTTTCGTCAACTTATAATTCTATCACTTTTTCCCATGCCAAGTTTTCTTTTCCAAAATGTCCATAGTTAGTTGTTTGCTTATATATTGGCTTTTTTAAGTCAAGATAATTTATTATACCACTCGGTGTTAAATCAAACTTTTCTTCTATCATTTTTAAAATTTCGTCCTCTGGAATATTGTTGGTTCCAAATGTTTCAACGTATACCGAGACCGGTTTTGCAACTCCGATAGCATACGAAATCTGAATTTCACATTTTCTTGCTAGTTTATTTGCTACTATATTTTTAGCAATAAATCTTGCCATATATGTGGCACTCCTATCCACTTTCGTTGCATCCTTTCCTGAAAATGCTCCTCCACCATTTCTTGCATATCCACCGTAAGTATCTACTATAATTTTCCTTCCTGTAAGTCCACTATCACCATAAGGTCCACCTATTACAAATCTACCAGTTGGATTTACTAGATATTTAGTATTTGAATCTAATAATTTAGCTGGCACTATTTCTTTTATTACCTTTTCTATTATCTCTTTTCTTAGCTCATCCACATTTTTTTCTTGGATATGTTGAGCTGAAACAACAATAGTATCTACTCTAATTGGTTCGTCACCTTCATATTCGACTGTAACTTGAACTTTTCCATCTGGTCTTAATCCTTCAATTATTTTTTCTTTTCTAACTATTTCTAGTTTTTTAGCTAGTTTATGTGCAAGCATAATTGCAAGTGGCATAAGCTCTTTCGTTTCATCACATGCAAATCCAAACATCATGCCTTGGTCTCCTGCCCCCTCAATAGCCTCAACATTTTTATTTCTTGTTTCTAAAGCATTATCCACTCCAAATGAAATATCGCTAGATTGCTTTGAGATATTTATTCTTATATTGCAGGTTTTATAATCTATTCCTGCCTCCTCACTATCATAACCAATTTCTTTTATTGCATTTCTAACAATGTTTTCAATATTGATATGTGCTTTTGAAGTAATCTCTCCTGTTAAATAAATTTCACCTTTGCTTGCAATTGTTTCTAGTGCAACTCTCGAGTTTTCATCCTTTTCTAAATATGCATCTAAAACGCTATCTGAAATATAATCACATAACTTGTCTGGATGTCCTTCTGTCACACTTTCTGATGTAAAAAATTTTCTCACTTTTATCAATCCCTTTAAATTAAAATTGAAGATTTGTAAAAATTAATATCTTCTCGTCAAAGAAGGGTCTGTTGGTTCCATGTCTTCATCAATTTCCTCTTCGTCTCTATTTTCTGCCTTTTCTTTCATTTCATTACATGTTGAACCAATATCTTCAACACTATTAATTCCTATCTTGTTTAGTGAATCTGCTAATTCCGGATTATCTGCGATGAAGCTTCCATTCTCGTCCCTTGAAATATAGTTATTTCCAGCACCTACACCAGTTTCTAATTGTGTTGTATTTCCATCCATATATGAAGTATCCATGCCATGTGAACACTCTGTGCTAACCACTCTAACCACACTACCATTAATATTTATCGTTTGAGCTGAAATACCGCTAATCTTGTCTTTAGAAAGGATATCTGCATCATATGTCGTACTACACGCAAATCGATTCAAATTCTTTGTCATATCTATTTTTTCATTTTTTAAAATGCCATCATCCGTATATTCTCTTATTTGCTTATAGCTATTTCTAAAATCAGCTTTAACTTGTGTCATTACTTGCTTTTCAGCATTCCCCATTTCCTTTTGTGCCTCAGCTAGTTTATTTTGAAGTTCCGGCAAAACCAAATGAAATTCTTTATCTAAATTTTCAATTTGATTATTTAAGTCTATAAGATTGTCTTGCAATCCTGCTAAGTTTGTTCCTCCGCGTCCTATCTCTTTATTGACATCCATTATGACTTGTTCTCTTTTTGCAACCAATATATTTTTTTGAACCATATATTTAGCTACAGTTAAATTCATTTCATCTTGTGCCTTTTCCTTCTTCATCCTCGCATCTAGCAAAACTCCTGTATCCACATCTTTAAGCATCTCTCTACTTTTCAAGGCTGTTAATGACTCTTCACTTGAAATCAAAGCTTCTCCTAATTTTTCTATTTCGTCCGCTTTTTTCTCTAACTCACTTAACTGCTTCTCTGTGTCATTTTCTCCTGTATTATCATTATCACTTCCAGTATCTGATGTTTGCATTTCTCTTTCATTTTCAATTTCTTCTACTGTAATTGTTCCTTCACCATTTTTGTCCAAATCTTCACGAAAAACAATTTTATTATCTTTTTTCTTATTATGCTCAATTTCCTTTTTTAAATTTTCAAATTCTTCAACAGAATTTAAAAACATCTTTTTTTGACCTTCTTTTTGATTAATAAGGACTGTTATAGTAGTTTTTTTATTTATATCTTGGCTCTTACTATACGCCTCTATAATTTCATCTTTATCTATATTTTTATAATAAGTAATTGGCTCAAATTGTTCTTCTGTTTGATTAATATTATCCATAACAAATTCCTCCTTTTTTATAATTATATATTATCAATATTTAATAAACAACATTAAAAGTGCATATTTATCACATAAAAAAACACCACATGAAGAGTTTCATGCGATGCCTTTATATTTTATATTTCTGTTGTTGGTACTACTTCTGAAGGAACTTTTTCCATAGTTTGTACTGGATTTTCTTCGACTTTCACATCAGTACTTTCTACTTCACAAGCTTTTGTTTGTCCAAATGAAAAAGCTTGTTTTGAAGTCTTTGCTTTAGCTTCAAACTTTCTGTAATATTCTTCTCTAACACTATCTAAAGAGCCTTGAATTGCATTAAACATTTCGTCAACATCTGCTCTAGTAAAATCGTAACTGTTACTTCTTGCCATTGGTTCTAATATTGAAATATCATGCATTACATTATTAACTCTTTTAGCTGCATATTCCATAAATTTTTGTCTTTTTTCCTCGTTAACTTCCATAAATAAATCCTCCTCTTTTTATTACTTATAAAACTATATCATAAAAAGAATTTTTTTGTAACATTTTTTTAGAATTTGTATTATTTAATTTTTAGGCTTAAATAGTTTCAAAATAATGTTATGAAATTGCTCTGTCTAAAATAAATTTATTGCCTTCTTATTTTGAAAAGAAAACAAAAAATTTTCGATTTAAACTTTATTATCCAATTCATTCAATTGTTCTAACATTGATTCAGCAAATATTGCATAACCTCTTGTCGGATCATTTACATATACGTGAGTTACAGCACCAATGAATTTTCCGTTTTGTAAAATTGGACTTCCGCTCATTCCTTGAATTATGCCACCTGTCTTCTGCAATAATTCTTCGTCTGTTACCTCGATTATCATCCCCTTACTCTTTATGCCAATTAAATCAGATTTCTTTACTACGTTTATATTATATTCTTTCGGCACTCCGTCACCATCGATACTACAATATATTGTTGCAGGTCCTGTTTCTATTTCATTTTTAGATGCAACAAATACCTCTTTTCTATTATTTAATAAATCACATTCTTTATCATATTCACCATATATTCCACATTCATTATTTAATGTTATTTTTCCAATTTCAACTCTTTCGTTTAGCATACCTCTAATTTCACCAGGCTCATTTTTTAATCCTTTTTTTACTGAAATTATATTAGCTAAATTTAAAAAACCTTCATCTACGTCAATCAACTCTTTTAAATCCATATCTGATATTCCATGTCCTAATGCCCCAATTTTTCCTGTTTGTTTATCATAAAATGTTAGCGTTCCAACCCCCATAGCTCCGTCTCTTACCCACAAACCAAGCTTTTTTCTGCCATCATCAAAACATGTTATTGGATTCATTTCTTCCTCATGGATTTGACCATCTTGTTCATATTGAACAATAGCCTTTCTGTTGTCCTCTATGTTCGCAACAGCTTCAACTAATTCTAAAATAGTTTCAACTTTCTCATTATTTATTTTTAAAATTTTTGCACCTTTTTTTATACTGCTATTTTTATATGGTTCATAATAAATCCCATCCATTCCTTGAACTGGAGATTCACCTATTACTAAAACACCCTTAGAATATAATCTAATTCCTACAGTGTCTCCTCCAACAATCACCTTCCTTGTAGGTAAAACACTGACCTCTATATCTTTCTTAAAAAAGCCTCCAAATGCCGAAAGTTTTAGTTTTGATATGCCAGTATCTTTACTATCTACCTTTGTTAAACTTCCCCATAATCTATCTGCAATCGAAGTTGCTTTTCCTTCTATATAAGTACCCTTCAAATGGCTTATTTCATAATTTTCATTTTGAAATAATACAATTTTTTCGGGAATTTTATCAAGACTTGTCATATAAATATATAAAACTGTAAATAATACTATTAACAAAAAAAATTTTTTTCGATTCATAACTTATGCTCCTTTCATTTTGCCTCAAAAATAACTTGTCCAAAAAAGCTAAAAGTTATGAGCTAAAAAAAATTTACCTACAAAGAGATTTTGTAGATAATCGCTATTTTACAGACAAAAATAAAACTCGTTTCCAACGAAAAAAATGTCAGAAGCGAGTTTTATAATTTTTTTAAATCAATTTATGACTTTAACTTATTTTTCTAAGTTCTCTTGCATGCTCCAATACAGCTTTTGTTATATCATTACCGGCAAGTATTCTTGCAATTTCTTTTACTGTTCCCTCTTCATCTAGTCTGGTAACCTTTGTCTTCGTTCTTTCTTTCTCAACAATTTTTTCAATAAAGAAATTAACATCTCCAAAAGCCGCAATTGTAGGTAAGTGAGTAACACATATTACTTGATGTGTCTTTCCTATAAACTTCATTTTTTCTGCTACAGCTTTTCCGGCTTGTCCACTAATGCCCGTATCAATTTCATCAAAAATCATTGTTGGAACACTGTCTACATCACATAAAACAGTTTTTATTGCAAGCATAACTCTTGAAATTTCACCACCAGAAGCAATTTTGCTAAGAGGTTTTAAACCTTCGCCAACATTGGTAGAAATAAGAATTTGAACAATATCCATTCCATTTTCTAAAAAGCTTTCTGCTTCTTTAAACTCGAACTCTATAAAAGCTTTTTTCATTTCTAAATCTTGAAGTTCTTTATTTATTCTTTTTGCAATAACATCTGCTGCTTTCTTTCTAACATCTCTTATTTTTATAGCAAGTTCTTTTAATTTAATTTCTAGTGAATTTTGTTTCTCCTTTAACTTGTTTACAATATCTTCAGAGTTTTCTAAAAAATTAATCTCTTTTTCTATATCTTCATTATATTTTAAAATTGATTCTATATCATTTCCATATTTACGTTTAAGAGAAAAAATCAAATCCAATCTCTCTTCAATCTCATTCTGCTCATTTTCATTAAATTCAGCATCACTAATTGCACTAGAAATCTCACTAGAAACATCCTTTAAAGAATAATAAGCATCATTTAAAACACTCTCGATATTTTCATATCTTTTATCAAAACTAGAGATATTATTCATATTGTGAATACAATTACCAAGATTTTCGATTATCGAATTATCTAATGCATCATATGAACTAGAAAGTGCTGAAAATATCTTTTCGGCATTCATTATAAAAGCCCTTCTTTGTTCTAACTCTTCATCTTCACCAATCTTTAAATTGCTGTTTACAATCTCTTCGCTTTGGTATTTAAGCAAATCTAACCTTCTCGCCCTTTCAACAGGATCTCCAAAACTCTTTTCTATTTCCTTCTTGTTTTCTTTATACTCTTCTAAAACATTTTTATATTCATTTTTTATCTTAGCAATATCTTTTAAAGCAAAATTATCTAATAACTCTATATGCGTTTTCTCATTCATGAGCGACTGATTATCGTGCTGTCCATGAATGTCTATGAGAGCCTCTCCAACTTCTTTAAAAATTGCAAGAGTCACCATACTACCATTTATTTTGCACACATTTCTTCCGTTTTGGTAAAATTCTCTCGTAAGGATAATATTCTCATCTGGCAAAATAAACTCGAATTTTGACTCTAAATTTTGCTTTAAAGCACTATCCTCCGATATAAAAAAGCAAGCCTCAACAAGAGCAGAATTCTCGCCTCTCTTGATTATATCTTTGCTCATCCTCGAGCCAGAAATCGCACTAATAGAATCAATAATAAGACTCTTACCAGCACCAGTCTCACCAGTTAAAATATTAAGACCATCATCAAAATTTATAGTAATCTCATCTATAATACCTATATTTTTAATATGTAATTCACCAAGCATAAAAACACACCTACTATTCTTCAAACTTCAATGACATTTTACCATAAAACTAAAAGAAAAAGATATCAAAATTTTTAAAATTAAGATATCTTTAAAAATCTGAAATTATCCAATAGTATAAACTATGTTTACCCTTAAATAAAAAAGAACCCTTTGCAAAATTTTGCGAAGAGTTCTTCTTTTTTGGCTACTCATAGTTAAAAACTATTCAACCCAGAAAATACATTCCGGAGTATATTGTCCAAATCTCAAATAAAGAGCATCCAGTGCACGTTCTTTTTCTGTACGTGTATCTAATGCGGATTCTTGCTCGTCATACCATATGCACTCCACCTTTGAAAAAGCCTTAGCAAATTCCTCCTTAGTGATTTCAAAAAATGGGGTATCTTTCAACGAACTCACATTTTCAAAATTTCCATAGGTGAACATGTTTTTGATGCCAATCCTTGAAGGCGGAACATTAAAATACAGCCTAAAGCTAACGCATTTCTCAAGTAGAAAGATACCAAGTGCAATGCGAAATTGCTTTTCATTAGAAGCAAGAGAAGAAAAATCTTCGTTCTTTGACTTTCTCTTTGCTTTACATATTGCCTCGCATACTCCCTCAAACATGCTACTAAGTCGTACCCTTAGCAAGTTCTCTTGCCGTTCAAAATCACCTTCCAGAAACTCCTGAATTGTGGTTTTCTTCCTCATACTAGATGAACCTCCTTAATTAAATCCAATTGTTCATAGCCATCATTGCAATATGACTTAGAAAAATATTTCTAACAACAAACGCAACATAATAACGTATATATAATAGCACTTTTTTATGTTATGTCAATACACAAGATTAAATTGGGCTTTATCTCTAATTAAAGAAATTTACTTTTACAAGCCACCACCTCTAATCGGATTATTATTTATTATAAAAAATAGACAACACAAAACCCCTTGCAAAAGCAAAGGGTTCATGTGTCACGTTACGGGATGTTAGGAGATGTAATACGGCACCTGTACATATTTCAAGGCAACCGTTCCCACGTATCCAGATTCCAGAGGTAATGATTTCTCGTACACTGCACCTGTAGGAACTTCGAGCTTCTCAGAAAGTATTTCGTCCATAGCCTGAAATAACATTTCTTCTACATTGTCACCTTTCTCAGCCGAACAGTTAAAGTTCAACGAAAAGTCGCAGTCACCAGAAGTCAAAGAATATATCTCTCCTACATACGGTGCAAATACCCTTAATTCGGCAAGGAAACGACCATCTTCACAATGCTCCACCGACAGTAAAAAATTGAAGTAGAAATGACTTTCGCACGTCGAAAAGAACCGATCATCCAGGCTTTTGGCGTAATCGTACACTGCCTGCTCTGCAGCCTCATACGTTTTCTCAAACCAAGACCTTGCCATTTCTATTCTTTCGTTCAACTTCTTGTCGAGCACCTCCGTGAGCCTTGCCCTGAAGCTAAGCTTCGGCGAATCCACATCCGGATTGCTTACGTTTTCGTTCATTTTCATGAACCTCCTAATTTGTTATTCATTACCACAGTACTCATTGTTGTAACACAATCCCGTCAAAAGATTAACTGTAGCTAGAAAAGTCTTTCTAACAAGTGTTGTAAAGTAATAATGTAGCTATATGGTACCATATTTCAGAAATTTTGTCAGCTTTATGTCAACTTCTATTTAACTTGTTTTTTTGCCATTTTATGATATAATAAGCTTGAAAATTGTATTTGGGGTGATTGTATGAACGATGTTACAGAAGAAAATCAAAAGAAATTAGCCGAAAATAAACTAATCATATTATACCTACTAAAGAATGCAGATTGTATTTTATCTAATTTGCAAATATTGAAATTACTATATGATTTTGATGGATTTAACTACTATTACTTTCAACATATTCTATCAGATTTAGTTGAAAAAAATTACGTACTTAGTTATAAAGAAGATGAAGAATGGTTATATCAAATAACACCTGAAGGAAAAGAAGTACTTGAACTTACTGAAAACATGCTTCCTGGAATTATAAAACACAATTTAGATTTGATTATCAGGGACCTACTTAGCGATGTAAAAACAGAACTTACTATCTCTGCTGAATATATACCGGATGATGGTGAACAATTCATTACAAAATGTAAAATAACAGAAGGACATAAAAACATATTTGAAGTAAATGTTTTATGCGAAAATCAAGTACAAGCTAAAAAAATAGCAGAGAATTGGAAGAACTCTTCAAGTAAATATTATCAAGATATACTAAAGCTATTAACAGAATGATTTGAACAATATTTACAGATTTTTATTTCACAAGACTTTCCCATTAAATTATTAAACATTGTAAAATTTGTTTTTTATTAAAGATACAAATATTAAAATTTGCCACAATAATATAAAACACCAACCTCTACTCAAGTTGGTGTTTATTTTTGTTTTCTATTCAATTTTTACGTCCCTTTTTCTCTATAATATTCTGAAATATAGGTGTCTAACTCTCTGCTGACCTTATATATTTCTTCATAAGGAGCATTCGTTATTACTAATGCATCAAGTTTTTCTTTAAGTTTATTTATTTTATTTTCTATACTTTTCATCATTATCACCCTCTATTCTCTATCGATATAAAAAATTTACCATATTAAGACAATAAAAGTCAATACGTGTTAAGTATTTTTTCGTCGACATTTTTCGGCAAACATATACATTAATGATGATAATATCGCTAAAAATAAGCTTAAAAACTGTGATACTCTAAATCCACATAGCATAAGTGAATCTGTTCTTAATCCTTCAATAATCGCTCTTCCCATTCCGTAAATAATAAAATATAGATATACGAGTTGTCCTTCAAATTTTCTATTTTTTCTTATTTTCATAAGAATTATAAATATTATAAAATCTAGCAATGATTCATACAAAAAAGTTGGATGCACACTTATAAATTCTAATGTACTTTCATTATATATTCTCATTTTTAAAAAGCTTTCTGTAAGAGAGCCGTATGCTTCTTGATTTACAAAATTTCCCCATCTACCTATTGATTGTCCTAGTACTAAAAACGGTACTATATAGTCTGCCATATTCAAAAACTTTATTTTTCTTTTTCTGCAGAAAAATATGCATGTTAATACTCCGCCTATTATTCCACCATAAATCGCCAAGCCACCGTTCCATATTTTTATGATTTCACTTGGATGTGATATGTAGTAATCTAACTTAAATAAAACGTAATAACCTCTAGCAAATAAAATTCCAACAAAAACTGCAATTGTTACAAAATCAATTACATCACTATATTTTATTCCGTGTAAACCATCATCTTTTTTTGCTAGATATAAGCCTAACAAAACTCCAATTACTATTATTATTCCATACCAATAAATGTTTATACCAAATATCGATATTGCAATAGGGTTTATATTAAAAGTTAAATTCAAATTTGGAAATGAAATTGGATGCACAATAGTTTCTCCTTTCGCATGCAAAATTGATACGATTCATATAAAAGAACCGTATCAACTTTAGTTTAAACTTATGCTGGTTCAATTACCGAAAGTGCCATTTTGTCAAAATCAAAATGCTTTCTTATAACTTCTTCTACATACGCTTTATCTATTTGCTTATAGCTTTCTACATAATCAAATGAGTTTATTCCTTTGAAATAATCACTAATTACCATTGTTGCAATTCTTGAAACATCGTTGAAACCTTTTACAAAGTTGCCATACAACATTTTCTTAGCTCTTTCAAAATCTTCTTCATCTAAGCCGTTTTCTTTTAGCTCTTTTATTCTTTCTGATACTCTTTTTATTACCTCTTTATAATTTGAACTTTCATTATCAAATGAAGTATAAGCATAGTCTTCTTCATAAGTAAAGCCAAGTCCAAATTCTCTTGTTACTAAGCCTTCACTATATAAATCCTCAAACAATTTTGTACTTTTTCCCGCGATTAGTTCAAGTGCTATTTGAAGGGCTACATCATATTTTACAACTTCTCTGTTGTCTTTTTCGTATCCACTTTCTAATCTTTCTTTATTAAAGTTATCTTTAAAACCAAACATAAATAATGGCATATTTACATCCATCTTTTTTATATTTTCTTTTTTATAGATTTCTTCTTTTTCTTCGCCATAAAAACGCTCTATTTTTGATTTTTCTTTATCTTCTTTAACATTTTCTTTTATTATATTTAAAGTTTCATCTACATCTACATCGCCAACCACGCAAATAACCATGTTAGATGGTTTATAGAAATTATTGTAGCATTTATATAAAATTTCTGGTGTGATATCTGCTATTGTTTCTACAGTGCCTGCTATATCTTTTGTTATAGCATGTGAACCATATAAGCAATTAACAAATCCAAAAAACAATTGCCACTCTGGATCATCATCATACATTCCTATTTCTTGGCCAATTATGCCTTTTTCTTTTTCAACATTTTCTTTTGTCAAATATGGATTTTGAACAAAATGTATTAAAGCTTTAAATACATCGTTAAAATTTTCTGTGCAATCAAATAGATAAGATGTATGATTAAAGCTTGTATATGCATTAGGATTTGCTCCCATTTTTGTAAGTTTGTCTAGTGCATTTTCTCCATCTTCTTGTTCAAATAATTTGTGTTCTAAAAAGTGTGCAACGCCATCTGGCACAGTTATTATATCGTTATCTTCTTTTGTTTTAAATTTATAATTTATAGATCCAAAATGAGTAGAATACATTGCATACTTTCTATTTGTATTTTTTATTGGTATGATTATAACATCTAAGCCATTTTCTAATTTATAAACATGCATTTTTTCATTTAAACATTCTTTTATCATCTTTAATTCTCCTCGTATAATATGTTTATAAGGTCAAAAACAACTATATAAACATACCCTTTCTTTTATATTTGTCCTTATCTTTAAGGCAAAGGACTGTTATCTATAACTAATGTTTAGAATTATTTATATAAAGCTAAACATCTCGATTTTAAAAATTTTAGATAAACTAGTTACCTAAAAAGTATTCAACTTTAAGACTCATTTTGTTTGCAACATCTACAATGTCTTCTTTTGTTACTTTGCCGATGTTTTCGATTATTTGATTTATATCAAAATTCATATTTAATAAATATTGCCCCATGCTTAAATCAACAAGTGTTGCAGCGTCATCTGAATAAGATTTATATAAGTTTATTAAAAATACTTTTGCGTCTTTAATATCTGTTTCTGAGAAATTGCCTTTTCTCATATCTTCTTCTTGTGCCTTTATTCCATTCAAAGCTTCTTCTTTTTTATTCATTTCAACACCTGCTGTAATAAACATTACACTCTTATGTTTTATAAACATAGATCTAATTGTATAGCAAAGGCTCATTTTTTCTCTAACAATTTGGAATAACTTAGATGGCACGCTTCCACCTAGAATTGCATTATACACCATAACTTTATAATAATCTTCTGAAGAAGGATTGACAAAAGCCTCATAACCTAAAACAATTTTGCCTTGAGTTACATCTTGCTTATCATTTACAACTCTTACATCATTTACTTTAAAATCAGCTGGTTTAAAGCTTTTCTTTGCTCTTTCTTCTATATTTCTATTTAAAGTAAATTTTTGTTTCATGTATTCTATTATTTCTTTCTCATCGAATTTGCCAACAGCATATAAATGTATCTCACTTGTATTTATAAGCTTTTGATATGCCTCATATAAGTTCTGTGCATTTATTTTGTCTAAGTCTTCTTCTCTACCGTATTTATAAACACCATAAGCTTCATCTTTAAACATCTCTTCTGTACATCTATAAAGTGCATAAGATGCTTTATCATTTATTTTGCTTTTAATAAGTTCTCTAAGCATTTCTTTCTCGCCATTTACGTATTCTTCATCAAACTTTCCATCTATCGTTTTAGGATTAAAAATTAGCTCATGCATAAAATCTATGCTTTCAAATAAAAGCTTTTCAT
This sequence comes from Clostridiales bacterium UBA4698, assembly GCA_002404755.1. GTDB lineage: Bacteria > Bacillota > Clostridia > TANB77 > UBA1234 > UBA1234. The sequence continues at coordinate 94,385 of DHKI01000007.1, read as the reverse complement.
GATTTAGTGCATACTCATCATCAATTGTAGAAATATAAAATTGAATAGCTTGATTATCTCCTATTTTATCACTACTAGCATCAAATATCGCACCATACATATCATCCATTTTGTTAGATATTTCTTTTATTGTTTTATAATTCTTTGTACCTCTTTTTAAAACAGATGGTATTAAAGCATTTATAGTAACCTCATCTTTTATCAAATCAGTAAGTAAAAAAGCCGCTAATAAATTTGTTTTAAATTTGTTTGTATTTATAATATGAAGAAATATTCCTTTATCTAATTTTACTAATTTTTCATCCATAAATTTTCACATTCCTTTCAAATTTTAGTTAAATTATCCATATACATTAGTATATCGCAAAATGAATAAAGTATACAAGGGGAAAACTTGCTTAAAACTTTTTTAACTTATAGTCTTTTGAAAAAGGTATAATTTCGTTTTCCTTTGTTTGCAAATACGCCTCCTCATTATGCATATATTCTATTATTTCTTTTGCACTCTTATTTTTGAATTTTTTCACTACCATTTCAATTATCTCTTCTAATTCTTTAGAAACCTTTGATAATTCAAATTTATCATTTAAAGATATTTTATACCCCATATTGCCATTAGAATAATATTCTTCTTGAATATTTATAGCAGAAAGATATAATAATTCATTATTACCAATTGGTAATGCCCCCATCTTTCGATGTTCATATACTAGTCCCGTTGCAGATTTTCCGCTTTTTTCATAGTATATGTAATCTATATACCATAATGTTTTCATGAGCTGTACTTTATACATGCAATTAACTTTTGACAATACTATGCCAATAATATTATTCAATTTATTCACATCTAATATAGTATATCCATTTTCTTTTGTCGGCTCATTATACACTATATATTTGTTTTTCATTTTTTCTATTTCTGTCTCTTGTGCTAAATTTTGCTTTATAGAATTTCTTATATTTTCTTCCACAATTTTATATCTTTCTTCTGTAAAATTATTTTTATTTTTTTCTAGTATTTGCAATAACATAAAAGGACTTTTTTGAACCATTCGTAAAATCATATCATATGTGCTATCTTGGATTTGTTTCGTCTCATATCTTGTAATAGTTACTTCTCCAAAGCCTAGTGCTAATGAAAAATCTGCTTGTGATAAATTAAATCCTTTTCGTATCTGAGCAATTTGAGAAGATGTTAAAAGGTTATTCTTCTTTCTATATGCATCTCGTGCAGATAACAAATTAAGACTAGTTAGTTTACCATCTTCAAATTCTTCACCACATGACTCACATTTATATATTTCTTCTTTATATTCAACAAGCTGTTCTTTTATTTTCACACTTGTCTTTTGTTTTACCAAATAGATTTTATCGTCTTTTCCACAAAACGGACAACTAATATTTACTCTCTCCATAATATACTCTCCCCCTATCTAATATGGCATTTTTCCATGCGAGTATTCCGAAAAATGAAACGAGATACATAATACATTATTTACATTTTGTATTCTTATTTTAATATATATTTCTCTCTTTAAAATAGAAACAAAAAAGACATGAAAATGTGGCATTTTACTATTTTTATCATCCGGGAACGATTGATAATAATCAGATATTGTAAGCTTCTTCAATACTCCTATGACATCTTCTTTTTCAAAATCAAGTTCTAACAATGTTTGCGTATTTTTCATTCTTTCATACTTTCCACCAAATAAAAAATCTTTCTCTATATTAAAATTTGGTGAATTCAATAATGATACTAATCTTTCTAAAAAGGTTTCCACCTCTTCTTTTGATGCTTTATATTGATTCAATTTTATATTCCTTTCTTTGGTATACTACTTATTATCCAGTATACCACTATCAATTGATAGTGTCAATGTTTATTTTAGGTTACTATACAATTCAAACAAATTCCATTAATACTACTCGCTTCGCTCGAAATATTTTTAGACAAAAAAAGAAACCCCGAAGGGTTTCTCTTAACTCTATAGTTTAAAACTATGGAGTTGTTGTAACTGTATTGTCATAACTTCCAAAATTTAATCCTTCTGCAACACCTCTTGCATCGTTAGAAGTTGTTGTATTATACCAAACACCTGCTTTTGTATCCGCATTTACTGCACCTCTTTTAATATTTTCTGTTGGTGTACCACTATTTGCAACAACAACGTGTTCATCTGTCTCTGGGAAGAACAATATAACTGATGCAGCTTCTGTAGCTGTTGTTCCTGCATATTCAGGCAAAGAATTATACATAGTAGAATCACCACTAAGTGTCATACCTCTTTTTACTGTAACATTGTTTGTTACATAGCTCTTGTCATCATATGTGTATGGAGGCCAGCAGAATACTTGTCCCTTTGGAGTTACGAAGTAAGAAACCTCTTGGTTTGTTCCTTTGAATGTTTCAACTTTTCTAACTGGTAATTTTGCTCCTAATACGTCAGCAGCATATTGTTTGTTGATTAAAGTACATGGAGTTGAAGCAGCATCTGATTGAACTAACCATGCTTTATCACCAGATTCATCTGATGTTAAAACGTTAGATCCACCTCTAGCTACATAGTTAGCTAATTGAGCATTTGATCTAGAGTTACCTCTAATAGCTTCGTCTCCTTTAGCTGTTGTTATAGCTGTTTGTACAGATTCTTTTAATCCTCCCATTTCAGTAGCGAATCCAGAGAATTGAGCTTGTCCAGCTGTATCTGCTGCTCCTCCACCTAATGCGATAGCTGCTAAGATGATTACTACGATAATTGTGATAACCAAAGTAATCAATGAAACACCTTTTTGATTTTTCATAATAAAAATCCTCCCTTTTTATTTACATATTCCTAAGGTATACCCTTAAGTTTGGCTACGCCTTTTTATTTGGGGCTTACCCTAGGCTAGCTCATTTTTGATTTACTTTGTTAATTACCCTGGCACTCGCACCCTGACAAGGCAATGTAACACTTTAAATCGTTTACAAGTATAAGTATAAACAATTAAATTTAAGAATGCAATACGTTTTTCGATTAAATTCTTGTTACAGAACTATTACAATATTGTAACAAGAATGACATTACATTCCATATGCATCAAACAAGAATGAACCTGTATATAATTCCATGATAGGTTTTAATACGATTATAATAAAGAATATCATAACTATACCCATTATTGCCATACTGACTTCTGGTAATACTTTTACTATCTTACCCATTGTTATATTTATATCATCATTTAAGAATTCTACTATTTTCACTACCATGTCGTTTATATCAGTTTCCATACCTATTCTAAGCATTTCAAGTGCCATAGGTGGCATGTTTGGTAATGTTTCAAATGGTTCAACCCATGAACTACCTTGTTGTAAATTTTCTTGTGCAGCCTCTATTACAGAAAGTACAACGTAGTTCGATACAACGCCTTTACTTATTTCTAGTGCATCTTGTAACTTCGCATTGTTTGCCAAGTTTAACTGCATTGCTTTAAAGAACTTTTGAAGTGCAAGTCTTGTTATAAGTTGTCCAAATATAGGCACTTTTAATTTGAATTTATCCCATTGATAACGACCATTTACTGTTGATCTCCATACATTAAATAATACTATGAATACTATTAATCCACCGACTATTAAGTACCATCTATCACCACAGGCATTAATAAATGCCGCAAATTTTTTTGTCGCTTCCGGAATTCTATCTCCGGCACCCATGTCATCATATAATCCTTGAAGTATTGGAACACCGACAACAACTCCGACGATTGTTCCAAGTAACATACCAACTGTTTGTAGTAATGGTCCAGTTATAGCCTTTTTAACAGCTCTTGATGTTTGCGTTGATTCTCTTAAGTAATCCAATGCTTGGAACAAAGCATTGGTTAAGTTTCCTGAAACTTCACCAACTTTTATTATTGATACATAAATTGGCGGAAATATATCTGTATAATACTCAAGTGTCGAGTATATATATTCACCGGCTTCAACACCATTTAATAAGTCCTCTATAATACTTTTCATTTGCGGATTTTCTGTATTTTCTAGAAGTGTCGTTAGTGCTCTAGTATTAGTAAAATTTGCTCTTTTTAGTAAGAATAAACTCTGCGTAAAAGCAATAACGTCCTCTTTTTTAATACGTTGCATAAATGACAAGTCTATACTTATTTCTTGGTTTAAACCTTTATTTTGTTGCTTCTTTTGTTGTTCGGCAATAAGTTTTTCTCTTGCAAGTTTTGTAACAGCCGCAGATGATACTTGGTTCTTTTTTTGTTTTCTTCCACCACCAGGCATTAACTTGCTTAATATTCCGCAAGCCTCTTTGTTCATCAACACTTATTGGCTGTAGCCCATTTGCTTTTAATTTTTCTGTAACTTTCTGTCTGCTTACATCATCACTTTTACCTGTAACAACTTTTCCAGCCTTTGTTAAAGCCCTATATGTATATACTGGCATCGTCTTACTCCTTTCATTTCAAGGTAAATATATTTTGATTTTCTATACACCGATTTTCTTTCTAACTTCACTTACAACAGTATGTCCATCTATAACCTTTTGCAAAGCATCACATATTAGTGGTCTGTATCCAGCCTCAAATGCTGCTTTTCTGATATCTGTTATTGTTCCATCTTGTATTATTAAATCTTTTATATCATCTGTTACAGAAAGAATTTCGTTTGCTGCAATTCTTCCATAGAAACCTGTATGGTTGCAATGTTCGCATCCTACTGGTTCGAATGTTGTCTTTCCTTCCAAATTGTATTCTACATCAAATCTCTTTGCATATGTTTTAAATACATCTAATTCTTGTTGTGTAAAATCTCTTTTTCTTGCACAGTTAGGACATATTCTTCTTACAAGTCTTTGTGCTATTGTTGTTGCTAAAACGCTTCCGATGTCGTAGCTTGATATTCCTAACTTTCTAAATCTTGTTACAACCTCTATTCCATCTACGGTGTGGATTGTTGATAGCACGAAGTGACCAGTTTGTCCTGCTTGTATTGCTATCTCGGCTGTTTCTTTATCTCTTATCTCTCCGTAGTAGTATGATGTCAGGGTCTTGTCTTAAGATTGTTCTTAGAGAGTCTGCGAATGTAACTCTCTTATTTACTTCGACCTGATTTAATCCTGGTATTCTTATTTCTACTGGGTCCTCAACTGTTGTAATATTAACTTCAGTTTTATTTAAAAGTGCTAAGGCACTATATAGTGTTGTTGTTTTACCTTCACCTGTAGGGGCAGCTATAACCGCGATACAGTTCTTCTTATTAAAACATTTTTGCATTACCGTTTCATCATCTGGATATCCAAGTTCATGTAGACCTTTGATCGATGCTTCTTTTTTCATAAGTCTTAGAACGAACTTTTCACCATATACATTCATCTGTGAAGACACACGGATGTTGTAATCTGGATATGCTAAAATTCTACCATCCTGTGATAGCGTAACCTCTTGGTGCATGTTTGAAATTGATTTCAATCTACCTATTATTTGTTGTTGCTTTTCTTTTTCTATTCTAGCTATTTCTACTAACTCACCATCAATTCTAAACCTAACTCTTAATAAATTCTCCATCGGTTCAAAGTGAAGGTCACTCGCTCTTTTTGCCATTCCCGATCTTATAATGTTATCTACTAACTGAGAAACATCTCTTCCATATGTATCAAACGCTGTCGCATTATTATTTGCTTCATCTGCTTTTATCTCTAGATTTTTTGTTATTGCATCTATGTATGAAGCAAATGTAACATAAGGTTCCATTGATAGACCACCTTTACTTAAAAGGATAAGTCTTATCATCTTTTGCAAATCTTTATTTTCTGGATCTGCAAATGCAACTTTTATTCTATTTTCATTTATTTCAAATGGTATTACTTTATGTTGTTTTACGATATCTATAGATATGTATTGCGTAAATGGAAAGTTTAAAACAGGATCAAGTTGTACTGGTTTAAAACCTGTTGCTTCTCCAATTGTATTTAATAAAGCTTGGTCATCACATACTTTTAATATGTGAAATACTTCTCCAAGTTTTACTCCTTTATGTGCTTTCTGATACTCTATCGCCTTATCAATATCAGATTCTTTTATAAGACCTTTTCTTATTAACAAAACTCCAATTGGGGTTCTGTTTGAGCCACTATCAAATGCCATAATTCATTCTCCTCCTCATTAGTAACAAAAAACTCTACTTATCTAATATTTATTTTAAATATATTTAAAATACAAGTCAATATTTTTGATGCAAGTTCATTTTTTACCTGTACTGCATTTTTATTCCAATGTTTCTACGATTTTATGTGCATTTTCAACATCTTTTGAATACACTTTTTGTATAGCTTCTATAGTTCTTGTTTGTCTTATATATGCACTTGCACTATTTCCATAAAACGCAATGCCATATATTGAAAAAATTAACATAGCTATCAATATTGCTATCGTAACAGAACCTTTTTCACTTTTCATATGTTTCTCTCCCTTGCTTTAATATCCACGACCAACTTTAAAAAATTGTTCATCGTTTTTGATTACATCATTATCGTTGTAATATAATCGCACTTTTATATACTTGTCCTCATTATTATAATCAAAAAATACACCTGATATTTTATCTGTAATAAGTGCACTTCCTCTATTTATTTCGTACACATCATATTCTTGTTCTCCTACTGATTCTTTATTTGAACGATACGTCACAGAATATTGTACTCCATTATCAAATTTTATATAGTTGTCTGAGTACTCTAAAACCTTATTAGCTGATTTTACATCTTCTACAAAAAATGAATAAAACTTTGTCATCTCGTTTGTTATTTTACTTCTCTTAGTCAATTGTCCGAGTTCAGACATAAAATTTATATTTATAAAAGCCACTGTTCCTAAAAATATTGTCGCAACTATTATATATATTGTAAGTGTAGTTAAGGTTACACCTTTTTGTCCTCTCATAACTTTCCTCCTTACTTAGTCGACATTCAACGTTTTTAATGTTAATGTTTTCTCTCCACCAGCAACATTGCTCTTTATGTGATATGTTACATTTGCAGTTACAATTTGAAGTTTTTTATTTCCATCTTGTGATAACACATCTTCTAAATCGACTGTAACTTGCATATTGTTCTCAACCAACGCTTTCTTTTGTATGTCATCCATATTTATACCAACATCACTTAGTAATGATGCTTCGATTGCTTTCATCGCATATGACAAAGCAATACTCCTTTGTTCTATCATTCTGTAATTTTCATTGCTTGCTGAAAGCAGTGTTATGCAAGACACCGTAAAAATTCCTGATAGGACAAGTGCAATTCCTATTTCTATAAGTGAAAAACCTTTTTGTGACTTCACTTAATAATCACCCCCAACATTCTCTGTGCATTTGACTTAATGCAACAAAAAGCATAATTATTTTTAATGGAAACAATAGCACAAAAGCTATGCTTATGTAATAACCAAATGGGACTTTTTCTTTTCTATGGATTAGTCTGCCAAATAATGATACTATTTCCGCAATTACTATTGTCACTAATTGCACATCAAATCCAACAAATAATCCAATCGATGCAACATATTTTACTAAATCCATTCTTACAATATCTTTTCCTTTTTTCTTTTTATAAATAATATTCATACCTACAAGTATCAAAGGAATTAGAAGAAAGCCAATCATATTTGGCACTAAGTTCATACCAACATAAGTATTATATATTAATTTCAAAATACCAATTACTATAGAATATAACAACACACTATCTGGTATTGAATTATTTTCTTTATCTATTCCACCTATGATAAATATTGCAACTATATATAAGTATATCAAAAATAATTTTATAAATTCTAATAGTGAGCTATAAAATCCAATGTTTAAAGCTAGTGCTACTAAAACAAATGTAATACCTGAAGTTAGTTCAAGTAGAACATACCTGCTTCTTATTCTTTCTCCACAATATCTACATCTGCCTCTTAAAAAAACATAACTCCAAATTGGTATCAAATCTAATGGTCTTAATTTGTGATTACATTTTACACAGTGAGATTGCACATACGTTATGTTTTCTTTCCTTGGAATTCTATATACAGCTAATGAAAAAAAGCTTCCAAATACAGTTCCTGCTATAAATATCATTATATAAATAAAAATGTTCATCTTACTATTTCCTTTCTAATACAAAAGGGATATACATCTTTTATGCATACCCCTCCCTTTCCGCAAGAATATTAAAGTTATTATTGATTTCTGATTACGTCTGTAGGTATATCTGATGTACCTGGCTGACTTGTTGAAAATGGTTCTGTCGTACCAGAAATATATCTTAATTCAGAGCCATATATATCTAAATCTCCTGTTGTAGATTCATATATTACCGTTGCACTTTGAGCATTTTCAATACCATCATTCGCAACAAGATAATCATTTTTATCAATCGTATTGCAATTGTTAGCCTCTGGTATTGCAACATCTATTGGCACCTTTGCTCTAAGAAATACAACTAATCCTATAGAGACTCCTGCAAATAAACCTACTCCAATACCAACTTCTTTTAAAATTTTCAAAGCCTTTTTCATTTACATTCCTCCATCCCAAATTAAGTTGTTGGAACATTAGTTGTTTTTACTGTAATGCCATCAACAGAAAAACTTGCTTTTGTTGTATCTGCTGATGAACTACTTGCTAATTCTATTCCATTTAAATTAAATTTTAAATTCTTGTCATTCTCAATATCATAAATGAAGTTTATTATTGATATATAAGAACCTGTTATATCAAAGTTAATTCTTAAATTTACCTCATCAGTTGTCATCTTAAATCTTACATTGTTATCGTTTGCATAGTTACCTATTACAATCCACAAATAATCTAACAAGTATTCTTGCTTTTTATTTGCTTCTGCAATTTCTTCCTCAGAAGCTTCAGCTTCCAATTTAGCATATGCATCTCTTTTTTCTTCGAAGTTTGCTCTTTGCGTGTCTAATTCATTATTCTTAAGTGCCACTTCCGTCGTATTCAAAGTATTTATTCTTGTTATTTTAGAATTAAGAGTTGTGCCGTTTGTCATGATTTGATTATAAGGTAACACCTTTGTACTAAATGGCAAGTTTAAATTTATATCTATGCCAAACATAAATGCCACATACGTCAAATAGCCAAACAAAGCAGACAATAATATAAGTACAATTTTCTTTATCATGGCAACACCCCTCCTACTTTTATCTTTATATTTTGTTCCATTTCAAGTACTGTCATGTCTACGTTTAACAATATTTTTTCAAGTTTTAATCTAGAAACAAAATATCCAAGTTGCGCGTATTGAGAAGAAACTGCATAGATTTCAACCTCACCCATATCATTTATAACTATGTTTGTAATTGAAACACCTTGAGGTATAACAAACATTACTTGGCTCATAAAATTAGGAATATCAAAACTACTCTTTCTTTTTTCTGTTGCTATTACTTCCATTACTTCTTCAAGTTTAGCAATTTTGCTTGAGTATTCTGCTGTCTTATTCTTTATATAATCTGCATCTGCTTCAGCTCTTTTTATATTACTTTCAACTGTAGCTATTACTTTATCAGACTCTGCAATTTTCGTTTCTAACGCATGTGTTGTATATGCTGCTAACACAAAGTAAATAAGAAAAACTGATAAGCATGCTACAAATAATCTAACAAGCCATGTATCTAATGGTGAACTTTCTGTTCCCTCTCCAGAGTCCATTCCGCCATAATCACCTTGGCCCCTGACATCTGCATCAAATGCAACCCTAACTTTTCCTTTGCTACCTTTTCCTAATAAACCTTTTATTTTATCTAAAGCTTGTTGAATTGGTGATTGAACACCTCTTCCACCTCTTGCTCTCTTTGGCGTCAAAGCCTTACTTTTTATATTTTCTCCAAATTCCTTAAAAGATGCTTTTATATCAGTTATTTTTGCTTTTAAATTTATTTTTTCGAAAACATCTCTCAGTGGATTATCTTTCATTACTCTTTTTGCAGCACCAGAAAAATCTATATCTGGGTCAACCATTCCAAGACCATTTAGTGCTATCGCTATTGCACTGTTCACTTCTATTATTTCATTTTGAGCCGCTTTATCTTGTTGTGATAAAAAGAATGGTTTAACATTTTCAACTCTCATGCTTGGAAAGTTTTCTTGGAAATATAAATCTACGTTGTTAATTGTTACTGCCGAGCCTGATATATATACTGTTTTTATAAGTCTCTTGTAAGGTGCTATAATTGCATCAGCTCTTTGTCTTATGTCATATAATACTGGTAGCACAACGTCTAGTATATCTCTGCTTTCTTCATCAAGTGCCGTTACATCATCTATATATACCGAAACTTTTTTGCAAGCCTCATATGCCTTTGCATACGAATTATATTTTTCAGCTAATTTATCTAATATATCTTCCATTCCAAGAGGTATTTCTATAACATCTTGAATTTCATTTCTAAGAAGTATTGTAACTGTAGTTTTATTTTCTATATTTATTATAGCCGCTTCCTCGTCTATACCTTTGTTGTTAAATAGATTTCCAACGCTAAGTCCAAGCGGAGCAATCGAAGAAATCTTAAAACCTTCAAAGTTCGTATTTGAATTTGCAAGTTCGCCTTTTGAAACATAACTGCAAAGAGCAACATACTTATCGATATTTCCTGTATTGTGTACTAATTGATATCTAAGTTCTAGTGCTGTACTAACTAATCCCTTTTGTTCGCAAAATGCATCAAATTCACTTCTTACCAAATCATCTCTGTCTTTTGATTTCAATCCGCTAAACACTTCAACTGCATGATATCCTTCATTCATCATCGTCAATGAAACAGTGCATTGTTCCATTCCAACTTCTTGTGCTATCTCGTCTATTGTAGTAATTATATTGTCATAGAACTTCACACCATAGGCTTCTAACATGTACATACCCGAAGTCTTGTCTCTATTAACTTTAGCATACTTTATCATGTTTTTATCTGTATAGAATCCTAAACAACTTGGCATACCTCTTGCTCCTTTTCTTTAGATTATATTTGTAATTATTCTTCTGTTTCATTACTTTCTGATGGATTAAAATCAAATGCTTCAAATCTATATAAGAATGTAAAAATTTCCGAGTACGTAATTTCTTTCTGTAGCATCAAATCGCTGTTGTATCCAATCAGTACTCCTGACTCATTATATTGTTGTAAAATTTCTTCTTCAGATATATTTTGATCTGACAACAAACTAAACATCAATATTAAGAATTCTTTTCTTGTTATATTTCCATAATACGGTTTTATTCCATAGTCTAATATTTCTGCAAACTTAACATTGCTGTTTTTAGCGACTTCTTGCGTTCTATACGCAGTGTTGTCTATAAGCTTTGCTGCTTTATATCTAGCTAATGACATATACAATTTAAAAGACTTAATGTCATCTCTAGAAATTAAATTTTGTTGTTTGTCAACAATTCCTTCAGCATGTTCCATATATGTCATTACTTGTCTATACTCTAATGCTGTAAGAGTATCTTTGATTATATACTTGTCAATTGTATTCATCATACCAAGTAAAGTGCTGTTCATTGATGAAACATCACCTACTGTTTGCATTACATTTCTACCTGGTTCAACGCCTTTATATCTTAAATACTTTAAAACAATCGCATAAAAATCTGCTTGTGAAACTTTCTTTGTCATTTCTTTTTGTGTCATTATAGTGGTAATTCCCTTTGAAAAGCACCACTCATATCCTGGTGTTCCCCACCACGCAGCAAAAGTAACTGTAGCTATATTTGCTAAAATTATTCCCAATATTAGAATTTGTTTTACCAATTTAGAAAAATTTTTCATAACTTCACACCTTTACACCTTAGTTTTTAAATATACTTTATCTGCTCATGCTTATTATTCCAATGTTTTTTCATTTGTATACTTTTCTTGGAAATAAATGCATTTTTTCTTATAGCCGTAATACTTCGAGTCTCTAAACATTTCATAAATATTTTATATAAATGTATATAAAAGTACAAGGCTTGTTATCAATTTGTAATGAAAATGTAATATTTTTGTAATAATATTTTTATTTATTTCTAAGCCTTGCGACAACTTCACTTAACGATTTAACAATATACTTCACATCATCAATCGTATTTTCTTCTCCAAATGTAATTCTAATTGAGGAGTTTGCGACCTCATCAGGTAATCCAATTGCTTTTAACACATGCGATGCTGACTTTTGACCTGTTGAACATGCAGAACCACCTGAACAATATATTCCTTTTTCAGCAAGTAAAAGCATCAAAGTATTATTATTTACACCTTCGATTGATATATTAACATTTCCAGGTAATCGTTTATATATGTGACCATTTAATCTCACAAAAGAAATGTTTTTTTGAATTTCAACAATAAAATAATCTCTCAAATATGCAAGCTTTTTTGAATATGCATCTATATTTTTACTTGCCAATTCTATCGCTTTTCCCATCCCAACAATTGCAGGCACATTTTCTGTTCCGGCTCTTATATTTCTTTCTTGATGTCCACCTGCAATTAGCGGTTCTATCAAAATTCCATTTTTTATATACAAGACTCCAATTCCTTTCGGTCCATAAAATTTATGTGCCGACATTGATAGTAAATTTATATGCAATTTTTCAACATCAATTTTTACACTTCCGAACAGCTTGAACTGCATCTACATGAAAAAGTATATTTTTACTTTTGGCTATTTTTCCAATTTCGCCGATAGGCTGAATTGTTCCAATCTCATTATTGGCAAACATAACAGAAATCAGTATCGTATCATCTCTTATAGCATTTTCTAGTTCGTTTAATCTTATAATACCATCCGAATCCACGCCAATATAAGATACCTCATATCCTTCTTTCTCTAATTGCTTACATGAATTTAAAATTGCCATATGTTCTATTTGTGTTGTTATAATATGTTTCCCTCTACTTCTCCTAGACTTTGCAATTCCTTTGAGTGCTAAATTATCTGCCTCTGAGCCACCAGATGTAAAATAAATTTCACTTTCATCTTCCGCACCTATTGCCCTTGCAACTTGTTTCCTTGCCTCTTCAATTGCTCTTTTATTTTCTATCCCATATTTATACATCGTAGATGGATTTCCGAATTTTTCAGTTAAATATGGCATCATACTTTCTAAAACTTCTTTTTTCATTTTGGTAGTAGCTGAATGGTCAACGTAAATTTCTCTCATATATCCACAACCTCTCTTTTTTATATTCATATTATAATATGCACAATTTTCCAAATTTGATTAAGTTTTTACTCGAATTTTTAGAAATTATGAATAAATTTTTACTTGCCTTATCAACAATTCTTTTTTAACTTTTTCTACTTTTCAAATTTCATTGCACATTTTTTCCTAATGTGATATAAATTTTTTGAGGTGATTTTAAAATGGCAAATTCAAAACTAATTATTGTTGAAGGTCCACAAGGTGCTGGCAAAACTACAGTTACTGATTTTATAAGGTTTTATCTTCCATACACCAATCTTTATAGATTAAGTGGTACATCTGATAAAACTGTAGCAGGCAAAGAAAAATCCAAGAAGATGTATTTTGCTTTACTTGATTATATAAAAAACTTAGAAAACGATTCTATCAACCTTTTATTTGATAGAACATTTTTTACAGAAGAAGTGTACTGCAGACTAGGTTTTAAGGATTATTCTTTTTCTGATGTGTATGAAGAATTACTAGAAAGACTTAGCAAATTGGATTTTGATATTTACTTTATTGCATTATATTTAAGCGACGAAAACGAATTTGAAAAGAGATTAAATAGAGAAAATAAGGCTTCTATAAAGTATGCAAAATTTAATAAAGAAAGTAGCATAAATCAACAAAATGCTTATTTAAAGCTAGCTGATGAAATCTCAGAGAAATATAAAAACATTCATGTTGTTAAATTTGATAACTTAATTCCTTTAGATGAAATGAAAGAGAAAATTCAAAATATATTGGCATAAAAAAGAAGGCTCATGTTTTTCGTGAGCTTTATTTTTATCTTTCAAGCAAATTTAAATATTGTAACAATTTGCAACAATAAATTGCATGTTGCAATTTTTCTTTAAATTTATTTATGCTGGATTCACATGCACAATTACATCATACACATTCTTTTGTTCTAATATTTCTGCTTTCAATTTTCCTACGATTTCGTGGCTTTCTTTTACTGTCATATTTCCATCAACAGATACTTTTACGATTACTATAAATGAGTTGCCGACTGCCTTTGATGTTACTTTATCTATATGGTCTATTTTTTCATATGTTTTTATTATATCTTCTATCTTCTTTATATCTTCTTCGGTCATTGATACATCTAGTAACACGTTATAACTTTGCATAAAAAATTCTATGGCCGTGTATAAAATTCTGATTGCGATAATTATTGCAACGACTCCATCTAGCCAGTATAAATTTACTAATGCTGCAAGTATGCCAACTAAAACAGAAAGTGTTGTGTAAACATCGTTTATATGGTCTTCAGAATTAGCAAGGATTAGTATGTTGTTTGATTTTTTTCCAATTTTCTTAGTATAACGATACAAGCTAAACTTTGTTACTATTGTCACAATGCACACAATAATAAGTGAAAGAGAAAAATCAAATTTTGCACCATCTATTAAAGAGTTTATACCATTCCATGCAATCCTTAGTGCTAAGTAACCCATTATTAAGCTTATGATTAGCGAGAATATGTATTCCGCTTTTCCATGACCATAGTTGTGGTCTTCATCTGATGGCTCGCCAGCTATCTTTCCACCTATTAGAGTCATAAGCGAAGACAAGACATCTGTACCACTGTTTATACTATCTGCAAGCATAGCATTACTTTTGCTAAGTATTGCAACAATTATTTTTATCACAAACAAAAATACATTTCCGATTATTCCAACAATTCCTACTTTTTTAGTTTCTTTGCTTCGTTCTTCTAACTCTTGTACTCTCATTTAATCATCTCCATATTATTGTTTTTTATGGAGCCCACCTAAGCTCCGCTACATTTTTTGCGACTATTTTTTATAATTTAGTTTACACTACATTAACAGTTTTCATCTTTTTATAGAACATACTTAAGTTTAAGTTGCTTTTTCAGTATGTATAAAAGGCCACAAGTTTTAATCTTATAGCCTTTCTTTTTATATATTTTTCAAATCCATTTTATACTATTAACGTAAGAAACCTTTTATTATTTCTTCTTCTGCCTCTTTTTCTGTTAGTCCAAGTGTCATAAGTTTTGTTAATTGTTCTCCAGCTATCTTGCCAATTGCCGCTTCATGGATTAAGTTTGCCTCGACACTATTGGCTGTTATCTCTGGTATAGCCCTAACAGATGCCTTATCTTTTATGATTGCATCGCATTCAACATGAGCAAAGCATTTTGTATTTCCATATACTTTTGACATGAATTTTTGCTTTGAATTTTCTGTTGCAACGGATCTAGAGGTTACGTGTGTACTAGAATTTTCGCCGTTTAATTCAACATCAAACATTGTCTCTGCAATTTGACTGCCATGTGTCATTATTTTTTCTGAAACAACAAAATTTGTATCCTCTTCTAATACACCTTTTGTTGTTCTAATTGTTGAATCAACGCCTTTAATCTGAATGCTTTCCATCTCCATGTTGCTTCCTTTTTTCATATGAACTTCTGTAACTGGATTTAGGATTCTCTTACCGTCGCCATCTCCCTCGCCATAATGCTTTTCAATATACTTAACACTTGCTCCCTCTTCTAAAAAGAAACGGTGTATTCCATCATGTCTAGAATCTTTATGATGGTCATTATGAATTCCACAACCTGCAATTATATACACTTTTGCATTTTTGCCGATATAGAAATCGTTATACACTACATCAGTTAAGCCACTTTCTGTTATGATTACTGGAATATGCACAATTTCACCATTTGTATTTTCTTTAACATATATGTCTATTCCTTTTCCTTCTTCTTTTGGAACAATATTTATATTCTCTGTTACTTTTCTTTCTATTCCTTTTCCGTTTTTTCTTATGTTATATGCTCCTTCTGGCGTACCAGAAATATCTGATATTTCTTTTAACAAATCTTTATCTACACTATCCATTATTATTCCTTTCCGCTTTATAAAATGCATTATTTTAAAGTTTGCAACATGTTTTTGGAGCATTTAATGCAGTACCTAAAACATCGTCTTTATCTCCGTATTTTTCGACTGTTCCATCATTCATCAAAATAACTTTGTCGGCTATATTTAAAATCTTTTCTTGGTGTGAGATTATTAGTATTGTGCTATCTTCTATAGTGTTTCTAAGTTCTTCAAATACTTTTATAAGATTATTAAAGCTCCATAAATCAATACCTGCTTCTGGCTCATCAAATATTGTTAACGCATTTTTTCTAACAGCCACTGTTGCGATTTCGATTCTTTTTAATTCTCCACCTGAAAGTGATGCATTAACTTCTCTATCTATATACTCTTTTGCACAAAGTCCAACTTTTGATAATATATCGCACGCATCAGCTTTTTTCACATCATGACCAGCTGATAATTTTATCAAATCATATACTGTTATTCCTTTAAATTTAACCGGTTGTTGGAACGCAAAACCTATCCCCATTCTAGCTCTTTCATCTATTGTCATATTTGTTATATCAGTTCCATTAAAAATAATCTTTCCGCTGTCTGGCTTTTCAATACCCATAATCATTTTAGCAAGGGTTGATTTACCAGAACCATTTGGCCCTGTAATCGCAATAAATTTGTTTGAATCTATATCTAAATTTACATGTTTTAGTATGTTTTTATTATCTCTACTAAATGAAATGTCTTTTATTTCTAGCATTTTTGACCTCCTATTTGCCTTTGTGCAATTATTTTACCACATTTTGTAGAAAAATACACTATTATTTTATCTTTTTCGATTGCTAGTAAAATAATGGAAAACAAGCTTTATTATGAAACAAATTAGACTCAGTCACATGTTTGTCAGCAACCTAAAAAATGCGTGAGATTTTTCACGCATTTTTGCTTTTGACTCTTTTACAGCCCCTTTTATGTATCTTCAAATTTTAGTAAACTTTTTGAAATTTTCTAAATAAATTGTAAGTTGCCATTGGGCTAAAATTTCAATTGTGAAATATATATTTACACATTAATAATTATCTTTCAAATTTTTTTACATTAGTGCTTTTTTTACATTTTGTCTTAAATCTTCAAAACTATTGCCACTTCTTCCATAGTACATTAGATGTCTGCAAGCAAGAACATTTACATTTTTAGAATCAATAATAAATCTAGCAAACGGAAAGATTTTTTCTATATCTTCTATTCCGTTTTTGTCTTCACAAAAATATTCAACTTGTTTGTTCTTCTCATTTAATAACTTTTTTAATACATCTACAGTTAATGACCCATATAATATTATTGTATCTGGTTGAAACTCTAATAACACTTGCCAAAACTTTTCTATACTCTTATGCAATATTTGTTTATTTACCGTCAACAATTCTTTTACATTTTTAGTAGGATATGTGAAAATATCTGTTTCAATCACTCCTGTATTACATTCATTCTCTATCCAATCAACTAATGAATTTATTCCCATTCTTGTTCTTGATACGCCCAATTTATTTTGTTTTCTTCTACTCTCTAAATAAAACTCCATAAAAGTTTCATAATTTTTTACTATTTCCATATATCTTTCAAGGCTCACTTGCTTAGGATATATTGGTGTTGCTGGATTTATACCAACCAAAAATACTCTAGCGTCATATGGATTTCCTCTACATATGTAAGGTCTCAAATAGGCATATTCTTCTCCTAAATACACATCACTTAATATATTATTATCTTTCATACACATCTTTTCCTTTATCTCTATTAATCACTCTTATTATAGCATCAAGTGCACTTCTTGTAACTTCTTTTTCTGATAAATTTGCATTAATTTTGACAATAGGATATTCTTCTCGTAACATTAAACTTTTATATTTTCCTTCTAAATCAATTAATCCCTCTCTCTTTTCATACGGTGCTTGTTCTTTTCCATTTCTCTCATTTATTCTTTTTAACGCAACATCAATATCGACATCTAAATATATACCCAAATCTGGTTTTGGCAAAACTTCCAATATTCTATCCATATATCCTAAATCACTTTTCTCAAGATTCGAATAAACTTTGTTACATAATGTATATCTATCTAAAATAATTATGCTTCCTTTTTCTAATTCTGGAACAACATATCTAAACATATTGTTTATTAAATCAACTCTCCAAGTAATACTTCTCAGTTCTTTTGAAAAGCATTCTCTCCTTGTTTTTCCTTGCTGTATTGCTACTTTTTCTAGTTCTTGTGTAAATATTGAATTATCAAATATGCTTATACATTTCCAGTTTTCTATTTTGCAACCACATTTTTGAAGATTTCTCACTAACGTCGTCTTACCAGAGCCATCGATTCCCATTATTGCAATTAATTTTCCTTTCATAACTACCTCATTCTTAGTTTATCGTTATATTTTTCTAGTTCTTTTGTAAGTTTTAAAAAGTAATCATTTTGTTTATTACTACCATATTCTTGTTTATTTCTTATTTTTTCTTCTATATCATATAATAATGAAAGTTGTGTTTCTAAATCTTTTCTTGGCATTTTTTCCATTTCGTTTTCTTTAACATTTTCAACCAAAGATGCTTTTACAATTTTTTCTCTATTTTCCTCATAAAAGTGCAAATTATTTGCTATATGTGTATATGTTCCTATATCAATATTTAATTTACAAGCAACATATTCTTGCCACATAGTAAAATTAAAAATATCATATGGAAATCCCAAAAATATATCATTTGACCTCATATTAACAATCATATCTAATCTATTATTCCTTATTAAAAATTGAAATCCTATTGTACACGGTATATCATTACTATCAAGTCCAGCATCTTCTTTCCAATATATCGGCACTACTGCCCTTCTACTATCTGGATCCTTTTTTAATGTTTCAACGATTTTCATTAACGACCTTTTTATTCTAGGACCATACGCACCATTAAGAATTTTACCATCATCAGAATACTTATAATAACTAGGTGCGTAATACTGTATCATTTTCAAATCATTTCTGCCTTCCATATGCCACAACCATTCGCCTATTGCAAATGAAATCGAAACATTTCTTAGTTCATGATTTATCATTCTAGTTCTAGGATTTTTTACTATTATCATAGCCCCTTCAACTTCTTGTGTATCCATATTTCGTGGGCAACTCTTTTCTCCGTTTTCTAATAAATATAAACACATCTTTTTATAAGCATTACTAAATCCTTCATCCACTATATACATATTGCCCTCCTTAATAATGTAATATTTCTTCACAAAAATCCAAACATTTAATTCTAGTTTTTATAAATCCAATTAGAGCATCATTCTCAACTTTGTTAATAAGCTTTATTGGAAAGTCACTTTGAACATAATAGGCTAATAGATTTTCGTATATTTCTTCACTTCTATATTTCTTTTCCAGATAACTATTATATATTTTCACAAAATTCTTAGCTCCTTCTATCACAAAATCAGATACAAGCATAGATGCAGAGCCAATTTCAAAAAGTAAATCACCATATGCTACGTAATCAAAATCTATAAAATAAATTTCATTATTATTAGTAATAATATTGCCTGGTCTAATATCCCTATGTATTACTTGAAATTCATTCGGATGATATTCACAGTTGTACTTTTCTAACATATTTTTTCTTTTATTTAAAAGTGCATTAAAAACATTTTTTACTTCTTGAGAAGTTCTTATTTTCTCAAATTCATTTTTTGTTTTATCTATATTTTCTTTTATAGAAATATTATCACTATATTCTTTTTTATTTTTATATAAACTTTCATCCAACTTTTTCAATTCTTGATGCAAAAAGCATAAATTTTTTGATGTTTTTTCTATTATATCTGTTTCAGTACTCTTTTGTTCTTCAATATATTCTTGTATTGCGTAAAATTTATCATTATGCCTTGTATATAGTTCATTATTTTTATTTAATAACACATCTGGTGCCATTTTCAATGACTGATATACCTTTTTTTGTGTATATAAAGAATTATCAATTTGTTTCTCTTCATCTACATTATAAATTTTTACAATATATTTTTGGCTATCAATGTTTATTAAAAATATATCATTTATTGTAGTTGCTCCAAATTTATGTATTTTATTAGTATCAATAAACATATCATAATTATCATTTATACTTTTTAATAATTCTATCATTTTTCATCATCTTCCTGTATATCATCTATTCTTAATGCATGTCCATATCTAAGACGATTTAATTCTTCCTTCATTCTAAAGCAATCTTCTAAATCTATGTCATATGTATTTGCAATCATCAAAATGTAATATAAAACATCTGATATTTCTTCTTCTATAGTTCCTTTAATATTAGTGCCTTCCATTCTTTGTTCTTTTCTAATAACTTCCGCCAATTCACCTACTTCCTCTACCAATTTCAAAAAATATCTTTGCGTATTTTTAATATCTTCCGGTTTTGTTCTCTTGTACTTTTCTTTTAAGTATTTTTGCATTTTTCTTATTGTCAAATTCATAAAATATACCCCCCACTTTTAAATATTTAGCATAATTAGTTGCTAGATAAAATCATTGCGAGAACACTTATGCTATTTTTCGGCAATATTATACATTATTTTCTACTTTATGTCAAATTTTACATTTTATATATTTGCCTTAAATTTGTAAAATTTCTTGTATTATTTTTCAATTTGACTTTCTTCTCTCTTTGTATTAGAATTTAGTTGATTTTAAGCTATTTTTATACATATGGAGGTGTTTTTATGGCTGATAATAAAGATAGAAATAATATTGCTACTAACTCTAAAGCTTTTCATGAGTATTTTATAGATTCTAAACTAGAATGTGGAATTGAGCTTGTTGGAACTGAGGTTAAATCTGTTAGAGCAGGCAAAGTCAATATGAAAGATAGCTACGCTGGCATTAAAAATGGCGAGCTTTGGGTTTATAATCTACATATTAGTCCTTTTGAACAAGGAAACATTTTTAACAAAGACCCTATGAGAACTAGAAAGCTACTTGTTCATAAACAAGAAATCAGAAAACTGATTGGCATGGTTCAACAAAAAGGCGTTACGCTTGTTCCACTTAGTATGTATTGGGACAGAAACAAAATAAAATTAGAGCTAGCTGTTGCTCGTGGCAAAAAACTTTATGATAAACGTGAAGATATTGCTAAAAAAGACGCTTTAAGAAGGCTTCAACAAAGAGAAGATTACTAGTATTAGCTTTTTAAATGCACTGGAAATTTTTCCAGTGCATTTTTAGTAAATCTTACATACATTCTCTTGGAGGAAATTCTCCTTTTTTTATTGTTTCTAATAAGGCACTTAATTTATTTAATGCTTCTTCTTTTTGTTCTTTTGTTATTAAGCCTTGATTTAAGGCCTCATCTAGTTCTTCTTCGTCTAATATTTCATATCTTCCATCTGGGTAGACTTTTATATCAACTAGCAAATCAACTAAGATATATTCTTCATCTTTTATTTGTGCATCTATTATGTCACAATACCAATATAAAAAGTTTTTGTCTTTATCGTAAAATTTGCTTATTTTCCAGCCTTTTTTTAAATATGTATACGACATTCCAAATGCCACATCGTTTCTTGGATGAATTGGAAGCCAACTTGTTATTAGCAAATCTTCACTTACAAATTCTACTTTGTCTCCAGATATGTCTACTATTTCGTTGGGTATGTATCTCTTTCTATATATTTTCACAAGTCTCTCTCCTTTAAATTATTGTTTCAAAATCGTTTATGTTATATCCCCATTTTTTTAATTCATCATAGATTTTGCTTATTGGCAAACCAACTATTGATTTATAGTCTCCTTCTATTTTTGTTACAAATAGTGATGCTCTCGTCTCCATTGAATATCCTGCACAATCGTAAACATTTTTTTCGTTATCTATATACCAATTAACTTCTTCATCTGTCATGCTTTTAAAATATACAGCTGCTTTTTCATAAAATGTAACAGTTTTATTTTTGTACTTGTCTATTAAGGTAACTCCTGTAACTGCATAATTTACATTTCCTGATAATTTTTTTATATTTCTAAATGCTTCTTCTCTGCTTTTTGGCTTTTCAAACTTTTCGTTATTCATATAGCCTATTGTATCAGCAGATATTATTATTCCCTCTTCAACTTTTTCTGCAACTGCTTTTGCCTTTTGCTTTGATAACTCCATAACATATTCATCTGGATTATTGTTAAACTCTATATTTTCTTCCACATCGCTTCCGAATTGCTTCGCATTTCAGCCCTGCCATTTCTATTATTTCTTTTCTCCATTTTGATTTAGATGCTAATATTAGTTTTACCATTTCACATTCCTTTCTAAGCTCTTATAAATTATGCTTTTCGAGTTTCATTTTTCTTTCTATTCCCTCAACAGCACGAAGTGCACTTGCTATTGCCTTACTTACATTAGGATTCTTTTCTGTTAAATCTCCTCCTGCAAACACATTCTCCTTGCTTGTTTCTCCATACTCATCAATTGCAACTAAATCAGTATCTGTTAATTTCAAATCTCCCAATATACTTAAATCTGGTGTTGAACCAATGGCAATTACTACCGTATCGCCTCTATATGTAGTGCCATCTGTACATTTTACTCCACTAGCAACATCGTTTCCTAAAATTTCATTTACCACACTGTTAGGAGTTATTTTTATTCCGCTTTCAATCGCTTTTATAATTTCGATTTGATTTGCTTTCATGTCAGCTCTTTCTCTTCTATAAAGAACATTTACACTCTTCGCACCTTTTGCTTTTGCCATTCTAGCAACATCCATCGCAACGTTTCCGCCACCAACAACTATCACATTCTCGAATTTTATATGGTCTACTCTTCTTAAAAATTCATTTGCACTGTATACACCTTTTTTATCTTTTCCAGGAACGTTTAACCTTTTAGGAACGTCTAATCCTATTGCTAAGAACACCGCCTTATATCCTTTAGCAAATAAATCATCTATACTAAAATCTTTTCCAAGAGACATTCCAACATCAACTTCCATTCTAGCAAGAGTTATTTCGTCAACTGTATCATATACGATATCTTTTGGAAGTCTATACTCCGGTATTCCATATTGCAATACACCACCAAGTTCCATTGTTTTCTCAAATAAAGTTACAGCATAACCAAGTCTCTCTAGTTTTATTGCACACGTAAGACCTGCAACACCGCCACCAACAACTGCTATTCTTTCTTTATTTAGAACGGTCTTGTCTCTTTTTCCCATAGTACTATTTTTCAAGCCCCAATCAGAAACAAAAGCCTCTAGTTCACCTATATCAACTGGTTTGTCTTTGACTCCTAAGACACAGTTTCCTTTGCATTGAACATCATGTGAACAAACTCTACCGCAAACACTTCCAAAATAATTCTTCTCTAATATTATCTTATATGCTCCTTCTAAATCTTCATCTTTTATGCATTTGATAAAGCCTGGTATATTAGTATGTATTGGACACCCCTCAACGCATTTCGGATTTGCACATCCAAGACATCTACTTGCTTTTTGTTTAGCTTCATTTAAATCCATAAATAATCATTCCTTTCATTTGAACCTTTACCTTAAGAAAATTATAAAACATGTATAAAAATAAAACAATAACAAAAATTACAAAATGTATCGTTATTTACACTCGATATATCTTTTAACTAATAGGATTTAATTTTAAAAGTGTTTTTTTAAACTAATAATATTTGATGTGTTTTTTCAAAAGAAAAAATGAACCCTCCTTGTCAAACTTTTTTTCTAACAAGAAGGGTTCACTTTATATTAATAGCTTCTTTTTATTCCGCTAAAAATTTTACTCTTCAAAATATTTTCTTGCATGGTAGCTTGTGTGAAGCAATTCATGTGCTTTATGGCTACCTGGTTTTTCTAAATATTCATCATATAACTTTTTGATTACTGGATTTTCGTGTGATTTTCTTACTTTGTTTTCTTTATCTGCTTCGTATAATGCTTTCTTTCTAAGTCCATGTATATCAACTGTTGCCATTGTTTTTGCATCATGTATTGGCTGTCCTCCACCAGTTACGCATCCGCCTGGACATGCCATTATCTCTACAAAGTGATATGGAGCTTCGCCCTTTTCTATCATATCCATTATTTTTCCGGCATTCTTTAGTCCATTTGCAACTGCTACTTTTACATCTAAATCACCAATCTTAACAGTTGCTTCTTTGATTCCGTTTACTTCTCCTCTAACTTCTTCAAAGTCGATTTTTTCTAGTTCTTTTCCTGTTAATACTTCAGATACAGTTCTAAGTGCAGCCTCCATAACTCCACCTGTTGTTCCAAAGATTACTGCTGCGCCTGTTGCTTCTCCCATTGGATCATCGAATTGTTCATCATTTAATATTGATAAATCTATACCAGCTTCTTTCATCATTCTAGCTGCTTCTCTTGTTGTTAATACTGCGTCTACATCTCTAAGTCCATTTACTTTAAGTTCTTCTCTATCTGCTTCTGCTTTCTTACCAACGCAAGGCATTACTGATACTACAAATATTTTCTTTGGATCTATTCCCATTTTTTCTGCATAGTATGATTTGATTATTGCTCCAAACATTTGATGTGGAGATTTTGCTGTTGATAAATGGTCTGTAAGTTCTGGATAACTGTTTTCAACAAATCTAACCCAACCTGGGCTACATGATGTTATCATTGGCAATACTCCACCATTTTTTATTCTTTCTATTAGTTCAGTTCCCTCTTCCATTATTGTAAGGTCGGCTCCAGTATCTGTATCAAATACTTTGTCAAATCCTAATTTCTTAAGTCCAGCCACCATTTTACCTGTTACTAATGTCCCGATTGGCATTCCAAATTCTTCGCCGATTGCAACTCTAACTGCAGGTGCTGTTTGTGCTACGACATATATTTCTTCATCTTGAAGTGCTCTCCATACTGCTTTTGTAGCATCTTTTTCACGAAGTGCACCCGTTGGACAAGCAACTACGCATTGACCACACATTGTACAAGGAGCATCATTTAAAGATCTATCTAAAGCTGTTCCTATTTTTGATTTGAAGCCTCTATTTAAAGTATCGATTGCCCCAACATTTTGGACTTTTTTACAAACTGCAACGCATCTTTTACATAGAATACACTTTTTAGGATCTCTAACTATTGATGGTGATAGTTCATCCACTTCGCCTTCTGACATTACACCTTCAAATTCTATATCTGTAATATTTAACTTTTTAGCTAATGCTTGTAACTCACAATTTTCACTTCTAACACATGTTAAACATTTTTTATCATGGTTTGAAAGCAATAATTCTAATGTTACTTTTCTTGCATCTCTAACTGCTGGTGTATTTGTTCTAACAACCATGCCCTCGCTAACTGGCATTACGCATGAAGTTGCAAATCCTCTTGCTCCCTCAACTTCTACTATACACATTCTACATGCACCGATTTCATTTATGCCTTTTAAATGACAAAGTGTTGGAATATCTATTCCATGTTCTCTAGCTGCATCTAAGATTGTATAAGACTTTGGCACTTCCATCTCTATGCCATCTATTGTTAATTTAACCTTATCTTCCATCTTCGTTCCTCCTTTATCTATGATCTAGATATTGCTCTAAATGGACATTTAGCAATACATACACCACATTTTATACACTTGTTTGAGTCAATCTCAAATGGACTCTTAATCTCACCGTGAATTGCACTAACAGGACAATTTTTAGCACATAGTCCGCAGCCTCTACATTTTTCTTTATCTATTTTAACCTGTGTCATTGCTTTACATTCACCGGCTGGACATTTTTTATCTTTTATATGTGCTTCGTATTCATCTCTAAAATACTTTAATGTGCTAAGTACTGGGTTTGGTGCTGTTTGACCAAGTCCACATAGTGAAGAACGTTTAATATTCATTGCTAGTTTTTCTAGTTTTTCGATGTCTCCTTCTTGACCTTTTCCTTCAACTAGTCTTTCTAATATTTCTAGCATTCTTCTAGTACCAATTCTGCAAGGAGGACACTTTCCACAAGATTCATCAACTGTGAAGTCTAAGAAGAATCTTGCTAAGTTTACCATACATGTTGTATCATCCATAACAATAAGTCCACCTGAACCCATCATTGAACCTATTGCATTTAAGCTTTCATAATCTATTGGTGTGTCTAAATATTGTGCAGGTATGCAACCACCTGATGGTCCACCAGTTTGTGCCGCTTTAAATTCTTTTCCATTTGGAACTCCACCACCAATATCATACACTATTTCACGAAGTGTTATTCCCATAGGAACTTCTACTAATCCCACATTATTTATATTTCCGCCTAATGCAAATACTTTTGTACCCTTTGATTTTTCTGTACCAATACTTGCAAACCACTCTGCACCATTTAATATTATTTGTGTTATATTTGCATATGTTTCAACATTGTTTAATAATGTTGGTTTTCCAAACAAGCCTTTAACTGCTGGGAATGGTGGTCTTGGTCTTGGTTCGCCACGTCTTCCTTCAACTGATTCCATAAGTGCTGTTTCTTCTCCACATACAAATGCTCCGGCACCAAGTCTAATTTCTAAGTCAAACTTAAATCCTGTGCCCATTATATTATCGCCAAGTAGTCCATATGCTCTTGCTTGATCTATTGCAACTTGCAATCTATGAACAGCAATTGGATACTCTGCTCTAACATATACATAACCTTTATTTGCACCTATTGCATATGCTGCTATTGCCATCGCTTCAACTACTGTATGTGGGTCGCCCTCAAGAACAGATCTATCCATAAATGCTCCTGGGTCACCTTCATCTGCGTTACATGCAACATACTTTTGGTCATCTACAGAATTTTTTGCGAACTGCCACTTTCTACCCGTTGGGAAACCAGCTCCACCTCTACCTCTAAGTCCAGAATCTGAAACTTCTTTTATTACTTCATCTGGTGTCATTTTTGTTAATACTTTTTCTAATGCTTTATAACCATCAAAAGCAAGGTATTCATCGATATTTTCTGGGTCTATTAAACCGCAATTTTTAAGTACGATTCTATGTTGTTTTTTATAAAAGTTTAGTTCATCTAATTTTTTTACAACTGTTCCATCTACATCTTTGCAAAGTAATCTTTCAACGATTTCGCCTTTTATAATGTGTTTGTCTATTATTTCTTCTACATCATCTTCGGTTGCCATTGCATAAAATGTATCTTCTGGTCTTATAACTATTATTGGTCCTCTTGCACAAAGTCCAAAACAACCTGTTCTAACTACTCTGACATTCTCTAAATTTTTTTCTTTGATTTGCTCGTTTAATTTTTCAATTATTTTGCCTGAATGAGATGATGTACAACCTGTACCTCCACACACAAGAATGTGTTTCTCATTACCAGGATAATTTATATCTTTTCTTAGAGAAATCTCTTTAAATGTTTTTTCTCTAATTTCATTTAATTCTTCTATAGATTTCATTATATCCCCTCTTTCTTTTTAGCTTGTGCTCGACTATGAGCTCAAAATCTAAAAACTACTTATTCGTATTTTTCAAGAATTTCTTTTACTTTTGATGGATCCATTTTTCCGTATACCTCATTATTTATTGTCATTACTGGTGCTAAGCCACATGCTCCTACACATCTTGTTGCTTCTAATGAGAATTTTCCATCTGGTGTAACTCCACCAACATCAATTCCTAATATCTCTTTTATCTTATCTAGTACACCTTGCGAACCTTTAACATAACAAGCTGTTCCAAGGCATACACCTATATTATATTTTCCTTTTGGTTCTAATGAAAATCTACTATAGAATGTTATTACTCCATATATTTCTGCCATTGGTATTTTTAATTCTTCTGATATTTGTTTTTGTGTTGCCGTTGGGATATAGCCATAAATTTCTTGTGCTGCATTTAATACTTTCATTAGTTGACTCTTATCCCCATTACAAGATTTTATAACTTCCTCTAGTTTTTCTTTTCTTTCATCTTTGCCACCGCATCCGCAGCAACATTTTGATTCTTCGTTTGACATAACCACTTTCCTCCTTCAAAATTACTAGAAGTACAACTTCTTTCCCTCTATTTCTTTAGATGCAAACTGGATTTGCGAGGGAATCTCTCCACTTAAAATGTCTGTCTCGCTTCATTATATCAAATTAAATTTTTGCATGCAACACACAAAAATGGCGGAGCATTATTTATGCTTCGCCAAGCTTTATTACTTAGTTTAAATTATCAAAATTATTCTTCAAGCCATTTCTCAAAAGCTGCAATTATTCTCTTTGCAACCTCTTCTTGAGATATGTTCGTTGTATCAATTATAAAATCATAATTACTTTTGTCTTCTTTATGTACACCATATAGATTAAAATATCTCTCATTTTCAAGGCTAAATCTTCTTTTAATGTCTTCCTTTTGTTCTTCCAGTGTCGCAAAATTTTCGCTTTCTTTTCTGTTTGGATCATTAAAAGCTCTCTTAGCAGCCTCATCTAAATCCACCGTCAAATACACCTTAAAAGACTCTGGAACCGCAAACCATCCAAGCCTTGCATCTATTATTAGTTCATTATGATTATCTGCTGCTTCCCTTGCACTCTTTTCAATTTGCTCATCAATTTCAGGATGGTCTTTTACATACTCGTTAAACTTTGTAACATCCATTCCGTTTGCAATTGCTAATTCTCTAAAAGCTGTTCCATTCCTGTGAACATCATATCCTAGAGTCTTTTGTAATATTTTTGTAACAGTTGTTTTTCCTGCTCCAAGATCTCCTGCTAAGCTGATGATTCTTTTTTTCATAAAAAATCCACCTTTCTAAAATTTAACCTCTTACTATAACGTATGATAGGTACGCTACATATATAGCTAAAAATGTTATTCCTTCAAATCTAGAAAACTCATATTTTTTCTTAGCTTTTATAAAGACAATACATAATGCACTTGCGGCCAAGAAAACCAAAGCATCGATTATCAAAGAATCCATTTCTAAGTAGATGGGATTGATTGTTGATGCTAATCCAAGAATTAATAATATGTTAAATATACTACTACCTATAAGATTTCCGACTGCCATATCAACTTTTCCTTTCTTCATTGCTGAAATCGATGTAAAAATTTCTGGAAGTGATGTACCCACAGCAATTACTAATATAGAGATAAAAGTTTCAGATATATTTAGTGCGATTGCAATCTTTTCTACCGAATTTACTACCCAGTTAGCTCCTAAAAACACTGTAGCAATGCTTGCAATCATTATAATGATGTTTTTAGTAAGCACATCTATATCTTTAAGTTTCAATTTTACTTCATTTTTTTCTTTATTTAGCTTTCTCTCACGCCAAATCTCTGTATATTCGTATAAAGTATAATACATAAATATACCGAAACATAACAAGCAAAACTAAACCATCTGCTCTTGATAATACATTCACACAGCCACCGCCAAGAAGTTTGTCCGCCATTAATAAAAATAGCACAAATGCTGTTGCAACAGTCATATACATATCTTTTCTAACTGTAGACTTTTGAAACTTGATTGGCTTAATTATGCAAAGAACTCCAAGTATAACGCATAAGTTAAACATATTGGTTCCTAATATATTTCCAAGAGCAATTTCATTGCTTCCTGCCTGTGCACTTGTAATAGCAACAATAAGCTCTGGCAAGCTTGTCCCAAGGGATACTATAGTAACTCCTAAAATTATTTCACTGATTTTCAATGTTTTTCCTATTTTAGAACCAGAATCCACAAAAAAATCTGCTCCCTTAATAAGAAAAATTATTCCGAGTGCCAGTAGTATAATTTCTTTGATTAACATTCAACTCCCTCCTTTTTCTTTTGTATATTCTTTACTTCACGCCTTGATTTTATAACAAGTTTATACCTTTTTCAAGCTTTCTTAACATTTTAATTTAGCTATATTCTTATATAAATGACTTAAAGATTATAAACTATTTTTTATTTGCAAAACTTTTATAATACATTCTTTTAAGCACAAAAGCACATGCCAAAGTTATATTTTGATATGTGCTTTTATAAATTATTTTATATTATTGTGATTCCAATTCTTTTATCTTGTCTCTTATTTCTGCCGCTTGTTCAAATTCCATATTTTCTGCATGCTTCAACATTTGCATTGTTAGCTCTTCGATTACCTCTTCTATAGTCTTTCCTTCTTCTATATTATATTTTTCTGTTGCTTCTTCAACTATTGTAGCTTTTATATCATCTCTTATTGCTTTATGAATAGTTTGCGGAATTATTCCATGCTCTTCGTTATAAGCCATTTGAATTTTTCTTCTTCTATTTGTTTCTTTTATTGCTTTTTCCATAGAATCTGTTAATTCATCAGCATACATTATAACTTTTCCCTCTGAATTTCTTGCTGCACGCCCTGTTGTTTGAATTAGCGAGCGTTCAGATCTTAAAAAGCCCTCTTTGTCTGCATCTAATATTGCAACTAGTGAAACCTCTGGCAAATCTAGCCCTTCTCTTAATAGGTTAATTCCAACTAATACATCATATTTACCCATTCTTAATTCTTTTAATATTTTTAGTCTCTCTAGTGTGTCAATATCTGAATGCATGTAGGTTACTTTTATATTTAGTTCTTTTAAATATGCTGTTAGGTCTTCTGCCATTTTCTTTGTAAGTGTAGTAACAAGTACTCTTTCACCTTTTTCGACTGTTTCATTTATTCTTCCAATCAAATCATCAACTTGATTTTCAGATGGTCTAACTTCTATTTTAGGATCTAAAAGTCCTGTTGGTCTTATGATTTGCTCTACTGTGTTTTGTGAGTGTGCCTTTTCATAATCTGCTGGTGTTGCACTAACAAAGATTACTTGATTTATTCTTTCTTCCCATTCTTCAAATTTTAATGGTCTGTTATCGTAAGCAGAGGGCAATCTAAAACCATAATTAACTAGACTTTCTTTACGAGCTCTATCTCCATTATACATTGCTCTAACTTGAGGAATTGTAACATGTGATTCATCTATAAGCAAAAGAAAATCTTTTGGAAAATAATCCATAAGTGTGTATGGTGCACTTCCTGGCTCTCTTCCACTTATATGTCTTGAATAGTTTTCTATTCCTTGGCAAAAGCCTGTTTCACGCATCATCTCGATGTCAAAATTTGTTCGTTGTTCTATTCTTTGTGCCTCAATTAGTTTTCCTTCTTCTTTAAATTCTTTAATTCTTTGCTCTAACTCAATTTCAATTGTGCCAATTGCCTTTTCCATTTTTTCTTTAGATGTTGCATAATGTGAGTTTGGAAAGATAAGCACATGATTTCTAACTCCTAATTTTTGACCCGTAAGCGGTTGTATTTCAGAAATCTTTTCTATTTCATCTCCAAAAAATTCAATTCTAATTGCCTTTTCATTTTCATTAGATGGATACACTTCAACTGTATCCCCTCTAACTCTAAACTTACCACGTTTAAATTCAATCTCATTTCTATCATATTGCCTATCTATAAGTGCTCTAAGCAAATCATCTCTTTCCATTTGCATACCCGGTCTTAAAGAAAGTGTAAGACCACTATAATCTTCGGGGTCACCTAAACCATAAATACAAGAAACACTGGCAACAATAATAACATCTTTTCTCTCAAAAAGTGCAGCTGTTGCAGAGTGACGAAGCTTGTCTATCTCATCATTTACTGCCGAGTCTTTTTCTATATATGTGTCAGTTTGTGGCATATAGGCTTCTGGTTGATAATAATCGTAATATGACACAAAATACTCCACTGCATTCTCTGGGAACATCTGCTTGAACTCGCTATATAATTGTCCAGCTAATGTTTTATTATGTGCTAAAACCAGAGTAGGTTTATTTACTTTTGCTATTACATTAGCCATTGTAAAAGTTTTACCACTTCCCGTAACACCCAGTAAAGTCTGGTGTTTCAAGCCTTTATTAATACCCTCAACTAGCTTTTCTATTGCTTGTGGTTGGTCGCCAGTTGGTTTATATTCAGAATGCAATTTGAACATTTTTTCACTTCCTTACCTATTTATTATGATTACATCTAACCATCAATTCGTTCCCAAATTCGTTCCCACGAATCAAATTTTGTCTGATTAAATTCATTTTTTTCTTTGGGAACGAATGAAAGTCACAAATTCATTTTTTCAAACTAATTAACACTACTTAACATCAAGTCCTTTTATATTGTGTATTTTAACACTTTTTAAGCATAAAAACAAGAGAAGCTATAAAACTCCTCTTTAATGAAAATTCGTTCCCTAATATTTATACAACATCTTCTATAAATTTATTAATTATTTCTAATTCTTCATCGCATATAATTTCTTCTATATTATTATCTTCTTGTGGAATAACTTCGTTTATAAAAGCCTCTATTTCTTCAACACAATCATTTATAATCTCATCTTTATCTGTATAAACATCTACTGAGATTATTTCAGAAGCGTGTCCCATTAATTTTGATATAGCTTTCAAATTGAAATTCTTTTTTACAAGTAAAGTACAATGTGTTGCTCTTAAATCGTGAAACCTTATATCTGGCAAATTGCATTTTTTTAGTAAAGCTTTCCAATACTTAAAATGAAACGATTTACTTCTTGGATTTCCATAAGTAGAACAACATATAAAACCATAATCTCTAAATGGATTCGTTTTATCCTTTATTCTTCTATTTCTATTTTTTTCGTATTTTGCTCTTTCTTCTAATATTGCTTCAAACAATATATCTGGAATATATAATTCTCTATTACTCGAATAGGTTTTTACTTTTATCTCCTGCTTGGTATATTCCCCTTTTTTTAAATTACGATTATCTTCATTTGGTTTTACTCCTAGTTGTCTTTGAACTTTTAACTTTCTATGTATAAAATCAATATCTTCATATTTTAGTCCATTTATTTCTTGTTTTCTTAATCCCATCAAAACTGCAAATAATACTTGTAAATAAATAGGTGTTGATTTTGCTTCTTTAATTAAAAGTTTTGTTTGTTCCTCATTAAGTATTTTTTGAGTATTTATCTCTCTTGTCCTATATGGTTTTACTTTTACTTGTTTTGATAAATCAACATCATTAACAACATTGGCTGATACAAGTTTATTTGATACTGCATAATTAAAGGCAGTATTCAAAACTGTTTTACATAGCTTGGCAATATTGTGTGAATATTCTACTTTTTTATTTAGAAACTTTTGTATATCTCCACGAGTTATATTTGAGATTTTCATACTTCCCATTGCAGGTATTATATGGTTATAAACTACATTTTTATACGAATCATACGAACACGAGGTTATTCTTGGTTTCATTTCATCTTCAAGCCAATATGTAAAAAATTCTTTTGTACTTAAAGCTTTTTCAATAACAAATGTATTATTGTGTAACTCTGCAATCGCTATTTCTCTTTCTGCATTAGCTTCTTTCTTGGTTTTATAACCAGATTTTTGAATTGTTTTATCAGTCCCATCACTATATATCAAAGTTATTCTAAATCCATACTTTTTCTTAATAGTGGTTACACCATACACTTTAAAATCAATATAGTTACTCTTATCTAAACAAATCATTCTAGTTCTTCCTCCTCACTAATACAAAATGTATTATTCATATATGCAATCATTTTTTCTTTTTCTGACATCACATCACAATAAAAATCAAAAGTAGTATGAATAGAACTATGTCCTAATAATGCAGAAATTTTTGCAATACTAACACCCTGCTCTATCAAAATCGTTGCATACATATGTCTTAATCCGTGTACAGTTGCTTTTGGTAATCCATTTCTAGAACAAACTTTAGATAAAAATTTATTCAAAGAAGAAAGATGATGTGGTAACCCATCTTCTTGACAGCTAATATAATCATTATCAATAAAATCTGTTCTGTTCGATTTCAATACCTCTATTTTCTCTCTTCTTTTTATCAATTCATCAATTATTATTTGTGGTACTTTAAGTGTCCTAAAAGAATTTTCCGTTTTTGGATCTTTAATTTTAAAAACTCTATTCTTTATTAAAAAGTCTTTTTGTTCTAATTCATATTCTAAAGCAAGTTGCTTATTTATTCTTACTGTACTTTTTTCAATATCAAAATCAGAAAATTTAAGTCCTAAAATTTCGCCTTTACGGAGTCCACAAAACAATCCAAGTAAAATTTCCAAATACCAATTACTATTTTTTGTCGCATCAAGCAACTTTTTAATCTCTTCTTTCTTTAATATTGTTATATTTGACTTTTCTCTTCTATATTGTTTTGTAGTAATTACCGAATTAACTGTTATATATTTATCTTTTACTGCATCTTTAAAAGCTAAAAACAATGTTTCTCTTGACTTATTTCCTGCCGATTTACTACATTTAGCACATTCTTCTAGCAATTCATTCAAATAATCAGTTGTAATTAATCTTAACTTTATATCATATTTAATATTAGGAATTATAATTTTATATAAAGTATAAGAAGTAAGCATTTTAGTTGTGCTTTCTATTCTTGAAGAATAGATATTTTCAAACCAATATATCAAGTAATCTTTTAGCATTATTTCTTTATTTATTGTGGGAGTTATACGATTTCGCATTTTTTCCTCAAAAACTTGTTGCATCTCATAATAGCTTTTTTCTGCTTCCTCTGGAGTCTTAAAACCTCCAACCCTACCATATTTTATTGTTCCATCTTCTTGTAATTCCTTTTTGTTATGATACCAACTTTTTTTCAAAAAATATGCAATTTCGCCTTTATATTCATTTGTCATCTCCTATCACTCCCGACATTTCTTTTTATCCACCCTGTAACCACTTCATAAAACTTTCTTTAGGAATTTTATATTCTTGTCCTATCTTTATAACAACAAATGGTGCTTTATCTTCATAAGTTTTTTTCACGAGATTGTAAGCTTTATTTCTTCCTATATTTAAGATATTCATTATATCTATAACTTCATAAACAATTTTTGTTTCTTCAGACATTCTGTCTCCTTTCTGGGTAAAAGACAGACTATCTTCTTTTAAATATTATATTTTCAATAGAACAAATCTGTCCACCCTGCTATTTTTCAAGCATTTGACGATTTTAAATTTTAAGTAATTCATATTTTTCGCTCTTTTCGTAAAATTATTTTTTTGAATTTATTTCATCAAATTATCCATTTTTTCTCTAAATGCTTTGCGTCTTAATCTCTTACTTCTTTGATATAAGTAATTTTTTATCAATTTCATAAATATAAAAAATAAGAAACCCAATACAAAACCAAAAGCAAACCAAAATATATAATCAATCATTTTCATTACCTCCCATATAAATGACCACACATTGATACCACTAATAAGTTCAAAATTATTAATGGCATTATCTGTGGTCATATAAATTTATTATTTATAGGTTACAGTTGATTTGGTAATCACATAGGTCAAGTCTTTATCACTTGCCTCCTCCCTAATCGACAGGCTACCCCTTGACATCTCGTTAGCTAGGTAGAAGTATCATTATTTTCTCTGCATAAGTCATCGCCACTCATTCTTACCATCAAATGATTTTTCCCTCTTTATATTCCTATTGCTATCTGTCACGAATAGCTGGACTTCTTGGAGCTTTCCTTTTGTAGGTTACGCAGATAACGTACTGTAACTTTTGTTATTCAATTTTCAAAGTTCGGCGAAAGGCTCTTTTTTTCGCCTTTCGCCTATATAGGAGTCAACTTTGTAAAAATTTTAGACAACTTTTTTAATATTTTTTATTTTTAAATCCTTCAATTCCCTCTAACACTCTAACCAAGCAAATATTTACGAACTCCTCATCTTTAGAAAATGATTTAATCTTTTTCACATAATGATTTAAAATAGTTTCAATAGCTTCATTGTCGCCATTTTTAGCTTTTTGAATAGTTTTATAATCAATCATTGAAAAAACCCCCTTTTAAATTTTTTCTAATCTTCACTATGGCTCTTTCACAAGTTTTATATACAGATTGTCCACTCGAATATCCCATTATCTCAGCAACTTCGCTTTTATCTATTTCTAAAATAAAGCACAAAAAAATCGCTAACTTTTCCTTTCTAGTTAGCGATTTAACGGCTCTATAAATAGATGCATTTTCAAATATCAATTCGATTTCTTCAGGGGCGAAAACTTCTTCTATATATACATCTTTCTCTCCAATTAAGTTTTGGATACATTCAATACCATCACAAGAAATTTCATTCAAAGATGAAACTCTTCTTTCTTTTGCTTTGTTTTTAGAGTATCTAATATACTCGTTTTTTATTATTCGCATAATGTACCCATTAAATCTTCTTTCGTAATCTTCTCTTTCTTCCTTACTAATATACATATCAACACCTCTTTCTCAAAATTGGCTGATATGCCACTTGAAAGAGATGATGTATATTAAATTCAACCCTCCTCTCAATAAAAAATAGCGACAACAAAAAGAAATGAACTTATTTTACCTCTTTAGTACCTTAAAATTCTTTCGTATTCATCTCTTTTAGTTGACACTATCAACCTTAATGAGATGATATTATTTTCAATTCAAAAAATGTGGAAAGTGGAAAAAAGACACAAAAAGCCGAAAAAATTGGAAAAAAGACATTGTTTTGTCGAAAGTTGTCGATGATTTTTTTACTTTTTGTAATATATTTTCTACACTTTTTTGTAATATATTTTCTATAACATATAGATTTTTTCTATAATTTGAGATATAATATGGGCAGTTCAAGTTTTTCAGATTTTAATATGAGGTGGAAAAATGTCAATATCAGTTTTAATTGCTGATGATAATTTAGAGTTAGCTACTCTTGTATCATCTTACCTTACAAAAGATAATGCGATTAAAGTTGTTAATATTGCTAACGATGGAGAAAGTGCAATAAACTCCTATCTTAATTACGCTCCAGATGTTATGATTTTAGATTTAAAAATGCCAAACAAGAATGGAATTCAAGTTCTGGATACCTTATGCACTCAAAACGGAACTGACTCTCAAAAATGCAACATCATTGTCATTTCTGGAAATCTAGCAGACTTCAAGTTCAGATATACTTCAAAAGTTTTCCGAGTTTTTGAAAAACCTTTTGATTTACCTACTCTACTTGACTGCATTCACAATATATATAAAGTAACGAACAAAAAACCTAGTTGTAGAGAAGTGTGTGAAAACGCAGTACTACAACTAGGTTTTAACTTTGCCAATATAGGAACAACATATATAATTGATACTGTTGAGTATCTATATAAAAATAACATTAATGCATTTTCTATAAATAAAATCTACGAAGATATTGCAAAGAAAAATCATACTACTGTTAGAAATGCTAAATGGAATATAGAAAAAGCAATTAAATCAATGTATCGTTATTCAAAAACAGCAGATATAAAGAAATGGTATCCATACTATGATGGTAAAAAGCCACCACCTAAATATGTAATAACAGTAGCTTTATACAAAGCAAAGGCACAAAAGCTCTTATAAAAAGAACGAGATTCATTTATCTCGTTCTTTTAAGCTTCTAAATATTTCTTCCATTCTTCGTTCGTGTTCTTCAGAAAAAATATGTTTTTCTTCTGGCAACTCATCTTCTTCCTCAAAAAAAGACGCAAAAATTTCATCTGCATATTTTATCAATATTTCGTCTAGCTTTTTTTCTGCCTTTTTGCCTTTTATTTTTTTTTAGTTCTTCAACATCTTCTTTTAATCCCATATACATCTCCTATCCATATAATTCTATAAATCTAGGGACAAAACTTGCCGTTGTTTTCATTACTTTAGTGCTACTTTCAATATAACCACCTATTGTCCTATAATATACAAGTACCATCTCCAACTTATTTTTATACCAAATAGGCAAAAAAACTGTCCTCCATATACTGTTGAATCATTTTCAAATAAAGGAATGGTATCCTCCACATTCTTTATAAAAAGTTCTTTTGTAGAATTTGTTTTCCTCTCAAATTTGTTTAAAATTCTTCGTATATCATTACTCAATCTTGCACATACTACATTATCATTACCTTGTGGAGATTTCCAATAAATAATTTCTCCCTCAGAAATTATCATCAAATGCGAACTAGATAACAATACAGATGAATCAATAAAACCTTTCAATTTACTATTTAATTTTTTCATATCATTACACCTCCGAGTTAAATTACCACTCACGCACAGTAATAATATCATCTTTTTTACTTCAACGCAACGAAGTACTTCGATAAATCGAAATATTTTCGTTTTACTTCAACTCGCCCAAGTGGTTTTTAAACTTCCTTTGCTATGCTTTTTACATAAGGAGGGAGGTTGAAATGAATTTATCAGAAGCAATTAGAAAAAGAATTACAATTTTACTTAAAGAAAAAGGTTGGAAAATCTGGGATTTGTGCAAAGAAACTGGTGTTCCTTGTTCAACAATTACAACCTTTATGAATGGAAAGACTTCATTAATCAAACTAGATACTTTGATTCATATCTGTGAGGGATTTGGAATCACTCTCGGAGAGTTCTTTACTCATCCGTTATTTAAGGATGTTGAAGCTGACTAATAAAAGTAAGTACACGATTTCAATAATCGTGTATTTTTTATATTTAACCACCGATAATCATTATTATGAGAAGTTTGAAGATGGGACTATTAATGATATTACGGATGAAATTCCTTTTGAGATTCCAAGTAATTGGTGTTGGGCAAGATTAGAAAATATTTGTTTGTTTGCATTTTCTGGGAAAAGTCCTAAATACTCAAAAGCGCTTAATAATAACTTGGTGTTAGGTCAAAGAAATAATCAAGATTATGGAATTGATTTAAACGGAATTAAATATTGCACTGATGATTTTAGTGCAAATTATCCACAAGAATTTTATTTAAAGAAAAATGATGTTCTATTAAATACTCTTGGTGGTGGTACTGTTGGAAGATCTGGAATCTTTAATTTAGAAGATAATAAATATATTACAGATGGCCACTTATTTGTTTTTAGGAACATAAATGAAGTAATATCTTATTATTTATTATATTATTTAAAATTAAATAGACTTCAAATAGAAAAAAGTGCTGAAGGTTCTACTAATCAAATGTTTCTTAAACTAGATAATGTTAAAAAATATTTAATTCCATTACCACCATTAAAAGAACAACATCGTATAAAAAACAAAATTGATTCATTAGAATCTATTATAAATATATATCATAAAAAATATAATGAAATTGAATTTTTAAATTCTTCTTATAAAGAAGAGTTAAAAAAATCTATTTTACAATATGCAATACAAGGTAAGCTAGTAAAACAAGATCCTAATGATGAATCGGCAGAAGTTTTGATTAATAAAATTCTTGAAGAAAAACGAGAGTTAATAAAAACAAAGCAAATTAAAAAAGAGAATTTATCTATCATCTATAAAGATGCTGATAATCAATTTTATGAGAAGTTCGATGATGGTACGATTATCAATATTACAGATGAAATTCCTTTTGAAATACCAGATAGTTGGTGTTGGACTAGATTGAAAAATGTAGGTACTCTATTAGGTGGATATGCATACAAAAGTACTACTTATATAAGTAAATCCTCAAATTTAATTATACGCTTGGGAAATGTAAAAAATGATAAAATTTTGTATGAAGCAAATCCTGTATATATAAATGATGATTTAGCGAGTGAAACAGAAAAATACTTAATAAAAATGAATGATATATTAATAACGATGACAGGCACAAAAAATAAAAGAGATTACTTTTTCTCGAAGCTTGTTAAAGAAGATGATTTGGTAAATTATAATTTATATCTTAATCAAAGGGTAGGTGCTTTTAGGAACAATAAAAGTATTGAGGTTTCTTTTTTAATAAAGATATTAAAATCAAAATTTGTATTGGATCAAGTCTTTTCAAAAGAAACAGGAACTGCTAATCAAGGTAATATAGGCTCTGATACAGTCTTGAATATATTAATTCCACTTCCACCTATTAATGAGCAAATACAAATCACAGAAAGATTAGAAATTTTATTTGATAAACTATAATATTATATAATTCCATACTGGAAAGGAGGTTTTCAGTATGGTTTTTTCTTTTGAAGAATACTTAAAAAAGAAAAATCTTTCTCAAAATACCATAAAATCTTATCTGTTTGCAGTTAAACAATACCAATCAAAATATTTGATTTTAAACAAGAAAAATTTACAAGCTTATAAAACATTTCTTGTTGAAAATTATAAGATAAAAACTGTAAATTTAAGAATTCAAGCAATAAATTCTTACTTAAAATATTTAAAAAAAGATAAATTGAGATTACCGCTTTTAAAATTACAACAAAAAAATTTTTTAGAAAATGTAATTAGCGAAGCTGATTATGAATATTTTAAGAAATGTTTGAAAAATGAGAAGGAAATGTACTGGTATTTTGTTATAAGATTTATTACTGCAACAGGTGCTAGAATTAGCGAGTTAATACAATTCAAAGTAGAACATGTGAAAATTGGATATTTTGATTTATATTCAAAAGGTGGAAAATTAAGAAGAATATATATTCCACAAAAACTTCAAGAAGAAGCATTGAAATGGTTTGAAGAAAAGGAAATTACAGATGGGTTCATATTTAAAAACAAATTTGGAAAAAGAATTACTGCAAGGGGAATTGCAGGAGAACTAAAAAAACTAGGGAAAAAATATGGATTAAATCCTAACGTGATTTACCCTCATTCATTTAGACATCGATTTGCTAAAAGCTTTTTAGAAAGATTCAATGACATTTCGTTACTAGCTGATTTAATGGGACACGAAAGTATAGAAACTACTAGAATTTATTTAAGAAGAACTAGCACCGAACAGCAAGAAATAGTAAATAAAATAATTGATTGGTAGCCAAAAAACAGCTGATTATTCAGCTGTTTTGATAATATTAAACATTATATTCAACTTTCCTAAAATACGTTTTTGCTCTGCTATTGGTGGTACTGCTACAAGGAATTCTTTGAAAATGTCAAATGGTGGAATATTTTTAATTGCGGAACCACTACTTTTTTTGGCAGATGATTTTTTTAATACATAATCAAAATATAATAAAAAGTAATCTTTAGGAAATAATTCTAATATTCTCATTCGCATTAATGCCTGATTTATTATTCCTCTTTCCATTTCATTAGGCATAACATAAGTCTCTCCAATTGTACCAGCACAACTAACAATTATATCATTTGGAAAAATTTCAAATCCTGTCAGACTCCTTTCAAAATAATCTTTTGTTATATAATATTCTCCTAAAGTAGCGTTTTTCTGAATTGCATTTTTTTGTTCATAAACTTTTATTGTTTCATTAGATTTAGGTACAAACATACTTTTTGTTAATGCACTACCAAATGGACCTTTTTTATATACGCCGATATTTCTTAATTTTGTCCAACACCAATTGCTTGGTATATCAAAAGGAATTTCATCTGTAATATTGACAATCGTATCATCATCAAACTTCTCATAAAATTGATTATCTGTACTATCTTTATATATTACAGACAAATTCTCTTTTTTAATTTGCTTTGTTTTTATTAACTCTCTTTTTTCTTCAAGAATTTTATTAATCAAAACTTCTGCCGGTTCATCATTAGGATCTCGTTTTACTAATTTTCCTTGAATAGCATATTGCAATATTGATTTCTTTAGTTCTTCTTTATAAGAGGTATTTAAAGCTTCGATTTCATTATATTTTGAATCATATAAGTTTATAATTGGATTTAGTATTTCTATTTTATTTTTTATTCTCTCTTGTTCATTAAGTGGTGGAAATGGAATATATATTCTTTTTATTTTATCCATATCCAAAGTAGGCAATGCTGTTCCTTTATAATATTGTCTAAAATCAATGTTGCTGAATAATAAGAACATAAAATTTAGATAAGCAAAACTATAGCAACAAAAACCACCTGTATTCAAATCCACGACAGAATCATATTTTAATATTCTTCGTTTGTTAGTAAAAACAGCTCCGCCATTTTTAGGATAAACAATAGTGTTTTTTGGATAATACTTGTTAGTACATAAATAATTATCTGTATATATTAAATAGATCTCATTACCATTGGTATTCATATCTGAAACTTTAAAATATGGTATATTACCATTGGATGATATTTCTTCTCTTTTTGGGGTATAACCTGAAATGAAATATCCTAAATTTTCAAAATGTACCCATTTCCAATTATCAGGTATATCAAACGGTATCTCTTCAGTAATATCATTTACGGTCCCATCTTCAAACTTCTCATAATAATGATTATCGGTTTCATCTTTATATATTTCAGAATATTTTTCTTTTTTTATCTTTTTTTCTTTTATTAACTTATTTCTTTCTTCTTTTATCTTCTCTAGCAACACAGTTGCAGGTTCATCATTTGGATCTTGTGGAACTAACTTGCCTTGTATAGCTAGTTGAAGAATAGAATTTTTTAATTCTTGTGCAGTCATTTTATTCCTCCAACATTTTACTTATTTCATCTAAAATTTTATCAATCTCTGCATTTAAGTTCGCTCTTTTTTCTTGATATTGGCTTATAAGTTCTTTTGGCTCTAATATTATTTCTTCTTTATGTGGATAACCACACAAATCCAAGTTATAATTCAAATTAACAATTTCTTCAGCAGTATATTTTTTAGATTTATACGTTTCAGTAGAACTTTCATCTTCTTTTTCATCTTTGATTTCTACTCTATTGTTCCACCATTCTCTTACTTTATCAAAGTGTTCATTCTTTATAGGTTTCGTTTTTGAGAAATTCTTATATCCTTCTGGCATATCCATTCTATAAAACCATACCTCATCAGTTTTCTTTGTTTTATCAAAGAAAAGAATATTAGTTGTTATAGAAGTATATGGTGCAAATACACTACTAGGCATTCTAACTATTGTATGTAAATTACATTCTTCTAATATTTTCTTTTTAATATTTGTTTTTGTATTATCTGTACCAAATAAAAATCCATCTGGTAAGATAACTGCTACTCTACCATTATTTCTTAAACGATATAAAATAAGTGTCATAAATAAATCAGCAGTTTCAGAGCCTCTTAATTCCATTGGAAAATTAGCTTGAATATTTTTTAATTCAGAGCCACCATAAGGTGGATTCATTATTATAACATCATATTTTTCATCAATGGAATAATCTCTAACATTCTTACTTAAGCTATTTTTATGTTCAATATTAGGCTCTTCAATATTATGAAATAGCATATTAGTAACGCAAAGTAAGTATGGTAGTGATTTCTTTTCAATTCCATATATAGAATTATTATATTTCTTTCTATCTTCTAAATTATCTACTTGTTTATCTAGGAAATCTAAAGCAGAAGTTAAGAAACCACCTGTACCACAAGCAAAGTCTGCAATTCTATCATCTAAAGTTGGACTAACCATTTCAACCATAAAGTTTGTTACTGGTCTTGGTGTATAGAATTCTCCTGCACTACCTGCACTTTGCAATTCTTTTAACATCGTTTCATATATTTCATTAAATTCGTGTTTTTCATTTGTGTCTGTAAAGTCAATTTCGTCAATAGTATTAATTACTTGTCTTAACAAAATCCCATTTTTCATATAGTTGTTAATATCTTCAAATATAAATTTTACTATTGCTTTTTTCTTTGGTGTTTCTTCATTTACATCTAATTTCTTTAAGGTTGGAAACAACTTATTATTTACAAAATCTAACAAAGCTTCAGAAGTTAATGCTTTACCGTCTTTTAAATCTACTGCCCAATTTCTCCATCTTAATTCTTCTGGAATTATTGACTCATAATTATCTTCATCTAGTTCCCATTGTTGTTCTTGTGCATCATAAACTTTCAAAAATAAAATCCATACAATTTGCTCTATTCTTTGTGCATCTCCATTGACTCCATCATCTTTCCACATTATATCTCTTAATCTTTTTATTACATTTCCAATACCCATTTCTATCTCCTTATCTTACGCATATAATTCATTTTCTAATTCTTCCACAGCTTTCACATATTCTTCTTTTCCTCCAAATAATTTTACAATTTTTAGAGGTCCACCTAACCCATCAAATGGACGAAGTTGTAAAACTCTCGTATCAGATAAATCTAATATTTCACTATCTTGATATTTTTGTAACAACATTGATAATACAAGTTGTGCTTGTTCAGAATATTTATACAAATAACCTTTTTTCATTACTTTATTTGCTCTTTCTGCTTTGGTTAATGGTTTTTTATCATAAGCAATATGAAGTATTAAATCAAAGTCGCTTATATCTTTTTTACCCACTTCTTCTCTTAATGCTTCTAATAATATTCCGTGTTCCTTTAATTCATCAATTATAGCTTGTTTCTTTTCTTCACTATTCCATCTATTAATAAATGTATTCAAATCAGCATATTCATTCAAAATACTTCTTTTTGAGAAATCAACCAAAGACTCTGTTGTAAGCTTTCCATCTTTCCCATAATACTGTA
Organism: Clostridiales bacterium UBA4698; assembly: GCA_002404755.1. Classification (GTDB taxonomy): domain Bacteria; phylum Bacillota; class Clostridia; order TANB77; family UBA1234; genus UBA1234. The sequence continues at coordinate 49,867 of DHKI01000007.1, read as the reverse complement.
CCATTTTATTGATTATTTCTACTTCTACATCATTAACTCTGTATTTTTGTGTCTTTGGCTCAATAGGTGGATCAACTGGTGTTGTTCCATCTCCTCCACTATTACCATTTTCAGTATCATCTCCAGTACCTTTAGGTTTTGGGAAATCTTCTACTACAACCGGCTCTCCATCAAAGTCTTTGTCTTGGAAAAGTCGAGTTACATTCCTAAAATCTACTATTGTGAAATATGATTTTCCATAATCTTCTCTAATTCTAGTACCACGACCTATTATTTGTTTAAACTCTGTCATACTCGCTATTAAAGAATCAATTACAATGTATTTACAAGTTTTACAGTCAACACCTGTTGTCATTAATTTCGATGTAGTAACAATAGTAGGATACTTGCTTTCAACATCAATAAAATTGTCTAATTGTGCTTTTCCCTCATTGTTATCTCCAGTAATTCTCATTATATATCTTGGATCTTCTTTTACTAAATCGGCATTTTCATTTACCAATGCTTGACGCATTCTTTCTGCGTGTTCAATGTCCACACAGAATACAATAGTCTTTGCAAATCTATCATTTTCTTTTAAAATTTCAGTAATTTGTTCTGCAACTTTTTTAGTTCTATCATCAATAATTATATTTTTATCAAAATCTTTTGTGTTATATTCTCTTTGCTCAATCTCATTGCCGTACATATCTAACTTTCCTGCTTCTGGAATGTAGCCTAGTAAATCTTTATCTAAATTTACTCTTATAACTTTATATGGTGCTAAAAATCCATCATCAATTCCCTGTTTCAAGCTATATGTATATATTGGCTCTCCAAAGTATGAAATATTTGATACTTCTTTTGTTTCCTTTGGAGTAGCAGTTAAACCAATTTGTGTAGCACTTTCAAAATATTCTAAAATTCTTCTCCAATTTGAATCTTCAGCAGCACTACCTCTATGACATTCGTCAACAATAATTAGGTCAAAGAAATCTTTATCAAATTCTTTAAATACATCATTTCCATTACCATCTATTAATTGCTGATACAACGCCATATATATTTCATAAGAACTATCCATTTTCTTGTGTTCAATTTTGGTCATTACTTTAGAAAATGGTTGAAAGTCTTGCGACATTGTTTGGTCTATCAAGACATTTCTATCTGCCAAATATAATATTTTTTTCTTTTTTCCAGATTTCCAAAGTCTATATATAATCTGGAACGCAGTATATGTTTTTCCTGTACCTGTTGCCATTACTAATAAAATCCTATTTTTACCTTTAGCTACTGCTTCAACAGTTCTATTTATTGCAATTCGCTGATAATATCTTGGGTGTTTTTCTCCTGCTTGATAATAATATGGCTCATTTATTATTTGTTCTTCTGTTTCGGAAATACTTTTTGCATTTTTGTATCTGTCCCATAATTCTTCTGGGGTTGGGAACTCACCCATTGAGAACTCTCTTTCTTCTCCAGTAAGCATATTATGCTCTAAAAATCCCCTACCGTTAGTAGAATAAGCAAATGGTATATCAAGTATTTGGGCATACTCTATCGCCTGTTGCATACCTTTACCAACAGGTTCACTGTATTTCTTTGCTTCCACTATCGCTAAAGGACTATTAGATTTATTATATAAAATATAGTCTGTTCTTTTTCTAGTCCCTCTTGACACCATTTTACCTCTTACTGTTATTCTTCCATCAGTAAATGGTGTTTCTCTTCTTATTTGACTTTCAGCCCATTTAGCTTTCAGACTTCCATCTATGAATTTGGCTCTTGTATCTTCTTCAGATAATTCATAATAGTTTTCCATACTACCACCCCCAAGATAATATAACTTCCGATAATTTTATACTATCAGAACTATTATACCATATTGGGCTTTTTAATTCAACAAATTGAAGTTGTCTTTTTACATTATTCGCCTATTTATCACATTTTCATACATTCCATTATTAATTTTACTGCATCTGCAAAACCTGTTTTATAATATTTTTCATTAAAGAATCCCATTTCACTTGCCATATTTTCAGTTACTATATCAGCAAACTCCTCAATTCTTTCAAGTTCTTTTTTTGTTGCATCTGGGAAAAACTCCTCCGTATCAACATAATTTTTTAATTCTCTGATTTGTTCCCTTTCTTCTGGAGTTACACTTGCAATATTATCAATTCTTGAGTCAAAAATTTCAGTTAACATACTTTTTAATTTTTCCATTTTTAATACCTCCTTATAAGCAAATTATAAGGTAGTATTAAAAGAGAAGTCCACCCCAGTTACTTCAATGCATTGAAGTTAATTTGTGTCTATTCTAAACTGTATCTCTGCATCGCTAAAGTACTCATTTATTGCGTTATACAGGCAACTTATTATATATTTTGAACTATTTGAAAAATTTTCTGTGTTTTTTAAATTATTTTTTAATTTTTCTAACGCATAAAATATTTTTGCCCCATTTAACTGTTTCATTTTACTTCTTACGATATACTGTGGTATTACTGCATTACCAACAGTTATAGATGATGAGTAGTACATCATTTCGATTGCATTTTCTATTATTTCTCTCAACTTTGTGTTTATATTACCTCTGCTATCTACTTCTTCTAGCAAGTGCAATTCACACTTCTGCTTTATTCTTTCTAACTCCTCATCTATTACCGACTGACTGACATCAGTATCATTAAAATTAGTATTATTTATATTAGTATTACTTGGTCGGAAAATTTCCGTATCTTGAGTCGGATTTTTTCCGTGTCTTGAATCGGAAATTTTACCGTTCAAGAAAGGTGATTTTTCCGTATCTTGATTATCCAAATTTAACTTTCCTATATATATCAAATTGGCTTTGCCCAATCCTTGTCTTTGTTCATAGATTAAATTAAAATTCTTTAAATCTTTTATTGCTTTAGATACTGTTTTATCAGTTAAGTTTAATTTACCACCGATTTCACTTCGTTTAAAAATCAAATATACTTCTCCATTTTCATTAACCCAATTATTTTTCTTTGATAATTCTAATCTATCAATAAATAATGTGTATATCATTTTAGCTTCTAAACTTAAATCTTTATATTTATCTGCAAATAATTCTTTAGGCATTGAATAAAACTGGTACTTTATTATTTCTGACGATTTTATTACATTCATCGCTCTACCTCCTTATAAAAAAATAAGGGCAAAGTATTTTCCAACTTCGCCCTAAAAATTTAATCTATTTATTTTTCAAAAGTAATCACTATCTTGTATGAAAGTGAAGTTTGCCAATAACAAGTGGATTTTACATTCCAACCTGCTTGTGCCATTTGATTCATCAATGCTTCAGCTTTCTTTGGATTATCAACATCCCTAACAATATATTGTTTCATACAGACCACCATCCTTATCTACATACTACATTACATATTGTTATTACTCAACCCCACGCCATTACTAGCTTTCAGCATTCTCCATTTTCTCTAATTGCCTGTTTTAGGCAATTTAACAGGTTTTAAAGTTTTGTTATAAATTATTGTTTTCCAAGAAGAATTTGCAGATACTATGATTTCTTTATAATTTCCTGTTACTTCAGTATAATTAATAAATTCTCTGCCATCTGCTAAATAATTATTAACCTCTACAAATATGAATGGTGCTTCCACTTGTGTAAATCCTGCTTTTACTGTACCAAATTCAAAAATATAATCTGTAATATACTCATCAACTTGTAAAGGTATACTTGTAAAATCTAACTCATAAATTTGATTTGTAAATAGATTTGTTCTAAACACTTTATAATTGCTATCTAAATTTGTTTTATACGATACTGTATAAGTTAAATTCTCGTTCCAAGTTCCAGTAAACACTTTTTGCAATTTTGTTTCTATTGGCAATGCATCGTGCCATACAAAGGTATTTAATGATGTATTTGAGTTGTTTGCAATATTTGTAAAATCATATCTAATAACGTCTTTACATTGTGTTTCTCTTACACCTGTTTTATTTACACTTGTCGCTAATTTTAAACTTTCATTATACACTTCTAAAATTTCCACTTTACCATTCTCAGAGATTTCAACTTCAAATTCTCTATCAGATTTCAAGTAATATTCTGGTGCAACAATTTCTTTTACTTTATAAATTCCATAAGGTAATTCTTTTGTTGTTGCTACACCATCATAATTAGTTGTAATTTTTGCTACAACTTCTTTTTCCTCATTTCTTACTTCAAAAGTAGCACCTTTTAATAATGTTCCTGCAATTTTTCCTGTATAAGCATTATTATCGATACTTCTTTTTACTATTTGAATTTTTCCTGTTATCTCTGTATTTTTTAATTGTAATGTTGTTGTCTTACCCCAATTAATTTCTATTTTGTGCTTTTCTGTATCAACAACATAATTATCTAGTGAATCAATTTCTCTTAAATAATATATTCCTGCTTCTAATTTCTTTTCGATAAAGATTTGTCCATCTTCATTTGTAGTATACTTACCTACTAACTCTCCATCTTCTGTTTCTAATCTATATCTTACTCCCTCTAAATTTTCTTTTGTCTTACTATCTATTTTGGTTATTCTTAAAGATCCATAAGGATTGTTCTTTATTTGAACAAGTTTATTATCTCCCCAATTTATATCTACTTTTTGAATAGTATTATCAATTTTATAACCATCAACTGTACTAATCTCTTTTACTAAATATGTACTAGGTGTAAGTGTTTTTGATAATTTTATTTGTCCAAATTCATCAGTAGTAAAGTTACCTACAAACTCACCATTTTCTTTTGTTATATTAAATTTTACCTTTGCTAAACCTTTACCTGTGACACTATCAATTTTTTGAATTATAAGTGTACCAAATGGCTCATTTTCAAACTCAACAATAGCAGGTACATTCGATTTAACTTCTACATTTCTTGGTATAGCATCAATTTTATAGCCATCAACTGTACTTGTTTCAGTAACAATATACCACCCCTCATCAAGGTCAGATATACTAATTAGTCCTCCTGCATTTGTCATATATCTACCAACCAATTCGCCATTGATTTTTGTTACTTCAAATTGCACTCCTTTAATACCCTCTTTTGTAACACTATCTCTCTTTATAATTTGAATTCCTGCTTTCGCTTTGTTTGTAAATTCAACTATTTGAGTCTTATAACTAGTTACTTCTACATCTTGTTTTACTTCATCTAATATGTACCCCTCTGGTGCTTCAATTTCTAAAATCGTGTACCAACCGTTATCTAACTCTGGTAAATTGATATGTCCTAGTCTATCTGTTTCATACTCTCCAATAAACAAACCATTTTTAGTAGTTACTCTAAATTTAGCTCCTTTTAATGGTGTACCAGTAACTGCATCTACTTTTAATATTTGTATTCCACCTTTCTGCTTGTTTGCAAATTCAATAATCGTAGGTGCATTTTCTCTAACCTCAACTGTTTTAGGAGTATTATCTAAAATATAACCATCTGGTGCTTGTGTTTCCTCTACAATGTAAAATCCTGCCTCTAGTTCTGGTACATTTATAAAACCAGTTCTTGTAGTTGTATATTCGCCAACTGCTTGTCCATTAATATTTGTTATTCTAAATTTTGCATTAGCAAGTGGCTCTCCTGTATTCTCATCTACTTTTTTAATTTGCACCCCCGCCTTTGCAGTATTAGTCAATTCAACTATTGCATCATTTTCTATTGATACTTCAATTAACTTCTGCTCAACATCCATATTGTACCCTCTTGGTGCTTTTATTTCTGTAATTCCATATACTCCTGGATACAAATTAGGAATTGTTATTGTTCCTGTTTCATCAGTAGTAAAATCGCCTATATACTTTGTATTTGAATAACTGCTATTAATTAAAACTACTTCAAAAGTTGCATTTGCAAGTGGTTTTTCTGTTAAACTATCTCTTTTGATAATTTGTATTCCCATAAGTTTCTTGTTTGCTAAAACTAATTTTGTTACTTCATTTTCTATCACATTAACTTTATGTACAGTTGTATCTATTAAATAATTTGTAGGTGCTTCTATTTCTTCTACATCATAAGTTCCTATTTCTAAATCTTGAATATTTATAGTTCCACTTTTATTTGTTGTATATTCGCCAACTAAAGTGCCATCTGCCTTACTAACTCTGTATCTTGCATTAGCAAGTGGTTTACTTGTTTCCTTATCAAGTTTCAAAATTTCAATTCCTGCCTTTTTATCATTCAAGAAAGTAAGAACATTTTCTTTATTAAATTCAACTAATATAATTTGCTCATTTTCACTCGCATTATCAGATAGTAAATAACCATCAGGGGCTTCAATTTCGGTTACTTTATAATAACCACTCTCTGTTACATCTATAAATACACTTCCATTTTTATCTGTAACGTAAGTACCAACAATTTGCCCATCTACTTTGGTTACTTCAAAAGTTGCATTTCCTAATTTCTCGTTTGTAACACTATCTCTTTTTCGAATCTCTATTGTAGCAGTAATTGGATTTAATTTTACTGTTGCATTTGTTGTTACAGTTTCATAAGGATTTGCAGTAATTAACATTGTTTGCATTCTAATATTATCACACTCTGCATAATAAACTGGCATACTCTTTAAATCAGCTTTTACATTTACCTTAAAACTAGTCGCATTGTTTTCATTAACTGGTATCATAACTTTAAATTTTTCATCTGAAGAAAAAGTAGTTCGCTCTATTCCATTCTCATCAGTAATCTTTGTACCTAATGGTAAATCACTTAATTCAAAAGACACTTCATAACTATCAAATTCACAGTTACCAGTTACACTAAATACTTGTGATTTATATCGTGGAGCATTTTCATCTAGCACCGTTTCTTTTGTTTCGGCTTTAACTGTAAGTTCTGGCTCTACATACCCATCACTACCATTTAATCCGATTTCATATAACTCATTCATACTTTCAAGCATATTTTCGCCCTCTGAATTTAGTGAGCCATATTTTTCTATTCCCTCATCATCTAAAGTTCTATATATTGCTTGTTTTGTTGTAAAGAAAGCCTCTCTTTCACCATTCACTTCCATCTCACTAGGATTTTTATATGGAAAGCCATTCGTTGCAACTCTCCACAACCTATCATCTTTAATTTTTCCTTTTACAATATATTCGCCATAAGATATATCGCCAGTTCCAACTCCTTGAAATGATGGCTCATTACAATAAGCAGGATATTCTTTCCCATCACTAGTAGAATAAACTACAAATGTTGCTTTAATTTCTTCTCCATCATAAGTTAGAAATTTACCACAAGTCCCTTTGTCTACTAATAGTATTCGTGAATCAATAAAATCATCTGTTGTCTTTGCATAAGATGTGCTACTAAAAAATGCAGTAAACGGATTCAACATTGTTATTACTGCACATAAAAAACTAATAAATCTATTATAAAATTTTTTCTTCATATCTCATTTCCTCCATTCTAAAAAACTTCTTTTGCCTGTATGCAAAGTCTTTTCTCTGGTACTCCTTTTACACAAGTAATAAGAGTAATTCTATTATCTGTTGTATTTGCAAGTACACTCCAATCAGTATCTGCAATTTCAGTAATTGAAGATACTTTATAATTTCTAGTTCCATGCTCTGTGGTATAGCTTATACTATCGCCCACAACTAAACTTTTTAATTTTTCAAAGTACCCTGCACTTCCAGAGTTATGTCCTAAAATTCCAATATTTCCTTGCCAATATGCAGTATCATCAAAATGTCCTAGTCCTTTTTTTAACACTTCTAAAGAATGTCCATCTAAAACTGCTTGTTTTACTGATAGTTTAGGTATAGTTAATAGACCTACACTATCACTAGGTATTACTGTATTATCTATAACTGTTTCAATAATTTCTTCTTGGATTACAACTTCTTCTACTGTTGTATTAGTTGTTGTTTGTGCTAGTGTTGTAACTGTACTATTTTGTTGTTTAACTGTTGCTTTAACCTCGTTATTCTCAACAGTTTCTTGGTTAACTTCTTCTTGATTTTCGCCACTTGTAGTATTTTCAAATTCATCAGTTTTTTCGCCAGACTTCTCTAAATGACTATCTATTACAATAGCTTTATTAGATGTTATATCCTCACTATTTCCAGATAAAAAAATAGCAACTCCTCCAATTATCAAGAGAATTGCTAATCCTACTGTTATTCCCATTTTCACTTTAATTCCTCCTCATTTTATATAATTACTTCAAAACTATATTCTGTATCATAAGCATTTACTAAATGATTTGTAGTTTTATTATTTCCTACAACTTTAATTTTTGTACCATACAACTTTTTAGTCGCATTCTTACTTAAAATAATCTTATACATATTACTCATACTCTTTTGTATTAAATTACTTAAATTTATTACTGGATTTGAGTAATTTATATTTCGTTTATTTATAAGTACATACTCATCATTTTGAGCATTATATATTTTTACACTCTTTCTAAAAATAAAGAACATCGCTAAAGCAATTAACCCTGCCGATAATATTGCCACTAAAATACCGACTACTAATCCTGTGCTATCTTGTTTGTACTTAATAGTATAGGTAATTGGATATGTTTCCTCTTTAACAATATTTCCTTTATACTCAGCACTCGTTGAATATTTTGCAGTACTTTCTACTACTCTTGTTCCTATTCCTGCGTAATGTGCAATTCCACTATAATAGACTGGCACTTGACTACCTGCAACATATTCGCTAGTTTGAACTTTCCAATCTACATTTAGTAATTTCATTGTTACACCATTTTTTACTTTCGTTTTTGGCACGTCGTATAAATCATTTGGTGTAAAATTTGAAAAATTCACATCTTCACTAACTGTATATTGTTTTGTATAAGTGCCATTTGAAACTTTTGTTGTAAGTATTGAATTATTATTTAAATTCAATTCTCCTACATAACCATCTTCCTCATAATCGATACTTGCAGGTAATTGTTTTAAGATTTCAATACTATCATCTGTATCTGTTTCAACAATCTTAATCTGTGTTTCTTCTTTGTTTAGCACTACATTTCCACCAGTCTGTTTAATACTGTCTAATGAATAACTATGTCCCCCCTCGCTAAACTTTTGAATTATACCAGGCTTAAATAACTCATTATCAGCTTCAGATACTGTATATGTTCTTATTATATATGTATCTCCACTTTCATTTGTTATTACTGTACTAATCGGCTCAAAGTTTACTGCAAAAGCTGTTGTGTTTATCACTACAAGCATTAAGCAAATAAACATCATTCTAAAAAACTGCTTCATTTAATTTTCCCCTTTCTAAATTAAGGTATCAAAAAAAGAACTACTAAAAAGCAGCTCTATAATTTGATTTTTAATATTTTCATTTAATATTGATATGCAACCTATCGTTGCTAACAAACAAATAACAATTAAAACTATAATTTTTGTTATTTGCCACAAATAATATGATACTATTACTCTGTTTCTGCTCGGACTTCTTATTTTAGGTATTTCTTGTTCTAATATTTTCGTATCATTATTACTTCTTTGTCTTTCTAAATACAGTTCATAAAAACTTTTCTTCACTACTTATTCCTCCTTTCCATTAAATTTGCTAAAAAACCTTTTTTCTTTTGAATAGGTATAATCTCTGTCTTTGTTGATTTTTCTGCTATATAATCACTTAAAATCTTTTGATATTCATTTTCGTTAGCATCTACCACAAATGGATCTGGCATATAATTTGAGAAAACTGTTCTAATTCCAAGTTTGCCCATATTTTCAGTTATTTCTAACTTTTGTATCTCGGGTGCAAAGTTAAAAATGTAATTAATATTATTGACTATGCCTAGTTTGTCAAAGACAAGCATCAAATTGTCTTGTTCCCAAGATTTTGTTCCACTAACTATAATTTTTACATCTTTAGTAAGAAAGCTATCTAAATCAGTTATTTCGTTGAAATTACCCATATCATAAATATAAAAATCATATCCATATTCTATTGCATTAACTGTTTTATCTTTGTTGTATATATCAATTCCACTATAACTAATAAAGCCCTCTTTGACTTCTACATCAAAAAAGGCTTCTAAAGTTTCTATATCTTGCTTTTTATTAGCTTGAATATAACAAGCATTCATATTTAAGTTATTTAAGAACTTTGTTATTGCAAGTGCTTGTGTTGTAACTCCTATATGTTTTTCTGTACCTGCAATAGCTATTGTTACACATTGCTTTAGCTTTTTATATTCTTTCTTAACAATTATCTTATCTCCAGTTGATAAATTCTCGGTATTTCTATATCTTATAGAGTCTTTATACTGTTTTCCATCTCCACTAATACATTGGTATAATTCTTTCTCTTGTTTTCTAATATCAATACTAGTTACAAAATTATATATTCCCTCATTAAATAGTTTTGCTAATAAACTATTACCATACTGATAACCAGTTGCTATTATTGTTATTCTTATGCTATACATCGATTTTAGTGCAACTACTGCATCAACAATATCATCTTCGCTATCTACCAAGCCAACTAAATCAATTATTATATTCGAGTAATTATTTAAATTTCTCATTTCTTGAATAGCAAACCTTTTTATATTAGTAACTCCAGTCATTATCTGCACATCATTACCTAATGTATTACATACTTGATTTATTAGATTCTCATTATCTCTTGTTACTGCGATAATCATTTTTAAAACCTCCTTTCTAAAAAAAAGAAACTTATTCAACTATTTGTCAAATAAGTTTCTTTTTTTATCAGAATCACTTGTCCAAACAAACCCTACACTAATTAAAGGAAAAAGTCCAATAACAGATATCATATGCCAACCAGAATTAGGATCTCCAGATGCTGCTCCCAAAAGACCTCCAACACTCATCATTGTGATTCCAATTATTCCCAATGCCACAGAGGCTATTATTTTTATTTTTAATATTTTCTTTTTTTCTTCGTCTTTTAGTCGTATTGCTTCTAACTCTAATTCTTTTTTCTTTAGCTTATCCTCTTGAATCTTTTGTATCCAATTCTTCTTATTATGTTTCTTTTCTTCAAATTCCATTTTATGCTTGTGCTTCATCTCTAGCATTTCTTTTTTGGCAGTATATTTAGTATTAAATTTATCTTTCCATTCTTCTTTGTGGTTTTCCATACCTTTTTCTACAATCTTCTCAACATCTGCTTCTAATCCTGCTTTTTTATTTTTAATATCAAAATTAATTTTCATCTTTTTATCCCTCCTATATAGGATTTGTAATTTCTGCGACTTATAATTTTATATTAAAAATTATAGCATACAATTATAGATTCTTCAATAAATCACATTATATAGTCTTTTGGATTAACATCATTTCCATATCCACTCTTTGTTCTTATCTCAAAATGTAGATGGTGTCCTGTTGAAGTTCCTGCATTTGGATCTTTCTTTGGATCTCCTCCCTCAATTCCAATTACATTTCCTTGCATTACTCGCATTCCCTCTACTACATCTATTCTACTTAAATGGGCATAAAAGCTATAAAATATTTCTGTATGTTTTACTCTTTTCTCATTTCCCTCTTCATCAGTAACTATTTCGTAAGTTACTATTTCGTGTTTTATCTCTACACAATTTCCAAAACCTTTTTGTATTTCTGCAATAGTAATAACACCATCATATATAGCTATAACATTATCTCTATGTTTCCCAGATATATCAATTCCAGTATGTTTTGATAATAAACCAGTTACAGGATGTATTCTCATACCATAATCAGATGTAATCGTTCCCTCTAAAGGTACTGGAAATCTTCCATTACTACTAGTTGTACTTGTTTCAAGAATATAAGGATAATCTGCGTGTAATTGCTCTACACTTGCAAACTCATCTCCACCAAAGAACATTGATAAAGTTTCAAGTGGATGTAAAAGTAAATAAATTGGCATAAAAATAATCACTATAAAAAGTGATACAAAAATTGTTATTCCTAATATTAAGGTATTTCGTTTTTCTTCTTCAGCAATTATCTTTAATGCCTGTGCGATTAAAACAGTCTTTATAGCCATATCTACCTCCTTATTCTAGTTCCAACTCATTTTCACTCTCTTTTGACTTTCCTCTATTTTCAAGTTTTTCCATAAAATTTTCTCTAGATTGTACATCTGTCTTTTCAATTAACTTCTCTACTTTTTCAAAGGCTTCATCTTTCGATTTACAGTTATTATAAATTCTTTCATATTTGAAATAAGCATATTGTAAATCTCTAAACAATTTATTATATGCATAGCCACATTCTTTTTCATCGTAGCAAAAAACAGTATATTTCTTTGCATCTGGCAACAACTTGGCAATTTTTTCTGCTTCAGCACTTGAAAAACCTTTTGACAAAAATTCTCCAACTGGAAAAATGTTTTGCTTTACATATAGCGAATGCCCTCTGTATAAATTTTTATATAAATACTTCAAATCATCATACGATAACTTTTTTTCTTTAACTCTTTCGTTTATATAATCCTCTAAATCAGTAAAGTATTTGTTATTTCTAAATCTTTTAGCAATACTAAAAGTTCTAAAATCCATAGTTACCCTCCTTTCTTGTTTGAAAAGTACTCAAACTCATAAGGGAAAATATCAAACTTCACACTTAACCTACTAGTACCTGCCATAAACAAAGCTACTCCCATTTGTCTTGCATATATTAAATCTTCTTCTGCTTCAGTAAGTTTGTACAAGACTTTCATTTCTTCTAAATTTTGTCCATCTGCCCCCATTAAGACCTTATAACAAGCCATATCAAGAATTGCTTGTCCATACATCTTTATGCTTGGATCAAGGAAATCTACAACAGAATGTGAAATAATAATTATTCCTCCAGAGTACTTTCTACACCTTTTTGCTATATTTCTTAAATACACTAAACATTGTGGTACTTGTGTATCTATCATTAAATAACTCTCATCACATGCAAGTAATATTTTCTCATCTCTATCTTTGGCAATTTGTTCCCAACAATATGTAAGTATATTGTAATACTGTGCTTTCTTTATTCTTTCATCACTATTTTGTAAATTGAATGTATCTAGCACTACACATCTTGAATCTGTTTTTACAGTTGTATAACCATTAAATATATCACTATCTGCACCTACTGCTACATCTCGAAGTAGTCCTTGTACTGTTTTATAATCTGTTAAGTCTATTTTTTTCTTTTCTAGTTCTTCTATTTTTTCACTAATGTACTCATACAAATCTTTCATTATTGGGAATTTGTTATTTGGAATAGTTGTTATATCTGTATCCCAAAATATATTAAATTTGTTATAAACATCTTCTAAACCAGAAGTTAATATTGATAATTGACTATGAGTTATCTCTGGAAATAGCAACTTAAAAAATGGTCTTATACTTTGTATATGCAAAGCCATAGCACCTAGTCCGTTTCCCTCATCTTTTATCCCTGCGATTTCTTCATCTTCATCATCAAGTGGTACTGGTCTTATTTGCAATGGATTTATCATTTGCCCATTTTTACCTATAACATTTATCCAATCCCCTTTTAAATTTTGGCACAAAGTCTTATATTCTCTTTCTGGATCTATGACAAGTATTTTAGTTCCTCTCATATACTCATTAAGCAATATATGTTTTACTGCCGTTGATTTACCAACACCAGAAGTACCCATTACAACATAGTTACTATTTGTCCTGTCTAAACCTCTTTTCCAAGTATCAAGTATTACAATTCCACCATTAGTATCTTTAGCTAAGTAAAAACCTTTGCCATCATTTAATCCTCCACCACCAAATGGGAAACCACCAATGAAGTCTGACATTAAGATATTTCTTCTTGCAACATTCAAAATATCTTCATTTCCTGTATGAAATGGAGATATTGTTTGAAATGCTTGTTTTATGCAATATGCTAAACTTCTCATTTTTAATTGCATACCACAAACAATACTTTCAACTCTTTTACACCTTTTATTTAATGTTTCTTCATCTTCAGCAACAACCATAACCATATTAGTCATATATCCAACAGTTTCGCCCTTTACTTCTACTTTTTCAAGAATCTCTTGTCCGTCATCTATTTCTCTTAAAGCTCTCTTTCTGACTAATGCATCTTTACTGCTATCATAAATCATTTCACTTTGTCTGATGCCTCTTGACATATTTTCGATAAGTAAGGTATTGTCTGATGGCTCAAATAGTTGTACTGATATTGTGTTAGGTATATTAGAGAGTTTTGATAACCACCCAACTTTAACATTTTTCGGATATTTAATAACGGTATAAATCTTCGCAAAATTATCTCCTATTCTCATTCTGCTTTGCTTATATTCCATTCCAGTTATTGGTGTAATTATATTTAATAGATTGTGATTTGTTTGTACTCGATTTACTTCACTCTTTTTCATCTAATAGTCACTCTCCATTTCTTCTTGCAACTCTTTAATATCTCTGTCTATACTAGTTTTATTTTCGCTATACCATTCATTTATTTCCTTAATTTTTTCTTTATCTAGTACAGGTTTTATCTCTGTCCTTTCTGCCCAAAACGGTCTATCTTCCAAATATATGTCTGGAAATACAATTCCATAAGGATATGTATTTTCTTTTCCCATATCATTTCTATCTATATCAACAATTTTTCCATAACTATCATTTTCATATAAAACAACATCTCCTATATTATATACAGTTTCGTTTATTGTTGGCTCATATAATGTATTTTCTTTTATTCCCATTTTTTCTAATGCCCTTTTAACTCTTTCTAGTTGCTTATCTGTCATATCTGGACAAGCTATTTCGGTATTTCTTAAGTTGTTACTTCCAAAGTATCTACCAAAAACTTCACTTGTTCTTATATCATCATATAAAGCAATATCAATACACTTTTCATCTTTATTGAGAACATAAGTTGCTAGTTCCATATTTTTATAATGTTCTTCAATAGTTTTAATAATACTTTTTACATCTTTTTCTAATATCATAAAATCAAACCTCCCATCTTATCATAGGCAAATTATCTTCATAATCGCTATCTTCTTTATACGCATAATTCATATTAGTAAAACTACTACATAACTGTATTATCTGTTGTTCATCTAGTATTTCTGTTTTTATATTACAAGTAGCAAATTTATTCGTAAGTTCCATTGCTCTTTTTAACAAATCCTTTTCTGCATAATCATTTACTTCTTGCCATATTATTAAAAAGTTTTGCCTTTCAACTCTATCTCCAGTAAGTGTTAATCTTAAAATTTCGTTTATATGTAGTCTTATTAAAACTTTCTGTACTTGATTAAGTGCTTCATTTTGCAAGCCTCTCAAATCATCTAAAACAGAAGATACCTCAACTGGTCTTGCTATTGAAAAGAATTTCATTGCCTTTGTTTCACTAGATAACTCTGCTGATAATTGTTTCATTATTGATTCTTTTTCTTTATTTGAAAGCAAATATAAATTAAGAGGATGTATCTTTATATAACACATTACTTTGTTATCATTTGTATATAAGAAGTTATTTCTTATATCTTTAACATTTATTTCTTCATTACAAGTTTTTTCTTTTTCTTTATTTCCAAATAAATTTTTAAATGTACTCACTTAATCTCCCTCCTTTTATCGTAATATTTATACTTATATATTTTTTGCATATTTAAGTTCTTCAGCATAAAACCTACTTGTTTTGATACACACAAGTTATTATCATCTTTTACTATTGATACTACTGTTCCTGCAACAATAATAAAAAGAAAAACAACTGCTAACAATGTTCCTTTAAACTTATATAATGCAAAAGCAATAGGTAAAGAAAAAATCATTACAACTAGTGTAATGATCATCTCTTTAACTCCATAACCTTTGAAAAACTCTAATCGAATTTTTATGTTAGAAGGGATATACAATTCATTTTGTTTTTCTTCCATATCTAACCTCCTTAATAATAAAAAGAGTAGAGAAAAATCCCTACTCTAGTCGTTTTTATTCAATTCATCTACTTTTTCTACATCTATATTTACCTTGTAAATAACAGGTTGGAAAAATTCTTCTTTTCTTTCTAAAATCTTTTGTTTATTAATTATATGACATTTTGGTTTCCCTTTTATATTAAATAAATAATAAATATAATACGAATCATCTATTAACATTGTATTTAATTCATTATCACTAATATAGAAATCCAAATACTTTTGATTGCCACTATTGGTTTTTACTTCAATATGTATTTCTTTACCCATTTCGTCATAAGATACAATATCATAGCCAATAGCATCATTTTCACATATATATACTTGTTCTGCTAATTCTTCTTTTCCTAAACTAATAAGTTTATTCTTTTCATATTTTAAAACTGCTTGTTCTCCTCTATTACCTACATCTTTTTTGTTTCTACTTATTTTCTCATAATCTGTACTTCTAGACCTATATTCATTTTTCTTTTTCGCTTCGTGTCTTTGTATGTAATTAAAATCAACAAATTCTATATTGTAATCAATTGCACCAGATACTGTATTTTTTTCTTTTACTGCATCTCTAAATGTGTCATATAAAAAAGCTATAAAGTAATAATCAGATTTGTCTTTTAATTCTTTTTGATTTTCTTTAAACTCTTTCAACAATGCTTTTTTCTTTTCTAGTGTATCAACCAAATTAACATCATAATCTATATTTAGCTCTATTAAAAATTTATTTACATCATCTTCATTAAACATTGCCAAATATTTTTCTGGATAATATGTAGATAATATTTTTCCCTTAAAAATAGGTGCTATCATATTTTCTTGTATTTCATTATAATCTTTGTTGTTTCCACTAATTAGTAACGAGCAAATTTCTTGCTTTAATTTCAAAAATGCTTCTTCTAAAGTTTCTCCGTACTTATTTGAGAAATCATATTCCCCGTTTTTAGCACTATACCACACTCCAAATTTAGATACAAAAGCTCCTCGCATTTCTCCCAAGTTTGTCATACGAGTTTCTAATACATAACAAAAACTTTCTTTACCTTTTTCATCTAAGTTTAATCTTCCTATTACGAAGTCATCAATTTGCATATTCATAATTCGATTAATATTAAACTTTTCTACAAATTCATTTCTTGTTTGTAAATCATCTGTGATACTTTGCATATATTCAGCGTATGGTCTTTTTTCTATAAATTGTTTTATCTTATCTTCTATTGTATCTGTTTTTTTAGGCAACAAATCATATCTTTCAGCCATTGCTTCTACCAACTCATCCCTTAACTTCCAAGTAAAAGCACTAGCTTGGTTTAGTTCTGGTATTGTTTCAAAAGGAATATTCCATCTCAAGCTTCCTCCTCTTGAATTTTCTTGTTCTTCAATACCCAGTAAGTCAATTATTCTTTTTCCAAAATGACTTACATAACTATTAATCGCAGCTACTTCAGTTTCAAAATATTTTGCTATATTTTTTCCAGTAGAAGTGTAATTTTTACAGTCATATAAGAAAAATAAAATTTCTAATACTTTATTATTCTCTATTTTTTCTTCGCTTTCTAATATTTTGATCCAGTCTTTTTTATTAGCAACCCTTTTATTATTTCTATTTTGATAATAAAGTACATCTTCTTCCATCATATTTTACACACTCCTTTTCATTAGAACACATTTGATTATATCATATTTTTTACTAATCGGTAGTGCAAATACAATTCATTACTGATAATAAAACATTATTACATCTTTAATAACTAAACATAGCTCTGCTATTACTCCAAAAATTATTATATTTATCATTTTTCTTTTATAAGCATTTCTGTCATCTTCAGAATACATCATCTTTATCAAGCAAAATATAACTCGCATTATTACACCAAGTGCTATTAATATTTTTAACACATTTATTAATTCGTTTATTGTATCCATTGACATCACCTACCTGCAAAATTCTTTATATGTCTTGCAAGTTCTATTGTTCGGCTTGTATTATGAGCTAGTGTACTAATTCCACTTCCTCCACTATTTGCTATTATCATAAATTCTGATAAGAATTTTGGTGTTCTTAATGCGACTAATAAAACTGCTACTGCTTGTATCATCTGTCCAGTCATTATAAGCAATATGGCTAATTTTGCTAAAGCAATTTGTACGATTACTGTTGTTATACTTTGAAAAAACTTCTTCATATATGGTGCAAATATTCCTTTATCAGAATCAACTAGTCCTACACAAGCAAGTGGAAAACCTAACTTTAATACTAGCATTTCTACACCACGCATTATGAATTGAATATATAAAAGGAATAACATTATAATAATTATCAAGCCTACTATTGCAGCAAAAATATTCATAATCGCCAAACTTGCTATTGCAGTTGTCAATGAATATTGCTCTCCCAAATTCAAAGCAACCATTACTTGATTTCCTAAATCTTTAGCAACTGTTATTAGCCAATCATACAAAATCGGAAATGATACTGCCATTACCAAAGCCCTTGCAAAATATGTTACAAAAGTTATAGGTGGAGTATCATTATCGCCCTCAACCCACATAATGTATGTATCAAAACCTTTCTTCAGAAACTTCAATATAATTAGTGCTATTGCAAATGATAAAATAATTGTTCTTAACCCATCAAAATTCATTACTTCATTCCCTAATATTTGAGAAATATAATTTTCAGAATTAAAGCACATATCTATTAGTCCACCAAACACAGTATTTATAGAATTATCAACCGAGCCAATAATCGTAGCTATTAAATTCGTTAATAGTTTCTCCATACATACTCACATCCTTATTGATAGTAGCCAATTAAAACATTAATTAATCCACTTGCAACTACTACACCAATACAACATATAATTGCAATTTTAACCCTACTATCCCATCTTTTCGCATCCATTTCATCTGATGCTGATTTTCTCATTAAATAATAACCAACAAGTAAAATCGTTAATGTTGGTGCAATTATTAAGAGCCAATTTGTTAAGTCAGTTATTAGATTTTGAGTTCCTGTTACTAGTGTTGTTCCTTGTATTCCAGTTGCAAAACAAGAGCTTGTAAATGCTAACACCATTATTAAACTTGCTCCCAATATCTTTGCTAATTTTTCTTGTAATTTTCTCATATTTTTTCTTTCCTTTCTTTTTTAATTTTTTATCTATATTCATTCCACACACCCCACAACTGCATTTTCTTTAGTTCTCTTACTTTTCTGCTATTTTCTCTTTCTTCGCGAACTGCTCTATTATGTTCTTTATCTCCAAGTCCATAAAGTTTATTAAATCTCCATTTTGAGAGGTCTGGAATTTTAGTTATTGCAGGATAATTTCCTGCATTTATAACAAGTACATAAGGTCTTTCAATTCTTAATATTTCATCTTCAGTTAAAAGAGGTCTTGATATTAAATTCATACTTTCAGAATTACTACCTGCTTGGTGTCTATTATACGAACTACTTTTTGAATAACTCGAAGTTGTATAATTTCCGAGTTTACGCATAATTTTCGTTGCAGTTTCCATATTTGCAGTTTTAAGATAAATCCAAGTTTGACAATTATCTAATATATTCTCTGCACCCTCTCTTGTATATTTTTGTTCTAATTGTGCAAACGATTGTAGAAATATATTAAATCTAATTTTTCTGCCTCCACCAACAGTAAGCATATTTGCAAATGCAGGTATTGTAGTAAAATTTCCAAACTCATCTAATACAAAATTAGTCCTTTTCTTCAGTTCTCCACCTCTGCCATCTGCAACTTCAACTAAATTAGTGTATTGTTGGTTTACGAACAAACTGGCTAATGAATAATAAGTTACTCTTTCATCTGGAAGAATTATATAAATAGCCCTTTTCTTTTCACTGGTATCCTTTAACGAAAAATCACTATCAGATGTCATTCCATATATGCTTTCACTTGTAAACAATTTTAATGTTGTAAGTGCCGAAGTAAAAAAACTACCTCTAGTTTTTTCTGGTGCAATTCTAGCAATATTAAAAATTCTAGTTGCAGGATTATTTTCATCTAAGTCATTTATGTATTCATTAATTGGCATTTGCCCATCTTCTGTTCTACACATTTCAGAAATAAACGAATACACATTTGTTAAATTTTGAAATTCTGGATGTTCTTTATTTTCATAAACAACTGCCATTATAGCTCCTGCAATAATACTCATTTCGCCATCTTTCCATATTCTTTCCATTCTGCTATCTTCGTTACCAACTAAACTTGAAGTTATGTCCCACGCATATTCTTCTGCCTTTCTGTAATCTTCCTTATTAACTGCATCTATTACTGGTTGTAAAAAGTTATATCTATTACTTTTCTGTGGATTTTTAAAATCTATTACTATTGTTTCATATCCTATATCTTCTAGAAATTTCGATGTATAATCATATATTTCTCCTTTTGGATCACTTATAATCATACTCTCTCCTGCTAGTCCTAAATTTCCTATGGTCTGTAATACAATAGTTCTTGTTTTTCCACTTCTTGTTGCTCCGACAGTTAAAGAATGTGTATTATCTCCTATGTAATAAATTTCTTCACTATCTTTTTTCTTTTTATAACCAACTACTAATCCACCATCTTTAAAATTAATCTTTTCAACACTTTTGCCCTGACCAATGTGGTCAGCCTCTTTTTCATACAAAATATTTTTGTCAAAAACCTTTTCATACTCATTATCTTTTAACCATCTCGCAGTTCCGTGTTGTCCTTGCCCTACGATAAATGGAGTTTTAATCTTATCTGTTACATTACCTAATTTACTTTCAAAAATATTAGTTGTTTCTACGAAAACAATTAACACTATGAATAGCATAAATAAAAACTGTAATAACATATACAATTGAAGATGTTTCTCACTTCCAACTATACTTTGTATTACAGTTTGACTGTTTATATCTGATATGCTCGTAAATTCTTTTATTAAATTCAAATGTACTATTGTTGAGATATATGCACATATAGGTATTGTAACTATTAACATTATTAAAAATATTATTAGTTTCTTTCTCATTCCATTTCTTCAACCTCCATTTCATTTATTTTCTGTCTTTGTCTTGAAAATTTATTTTCAAACATTCTGTATTGCTTTTTAGAAATACTCACAAAGTCTGCATTTTCATAATCATCTCCTGCAATAAAAAAAGAACCACATATTGTATCATCTCCAATAACAACATTTGGCTCTAGTCCTTTTAACTTTCCCTCCTCATTACAAACAAGAAGTGCATCATATAATTGTACTACTTCAATATTTCCACCAACCAATCTTTGCATTGCTTCAAGTGAATTTTCAATAGTTACTTTTTTGGGGTGTCGGTTTGGTTTCTTAAGCAATACTTCTATATATCTATTTTCCTCCATATCATCTCCTCCTTACATTTCATTTTCTTCCCAAGAAATACTACTAGCATTTGCTTTCTTTAATGCATATTCTTTCTGTGCCTGTTTAGATAAATCGCCCTTATAATTTACCTTTCTTGAATTTGAATTTTGTTTTGAATTATATGCGATAGTATTTACTATTTTTCCAGTAATCTCTTTTGTTTCTTTTTGCATCTTTTTCTCTTCAAAATATGCATTCATATTTTCTTTCAAGTATTTTTCGTTGTGTAATTTGTTATCTCTACATTTCTTTCCGTCTGGAGTTGTATATGTAATATATTTTCTTTCTTTTCGCCAAGTAACTTTATATCCTTTTTCTTTCATTACTCTGATAAACTCATACTTACTTTGGGCTATTTCCATTGTATTTTCAATGTCTTCTGCCAACTTTTTCTTCCAGCTATTTCCCTTTTCAATAGCTTTATATTCATTTATTTTTATATCTGTTACTTTTGATTTATGCGTAATCACTTTGAGTCCTGCTTCCAAACATAGCTTTCTTGAATATTCCTTTATTTGTTCCATCTCTTGCTTACTTTGTTGATACTTTGCACCAGTTTCAAAATTTACAGAATTAACAACTAAATGACTATGTAAATGTTCTTTGTCAATATGTGTTGCAACCAGAACTTGGTGGTTTTTAAAATACTCTGCTAATTTAATACCTAACTCGTGTACTTTCTCTGGTGTAATATTATCATCTGGAGAAAAGGATTGAATTATATGAATTGACTCTCTGCCACCTTCTTTTTGAAAAGCTTTTTTTACAGAAATCATTTCATCTAAAGCACTATCTACTAAACAGTCCTTACCATCAACTGCAAAAACCTTACTCTTTTTAGTTACATAGTTTATTAAAGTTTCAAGTTTTGTTTTTGAATTAATAAATTTAATAATTGCCATATCTTACTCACTTCCTTTTTTGTTTCTGCCAAATTTAAACACTCTATTCTACCCTCGTGGCACAATTTAGTAAGTTGATTCAAATTATTTCCTATGTATCTTAATTGTCTTTGCATTTCTACCAAGTCATTTATAACTATGATTTGCCCATTGCTTATAAATCTTTCTATAAACTCTGTTTGAGTTATTAATAATTCTTTTGATTTCTTTTTTAATCTTCGATAATTATCTTCTGTTATTCTTATGTGTATGTCTTTTTTCATTTTCCACCTACTTTCAAGAGGGTATGGGATACTTCCAACAATCTATTTGTGTACACGAATAGGAATCTTGCTATAACTAATTGACTTCACTTTCTTTAAAATAGTCCTCTAATAACATATTTACTAATTCATCAAATTCCTCATTGCTATTAAATTTCTCCTTATATTTTTGAAATGTATTTTTGCTAATTTTACCAGTAAATTTGACTTGTTTTTCTTTAGGTTTAGGAGCAAATATTTCTACAATACTTTCTTCTGTAATAGTCCCTTTAATAGCTCTTATTTCTTCTGCTTGCGCTATTGATATTTTTAAATTATTTTCCTCAATTATCTTATTAACAATTTCTTGTTCATCCTTATTTATATGCGATAGTTCAACTCCTGCTAAAATAGATATTTGTTCTCCTGTATTTACTTTTTCTTGTAAAGGTTTGATAAGTTCTGTTAATCTTATTAATCTTTGTATTGTTGTTTTTGAATCAGTAGTTTGCTCTGCAATTTTTTCTACGCTATACCCCTGACCAATGTGGTCAGCCTCTTTTTCTCGAATTTTCTTTAATGTTTCAAGTTGCATTTTATATGCAATACCTTTTTCAACTGGTAGTATATCATCTCTTTGACAAAGATTTGTTTCTAGCATTATTAATTTTGCATTATCATCATCGACATCAACAATCATTGTAGGCACAGTTTTAAAATCTAATTCTTTAGCACATTTAACTCTATTATGCCCTGCAATAATTTCATATTTATCTTCTTCTATTTGCCTTGCAATAATAGGAGTTAAAATACCATTACGAGAAATGCTTTCTTTCATTTGTTCCATTTTTTCTTCTGTATATAAAGAAAATGGCTGACCTAATCTAAAATCAACCATTTTACTTATCTCTATATTTTTTATATTGTTTATATCATCTTTAATTTCTGGCGTTGTTTTTTTGCCACCAAATATTAATTCTTTAGGTATCCCCATAATTATTCATACTCCATTTCTTCCTCTTTTTTATTTTCAATTTCTTTTAAGTACTGGTTTAATTGTCTTTCATCTTCCTCCTCATCAAACTCTCTAGTTATGCTTGGATATGGTATAAATTTTTTATTATCTTTCGGACTTGTGTATGAATTTTCTTCTATATCTTCAATATTCTCGCCAAGATACATCGCTCTATATGTTATATCTTTTTCCATAAACTCAATCATACATTCTTGTAAAAGCTCTACTTCATTTCCTCGCATATCATTCCAACCAAGCTTTATAATGTCTTTATACTTTTGCTCTATATCTGGCTCTTTTAATATTTCTGCACCTTCATCATTTTCTGCAATTTTTTGTCCTGCAAATTTTTTTATTTCTCTAAAACCTTTTAGTGTAGTTATAAGTCTTACATCTGTTTTATACCCCATTTTTACGCCTCCATTTCTTCATCTTCTACTTGTGGTGGCTCATTTACAAGTTGCATAACTTTCTCTTTAGCTTCATCACAAAATCCTGCACTAAAAATTTCAATACCAATTTCATACTTACCATCAACGAAGTGAAACCCTGTATTTATTAAGTCTTTATAAATTTCCTTTGTTTTTCCATAAACTCTATAAACATCATCTTTCAAATAAAGTTTAAGATTATCGTTTAAGATATTTTCTTCAATTACCTTTTTACTTTTGACTTTTTCTTGCAGTATTAGATGTATAATTTTATCTCTTACTTCTGGCTCTAATTTTGCAAAAGCTTCTCTAGTTATTTCAAAAACTTTTCTTTCACTATTCCATACTCCACCAAGCTCTTTTATTTCATCCTTATCTTCAAAAGTCTTGCCGTAAATTCTATATACATCTTCTACTGGATATATCTTTAATTCTCCATTAAACAATTTTTCTTTAAATCCCATAAAACATACCTCCTAAATAAAAAGATGTTACTCTAATCAAGTTCATTTTCTCAATTATATTCGTAACATCTTGTTTTCTTTTCTAATAAAATTAAGATTTTTCTAATACTTTGTATGTACTCATCACATACTTTTCTTTCTTGTTTATCAACGATTTCTTTTCTAAATCTAGTGTAATTCTTTAGTATTTTTTTAATAATAGAAATCAAGAAATTTTTATACACTTCAATTTTTCCTGCTGAAGCCACAAACTCGCTGATTTTCATATAAATATGTCTATATCTTACTTCATAGTTAACTTGCAACATTTATCTTCCTCCTTTCATTTTGAGCATAAAAAAACACCTACTGATTTTTCAGTAAGTGTGTAAAGAACTCTATAAACTATAAATCTAAACTATTTTTGTTTAACAAAAATTCCTCTAAACTTATTATTAAAATTCCTTCTTCATTTCTCCAAAGATTTATATCATCTTTAACAATAATTATTTTTTTGAAACTATCATCTATATTAACTAAAGATTTTTGCTCTTGTTCCATCTTTTCCTTATTCGGAATAGCAAAGGCAGATTGAATATAATATCTTTTACTTGCTTGATTACATACAAAATCTACTTCTAGTTGCTTTCTTATTGTTTTTCCCGTACTATCCTTTTCAAAACGTTCAACAACTCCTACATCAATATTGTATCCTCTAACTAATAATTCATTATAAATTACATTTTCCATCAAATGGTCTTCTTCTTGTTGTCTAAAATTTAGCCTTGCATTTCTTAAGCCAATATCCGTAAAATAATATTTAGAAGGTGTTGTAATATATTTTTTCCCTTTTATATCATATCTTTCTGCCTTATTTATTAAAAATGCATCTTGTAAATAATTTATATATGAATTTATTGTATTTCTATTTACATCTGTATATCCACTACTTATAAAAGTATCACACAATTTCTTCGGATTTGTTAAAGAACCTACAGATGAAGATAACATATTGATAATAGTTTCTAATATGTCTTCCCTTTGAATTTTATTTCTTTCAATAATATCGTTTAAATAAGTATTTTTAAATAAATCATTTAAATATGCACTTTTTTCTTCTGTTGTTCTTAAATATAATGTATATGGCATTCCTCCATAAGTCATATAATCCTTTAATGCTCTTTTTTTATCTTCGTATGCATTATAAAATTCTGAATATGAAAGAGGATAAACTCTTATTTCATCTCCTCTGCCTCTAAATTCTGTAATAATATCCGTAGAAAGAAATTTAGAATTACTTCCTGTTACATAAACATCCAAATTATTCTTCCTTAAAAAGCTATTTAAAACGCTTTCAAAATCTTTGACTTTTTGAATTTCATCAAGAAGTATATAATACATATCATTATCTTTAACTTTACACATAATGTGTTCATATAATTTTAAGCCATCTGTTGTCAATTCTCTATTTTCAATAGAATCTAAATCAACTTTTATAATGTGATCTTCCTTTACTCCATCATCTAATAATGAATTTTTAAATATTGGGTCTAATAAATATGATTTTCCACTTCTTCTTAAGCCTGTAATAATTTTAATCATTTTGTTATTTTTTTTATTTTTTAACTTTGTTAAATATAACTCTCTATCTATATTCATAGCACACTCTCCGTTTACTTTTTTTGTGTGTGCACACACTTTTCGTTAATATTATAATCCATAAAATATAATTTAGTCAATTATTTTTTACTTTTTTTGTGTATATACACACTTTTTGTTATTATTATATTTCATATTTAAAAAATTATTCCATAACAGCCCCTTAAAATTATGTTTTATACTTCAGCTTCATAAACTGCATTACTTCTTTGAGTTTCTTCTTCATCAATAGCTCCGATTTCATCTTCATACTTATCTACATTCAACTCTTGGTCTATTTCAGCTTGTCTTTTAGTTAAGTTTTCTAATTCATCAGCATATTTAAATGGCTTTTCAAGTTCAACTTTACATTGTTCCACCTGCCTTTCTTTGTCTTTTTTACTTTCCATCGCATTATCTAATAATTTAGGTAATTCGTTTATTTTTTCGTTGATTTTAGTTATATTCAATGATGGTATTAGTTTAAGTTCAAATTTTTGTACTGTTTCCCCTTTTATGAGTACTTCTTTTGTTGGTAGTTTTACATTTCCAAAGAAATCTACATTACTTTTACTTATCAAAGCTATGTCAAATCCTCTATATTTACAAATATGATATTCTTTATCAAGTTCCATATACTTCTCAGATTGTTTTATTATTTCTTCTCCTGCTTCTTTTTGTGTATTAAAAACATTTTCGCCTATTTGCATTATAAAGTTTTCTTCTGGTTGTTCTGTCCCTATTTTTAATACATCACTTGATAAATTTTTTATCATATTATCAAGTCTTTCAATATCTCGTGGTAATATTTTAGTTAAATTATCTTGTAGTCTGTAAATCGTACCATTGTATTGTTTTTTCAAATCTTTCAGTCTATTTACTTCCATATCTACTTTAAACTTTTCCAAAATCATAGGATTTCCACTTGCAATAGCTTTTACTTGTGCATAATTAAGACTACTATCATCAATGTCTTCCATATTTCTACCAATAACTTTACCTCTCATAATTTGAGCTATAAACTTGTGTTTTGTTTCTATTGTTTGCCAACTATATGCATCAAAACTGCCCTCTGTTACATATCTATAAATTTGTACTTCTGGGTTTTCATTACCTTGTCTTAATATTCTTCCCTCTCTTTGTTCAACATCACTAGGTCGCCACGGCACATCAAGATGATGTAATGCAATAAGTTTCTTCTGCACATTAGTTCCTGCCCCCATTTTTGCAGTACTTCCCATTAAAACTCTAACTTCTCCACTTCTTACCTTCTTAAACAAGTTATCTTTCTTTGTATCAGTATCTGCATCGTGAATAAATTGTATTTCTTCAGCAGGGACTCCTCTTTCTATTAATTTATTTTTTATTTCATTATAAACATCAAACTTTCCCTCAATGTTTGTCGGAGTAGATAAATCACAAAATACCATTTGTGCTGATTTTTGCTCTTTTGTTTCATTCCATATCTTATAAATATTTTCTACTGCTAAATTTACCTTACTATTTGGTATATCTCCATAAGATTCATCTATCAACCTTAAATCAAGTGCTGCTTTTCTTCCATCATTAGTTATTTTCAGCATATTATCTTCATACGGCTTTACATCGCCTCGTTTTATTGCTTCGGATCTTTCAACTAATGTATCAATGAACTCTTTTAATTCTTCACTAGGTTTTGTTGAAATTATAATTGGTTTTCCACTTTTCAACTCTGGTGTTGGTAACTTCAACATTTCAGCAGTTTGTATATCTGCAACTTGTCTAAACAAACTCATTAATTCTGGGGTATTATAAAATTTACTAAATCTTTGTTTTGTTCTATATCCACTACCATCTGGAGCTAATTCAAAATTAGTAACAACTTCTCCAAAAGTACTTGCCCAATCATCAAAGTTTTCTAGCCCATACTTTTTAAGTGTTTGAGGTTGCAAATACCTCTGCATTGTATATAACTCAGACATAGAATTACTTACAGGCGTACCAGTTGCAAAAGTAACTGCTCTAGCATTTCTATTCTTTTGCATTAAATACTTAATTTTCATATACAAATCAGATGATTTTTGTGCTTTTGTTGTTTGAACTCCTGCAATATTACTCATTTTTGTATAAAGATAAAGATTTTTATAATTGTGTGCTTCATCAACAAAAATATAATCAACTCCTAAATTCTCGAAGTTGATTGTTTTATCTCTTGGCTTACTCTTTATTAATTCTTTTAAGTTTTTCTCTAAATTCTTTTTCAAAGTTTCCAGTTGTTTTACAGTTTTCTTATTTCCTCTTTCTTCTCTTGAATTTTCTAAAGCTAAAGTAACTGCATCTATTTCATCTTGTATGTGCTTTTCTTCTGTTTCTTTTGATACTGGTATTCTTTCAAAACTACTATGTGCAATTATTACTGCATCATAATCTCCAGTAGCGATTTTAGAAATTAATCTTTTTCTTCTTTGTGGCTCAAAATCTTTTTTAGTAGCAACTAATAATTTTGCAGATGGATATAAGTTATAAAATTCACTTCCCCATTGTTCTACCAAGTGATTCGGAACAACTATTAAAGGTTTCTTTGCAAGTCCTAATCTACGAAGTTCCATACAACTTGTTGCAACTTCAAAAGTCTTTCCTGCACCTACACAATGAGCAAGTAATGTATTTCCACCATACAAAATTCTTGCAACTGCATTCTTTTGATGTGGTCTTAATTTTATT
Source organism: Clostridiales bacterium UBA4698 (assembly GCA_002404755.1). Taxonomy (GTDB): domain Bacteria; phylum Bacillota; class Clostridia; order TANB77; family UBA1234; genus UBA1234. Next base: position 21,198 of record DHKI01000007.1, on the reverse strand, counting down.
TCTGGCGACATTCCTTGAAATATAAGATTACTTCCATCAAATTCTCTTTCTCTTATGTTATTAAATATATCATTATATCTTTTAACTAAAACATCTCGTCTTTCTGTATCTGCAAAAATCCAATCCTTAAATTCATCTTTTAATAATTGTTGTTTTTGTCTTGCTAATATGGTTTCATTTTTATTAATAACCCTTTTATCATCATCTAACTTATCATATACAGTTGCATTTCTTAAATTTAAAGTAGCTTCTAATATGTCATAAGCATTCATTCGTTTAGTTCCATATATTTCAGTAGTTTCAATATTACTAGCATAAGGTTTATTTTCTATAATCCAATTAGATAGTTCTTTTGAATATATAACTCTTGGATTATATGCGGAGAAAGAATATTCTTCATATTTAAACTTTTCTTTCATAAAGTCTTTTACAAATTCAGCAGGTATCCAAGTTGCACCCAACTTTAATTCAATATCTTCTGCTGACAACGGAATTGGTTGTACTTCTGTCAAAGATTTTACGTTTATTGAATAACTATCATCACTTTTCGCATATTCTTCTGCGAGTTTTAATTTTTCTTTAACATCTCCACTTAAATATTCATCAACAGTTTCCCAACCACTATTTCTATTATCTTCAACTACCTTTAATGGATTTCTAAATATTTTTCCCTCTAACTCCTGCACTATTTCATCAAACTCTTTATTTACAAGAGTTTTCATATATTCTATATCAACTCTTCCCTTTTGATTAAGCGATACAACTAGTGCTTCATCAGAAGTTTCAACAGAAGTTATCTCTTTATATGGACTTATTGTTCTTTTGTAAAAGATTTCACTTTTAGTTACTTCTTTTGTAGCTTCATCTACATTTTCAAGTGCAGTTAATAACGGATAATCAATATCATCAGAAAATGCAGTTTTGTTGCCTTTACTTGTCAAATAACCATATTTATCAACAAACTTATCATATAATTCATTCAGTTTATTTTGGTAAATAGCCATTTCCTCATCATTATTATTAAGTAACTGTACATTTATCAATTCTTTTAACGATTCACGAATTGCTATCATACCTTTTATTCTTTCAGCAGTTATTCCATCTTTCTTTTGTTCAACCATAACAGAATCAACTCTTTGATAAATAACTCCATCAACAAGTGTGTAATTATAGTTTTTAACATTCATATCAGCAGGAATTGTTTTGATATCTTCCGTATCAAATTCTCTATCAATTTCTACTTCTTCAAAAATATCACTTGGCAAATATTCAATAGCTTTATTAAGTTGTTCAGATAAAGAAGTATCTCTATTTGGTACAACTTCAATATCTTTTCCAAATTGTGTTGTAGTAATATTTAGTTCTCCCATTATCATTTGAGGATTATCTACAAAATATTTATTTATATTTATGCCCTCATCATATTCTTCTGTATCAAGCCAGTCTGCGTGTTCATAAGAAAGACTTTCTCTCTTTTTTAAGAAAATAATATCACTCGTAACTTCTGTATTAGCTATTCTTTTAAACGCATTATTAGGAAGTCTTATTGCACCAATAAGTTCTGCTCTTTCATTTAAGTATTTTCTTATTTGAGGATTTAATTTATCCATCGTGCCTTTTGAAGTAATAAAGGTAATTATTCCACCTGTTCTTATCTTATCAAGACTTTTCGCAAAGAAATAATCGTGAATTAAAAAGTTCTCTTTATTATACTTTGGATCATATACTCCATAATTACCAAAAGGTACATTTGAAATTGCTATATCATAAAAGCCATCTGGCAATTCTGTTTCTTCATAACCTCCCACAAAAACATTCGCTTTTTGATATAATTGCTTTAAAATAGAGCCAGAAATTTTATCTAGCTCTACACCTGTTATATGTGAATTTTCAAAACTATTTGGTAACATACCTAAAAAGTTACCAACCCCTGCACTCGGTTCTAACACATTACCTTTTTTCACGCCCATTTTATCTAAAGCATTATAGATACCCTTTATTATCTCTGGCTCTGTATAAAAAGCATTTAATACTGATTCTTTCGCTTGTTTATATTCATCTTCAGTTAATAGTTGTTTTAATTCGTTATATTCATTTTTCCATTCTAAAGCATTTTCATCAAATACTTTTGGATTTCCACCCCATCCAGTATATTGTGCTAATACTTTTTGTTCTTCAGCAGTTGCTAATCTATTTTCAAATTCTAATTCTTTTATCAACTTTATCGCTTTGATATTTTTTTGATATTTTTCTCTCAAATTTCCATCTGACAAATTTATATCATCTGTAATCTTAAAGTTTATTTTTTGTACCTTTATTTCTTCTTTAATTGGCATATTTTCAATTTTATTATCATAAATATAATACAAACCACCATCTATAAGATTTTGAATTTTTGAGGCAACATTATTCCAATTTAGTTTTATCTCTTTATATCCCTCAAGAGATATTTTCATACCATTGTAATTTATGTTGTAATCAACAAAACCTTTTAGATTTTTATACTCATAACTATTGCCACTCAAACCATACTCAGATTTTAGGAATTTAACTTTTTCTGGAACTCCCTTAAGTTCAGAAAAAGCTTTATAAATTCTAGCTTTTCTATTATTTCCACTTTCTAGTAGTACATCATTTATAATTTCATCATCAGATATCTTTTCTACTACTGTTGGTGTATTTAATGTATTTTGATTAAATAACCTTTCAAAATTATCTATACTTTCAATTCTTGAAATTGGATATGAAGATTTCAAATCAAACAATACAATATTTCTTTCTTTGATTTCTTCAATTTGAAAAGGTCTATCATTTTCCAGATATACAACTTGTCCTATTTCATATTTAGGATTTTGTTTGTTTATCTCTAATTCGTTAAACAAAGAAAAAAGAGTAGTTTGTTCTACCCTTTTATTAGTCGTATTTATAATGGTTGGTACATCATTTCCTGCAACAATTCCTCCACTTGACTCTGGATCATCCTCTCGTACTGTACTTTGTCCATAAAGTTGTTCTCTGTTAGTGGATTCTTGTTCTTCAACTCTATTGTTAGTTGCTCTCTGTATTCCATCACTTGTCGCTGCCTTTCCTCCAACTTCTCCATTAAAGTTCCCTCCATTATCAATTCTTGGTACTTCATTGGATACTCCTGTTTGATGTACTGCTTGATTTGTATTCCATAACGATTTAGACTCATAATTCATTTCCCCTTTCTTTTTATTTAATTCTTGTTTTACCTTATATTCAACCATTCTTAATAATTCAGAAGATTCATTTATACAAAATATACCTAACCTTTTTAATTGTCCTATATCTTCAATTTCATTAAAATTTTCAAATAAGGTTTCTTCATTTTCTATTTTCAAATTACACCTTTTAGATATAACATACATTACTGTATCTACTGCATTTTCAATAAATTCACTCGAAAATGCAATTTTTTCATTTTCAGTATTATTTATTAATTTCTCATAAATTCTGTTTCTAATTGCCCTTTTAAGCTTTACTACTTCACTTACATTCATTACTTCAGCTAATATTCTTTTTGCTTCGCTTGACTCAATAGTCCATTTTTTAGGTAAAGTCTTATTGTTTCCCCAAGTTTGAGAAACATCGAAAACATACTTAATTTTTATATCATTTTCATCATCAGAAATGGCTTTTATGCTCTTTTCTCCCCTCTTTACCATTCTATCTATGCTATTCCATTGTTCAATGGTAGCACAAGCCGTTACATTTGGATTTTGAGCATATATTAGTAATGTTTCTGCAAACGAATATTTATAAAAGTTACTAGCAAAATCTAAATACTTTTTCCATTCTGTACTATTTTGTCGAATTATATCTAACTGTGCATCATAAATTTCTTTTGCAAATTTAAGACTCTCTTTGTAAGACATACTCTCTCCCTCCTTATTAAGTTTTCAATGTACTTTTTACACTTTAATGATATACCATTAGGTTTTACCAAGTCCACCCTCGCTTATATCAAGCATTTGCTCAATATATGCTTGTCTATTTGAATACTTTTTAGATAGCTTTTTATTGCTAATTAAGTACTTTGCAACACTATCTGCAAAATCTTCAGAATAATTATTTTTTTCAATAATATATTTCTTTGAATAGCTTGAAATATAGTTATTATCTTTTCTTACTGCCTCTGAATAATCTGTATAATGATAATCTAGCACTTTATATTGCATCAATTTTCGTCCCCACAAATGTGCTATTTCGTGATAAACAATATATTTCTGAGTTTCTTTATCATATTGTTCCAAATTATATAATTCAATTTGTTCATCTTTAGCAACTCCTGCCACATTACCATTTAATTCTTGATATATACAAATCTGTTTTACTACCATTTTCAATTCTTTGGGTACTTCTTTTAATATTTCTACTACAATTTCTTTTGAACTTAACTCATTTTGGTCATACACACATTCAATTCCATCATTTATTTCAGTTATATATAAATTTGATACATCAAAAAAAGAACCCAGCTCATAAAAAGTTAAGTTCTCTATATCAATATTAGTACTTCCAATTATCATTTGAAACACTAATAACATATTTATTATTAAATTCCCCATTTTTCTCCTTTCAGTTGTAAAAAACTTTGGGAACGAATGGGAACGAATCAAGGTCACAAATTAAAAATAATATTAAAGAATTTTAAGTAATTTTAAACGATGTTATTTTTTCTTCAACCTCAATTTTTCTTGAAATCAATAGGTATTGAGAGGTATTGTTTAACACTAATCAGTATCCATATTTTTACATAACAATACTAAGATACAAAATATTCAACAGCATTCTCCGGGAAGAATTCTTTAAACTCGCTATACAACTGTCCGGCTAATGTCTTATTATGTGCTAATATAAGTGTTGGCTTTTGAACCTTTTGAATAATATTCGCCATGGTAAATGTTTTACCTGAACCTGTAACACCTAAAAGCGTTTGATATTTATCGCCCTTATTTATTCCTTCAACTAATTTATCAATAGCCTGTGGCTGGTCGCCTGTTGGCTCAAAACTTGAATGCAATTTAAACATTTTTTCACTTCCTTACCATGATTGCTTTCAACTACATCTTTTGCATTCATTATATGCTTATTTTTCATCAATCAATTTCGGATTTTCTTGATTATCTAAATTTTGAATACCTATAATATTTTTATCATTTGACAATAATTCTAATTCTCTTCTGTATTCGCTGACTTTGACTTATATTATTTTCAATCATACTTGCATTTAAAACTTCTAAATTACTTAACACAATGAGATGTAAAATATCTGTATAATCTCTAATATTACCATCTATATTTGGATTTTTTTCTCTCCATTCTTTAGCAGTCATTCCAAATAAGGCTACGTTTATCACATCCGCTTCATTTGCATAAACAAATTGTTTTTGTTTATCAGTTAATAATGGCACTATATTTTCTTTTATGCTATCCGTATGTATTCTATAATTTGTTTTTGATAAGCTTCTTCTAACTGACCATTCAATTTTTTCTTGATAACTTTCTTTATATTTCAACCTTTTAAATTCTTTAATTAAATATAATTTAAACAAATTATCAATCCATGAAGCAAATTCTAATGCAATATCCGAATGTGCAAAAGTTCCTATGCTATATTTTCCTTTACTAAAAGTAATTCCTTTTGCATTTACTTTTGTACACCATTGACTAGGTGTCATTGTAAAAGATTTTTTTGGTGCTTCAATTTTAATTCGGCTGAATTCCGCCGAATTAAAATTTTCATTGCTTAGTTCTTCCCATAATCCCAAAAATTCCACTGTATCATAGTTACTTAACCATTGTTTTATAACGTCAGATGGGTCTTTTGGATTTTTATATTTAGCTAAATCCGTCAAGGAGATGTAATCTTCATCATCTATTCGCATCACCCTAATGTCGTTTTCATTAACATTCATAACTGTCATAATTTTCTTATCCACTTTGTATCATCACCTTCTTTTTATAACTTATAATTTTACCATCAGACTTTTCACAACGCGATTATATCATATATTATTTTTATAATTCAACAAATCACAATTATATAGTCCCTGAAATTAATATCATTTCAATATTTCTTCTTTGTTTCTAATAAATTTCAACTTCTCTATCAGCTTATAACTTCTATGCTTTCCTCATTTTTTTAATAAATTCATCCAATCCACTTGGCATATCTGCTTTTGAAATCATATAACCTTGATTTTTGGCAATCATTAAATAAAAATTTGTTTTTGTTTCAATTATTTCATCTAACTTTGAATATTCAACTTTCATTTCGCCATTTTCATTTTTTTCTATTAAATAGTCTTTGTAGAATTCGTAATGCACATCTATATTTTGAACTATTTTATTAGATTTGAATACTTTTTTTATGTTGTTTTCTTGAACAATATACAGTATAAGAGGATATTCCATATTCTCTTTCCATAGCCTTAATTGAAACAATCCATTGCTTACCATACTTACATACATCAACACCATTAACTAATTTACCATATGCTATTGCTTTTCTAAGTGTACTTTCATTTAACCCCCAAATCAAAGTAGCATCACTAAAAGCCATTAAACCATCAAATGGTGTTTTTACTTGCTTTTCATTTTCAAACAACTCATCACATGATATATCTATGTCGTCATTCCAAATAATTCCGTATCCTCCAACATCAACTTTAACTTCATGAAATAGGTCTTCATTTTTCAAGCCATTGAAAATTGCATTCTTTTCTAATAGCGGTTTGACATCATATATTTTCGTAATACCTTCCGAAAACTGGACAGATAATTTATAGTCTTTAAGTGCCGTTACACTTTTTACCTTATGAAACATAAATGGTCCCTCCTTTTTCGCATTGTATCACGATACAGTGATACAATCAATATTATTCTGTTTTTCTCTTTGTATAATTATTCAAAATCCTCATCACTTTCGTTTACCACCAAAACATCAAGTGTAAATTCTTTTTCTGCATCGTTTATTATTATTTTTCCCGTTATACTTGTTTCGCCTTCAGATACTGCTATTATTTGATCACCTTCGATTTTCGCGATTGAATCATCATTTGATGTTGCTTTTATTTCATATGGCAAATCCCATGGTAATTTTGCAACTAATTTTCCTGTAGTACCTACTTCGTAGATTGTTCCATTTTCACTTTCTACCGAAACTATTGAAATAGGTTCATCGAATGTTGTTTCATTATCTGTTAATTCTTCGCCATCTTCTATGTTTTCACTAGCTCCATCATCTTCAAAATCCGAATATGAATATGTTTGAGCCTCCATCATGCTTTTAGCTGAGCCATATATTAATGCTGGCTCACCATCCACATTATAAACTGAGCTCATATCTTTTGCTATTATAAAGCTTGAAACGACCGAGTCACCATTCGTAACATTTACTGGATAAAACCACTCTCCTACTAAACTTTCTGGTGGATTTATTACATATCCCTCTTCTATTTTTGTTACTTCTTTAGGTAAATAGTTTAAAATCGTTACTGCAGATTCATCCGAAACTTCTATTCCCTCTTCTATAAAGTTATACTTTCCATCAGGTGAAATTTCAAATTCTCCATCATGTGTAATTCGAACAAATTTTAAATCATCCGATATTTCAAAATTGACACTTGAACCATTTTGATATGTAATTATTCCTAAGTTATTATCTGTAGTTATAATTCCTGAAATCACTGTTTGAATTGCATTTTCTTCTGACTCGCTACCCTCCATAAGTTTTATCTCGGCCATGACAGCATTATCTCCTAAATACTTCATATTTAGAACACCATTGCTATATTCTGAGTTTTCTTCTCTTGAATAAGAACCTAAAGCATCTTTCCATGCATCATTTAATTCTAGTGGCTCTTGTGGATTATTTGAACATCCTACACAACCGATGATAATTAGCAAAGATAACATTAAAACTTTTAATATCTTTTTCATATTTTCTTCTCCTCGTATATGAATAGCGTTCACTAATTATATCTTTTTATTTTAGTGTACTGCTATCAGTTAGTTTTTATGGAGCACGATGTGCTCCGCTACATTTTTGGCAACATATTTTGTCTTTTTCATAAATTAATCTATGTTAAGATAATAATTTTTTTGAATTGGTGTTGCTCCATCACACGAAATTTTTACAGTGTAGTTACCAGATTCACATTTAAGACCACCTTTGCTCGGATAAAAATTCCACTTGAACCAACCTGTTTCTTTATTTGTATTTCTAGCAGGTCCTGTATGTTTATATACTAGTTCCGAATATTCATTATATATCTCAATTGTTCCCTTTTTGCCTTTTAAATTCGAATAATCTACATTAAAGACAATAGCTTTATTACCATTTGTGTCATACTTGTAACTTGTTGAACCAAATGATAACTTGCTCGCATTATGATTTACTGTGTACTTCCATGTGAACTTTCTATAAGGTCCCGCATATTCAGCCGTATAACCGCTTATTAAGTTAAGCACGAATGTGTATTTCCCACTAGGAAGCTTCGAGTACTTTGCTAAATAATTTTTGTTTAATACATCATTTTTATTTAATTTAGTACCTTTCCAAGTAAAAACTTTTTTTCCAGAAGAGTTAATAACATATGGCTCAACATAGTATTCATTATCTGAACTATTATTTGTCATTTTAAAACTCATCGCATATTTTCCATCTTTAGTATAACTATCATTTCTTTTTACATATAGTCCAACTTCGCTAGATTTTATTGCATAAGCATTTGTACAAATCAGACAGCCACAAATAACAAAAAGCGATACAAATATTTTTTTCATATAAAACCTCCCCATATTTTATTGGTTGTGTATACTAATTATAATATTTTTTCAATTTTATTGTACTGTTAGCAATTAGTCTTTATGGAGCACACCTAAGCTCCTCTACATTCTTTCAGCATGCTTTACATTTTCATGAACTAGTTTACACTACCGTTTTCACGCATTATTATATAATAATAGTTTAACAAAAGGTAGTTAATTCATAAAATTAGTAATGTTGTACAATTTTTTGTGTTACAAAAAGCGCATCACTTTATTATAAAGTATGCGCTTTTACTAATTAAAATTATATTCTTTTAAACACTACTTATGTGTAAATTCAAGTTAAAATAAGCAATTATTCATAATCTATCCAATCATATTCTTCACCACTAGATACTTTTTCTCCGCCTTTTATTATTATGCTACCAAACCTATCTTCTGATCTATTCTCTTCTATGTCTTCTACATTTCTCATTATTAGTGTTCTAGTGCTGTTTTCTTCTATTCCGCTTCCATCATATACTATTACATATACATCTCCATTTGTCCATAGCTCTACTTTATGTAGTGATGAGCCTGCAAAGCCAAATGGTGAAAGTGTTTTTTGCACTTCTAGTTTTTTCACATTTGTTAAATCTAGTTTTACATCATCATCCGTAACAGTGTCAAAAGAATAGTTATATAGTGTTATTTGGTCTGAAATTTCTTTTACAACTTTGGTATTATTATAAAAGCTTATTTTAGATTCTTTTTCGACACGCCTTGATGGTAGTAAAGTTTCGACATCTATCCAAAACTCATTTTCTTTAGCCTTATCTTGGACATCTGTAAAAACATAATATTTGCCCCATTCATTTTCTATCACATCAATATTCATCGCAAATGCAAGTTCAAACTTTGATGTTAAAAGTGCATCATATAAATCTAGATAAATTGTTTTTGATGTTGTTTCGTTAATTTTTTTATTTTCTTCGATTTCATATGTGTTGGTATAATTAGTGATTTTTACTGTATTTTTCTTATCTAAGTCGCTATAATTTGTCATAAAAACAAATTCTCCGCTATCACTATAAAATGTTGTTACATCTTTAATTTTTCTATCTTTATAGTATTTTTCAAAGACAGATGTCTTTCCGTCGCCCATTAGCGATATTTGTTCACTATATATGTTATTTCTGCTATATAGTTCTTCGACTTTTCTTTGTATCTTAGATATTATTAAAACTTTTCTTAGATACATTCCTAATATAATCAATATAAAAATTCCAATGATAATAAGAAATGTCCTTAATATATTTTTTCTTCTAAACTTTTTAAAATACTTTAAAGCCTTTACCTCATCATTCGTACTTTCATTTTCTTTTTTGATTTCTTCTAATTTTTTCTTACACTCATCACACTCTTTTAAATGCTCTTCTACCATCTTTTTAGATTCGGCGTTTAGGGTTCCATCGCTATAGCCAAGTAACAAATCTTCTATAATTTCACATTCTTTCTTCATCTCTATTCCCCTCCTTTAATTTTTCTTTTCCTCTGAAATATTTAACTCTTGCCCAATTTGCAGTTTTTCCTGTAATTTTAGCAATCTCTTCAAAAGTGAAGTTGCCTATTACTCTCATGTATATAACATTTTTTGTGTCTTTATCTAAAGTTTCTATATCTTTAAACACCTTTCTTTTATCTTCTAACTCAATTAAATTATCTTCAAATTTTTCGCTTTGGCATATTTCATTTATATCCTCAAATTTAATTTTGTTGTTTCTTTTTACCTCTTTATAATATAGAAATTTAGCTATTTGACAAAGCCATACTGAGATTTTGCATTTTCCTTTGAATGTATTTATCTTTTCTACTGCTATAGCAAATGTTTCTGATGTAATTTCTTCACTTACTGACTCATTTCCTTTAGATAAATAAAGCAAATATTTATACACAATCTTAAAATACTGCACATACACTTCTTCGATGCTTTGCACAAACTCTCCCCCTTTCTTATATATAAGAGCTTACACCATTTAAAATATTACAGAAAATATACTATTTTTTCAATATTTTTATTTCAGGTTTTTCGTTAAAAAAGGACATGCTTTCGTTTGAGCATGTCCTTTTTGCTTTGGTTGTGTGCACCAATTATAATATTTTCACAATAACATTTATTTCGCCGTTTTCATTTTGCATTGTACATGTTGTGCCATCGAATGTTAAAAGCAGTTTTTCTCCAAGCATAGTTTGATTTCTATATTGTACTTCTATTTCTTTCACTTCTTTATTTTCCGGCAATATTTCCTCGAAGAAATCGAGATATCTTGCATTATTCACATGATTGTTTGTATCTATATCTCTTTTTGAAACTAATATTTCTAGTGTTTCGCCATCTATTTTTTCTGGTCTTATTTTAGATATTCCCTCTTCTATTGCATCTCTTTCAATTACACCGTAACCATCCGACATTTCCGGTGTCATCTTTATTGGTTTTCTATTTACTAAATCATACAAAACCCAACTAGATTCTACTAAAACAAGTTTCTCTCCATTTTTGTTTATTATCTCAAAGCCTCTATATGCATGAAGTCCTTTTGGCTTTTTGCTCCATGTTCTTATTTCTATGTATTCATCTGCTTCTGGATATCTTAAGATTTTTATTCTCCACGCTAATGCCAGCCAACCAAGTTTTAGTTCTTTCATTTCAGCTGTTCCATATCCGACTGTTTTTGAATGCCAAGTTGCAACATCTTGAAGTAAATCCACTATTCTTGACAATTTCATTTTGTTATTTTTGTCTACATCACTATAACCGACAAGGTATTCATGTGCATAATGATAATCCATTTAATCATTTCCTTTCATCCTTATATAAATATACAATATTTTATTGTAATAGTCGTATTTTAACATATATGCAATATCACAATAAAACACTCACATTTCTACTATTATACAACAAAAAGTCCCTTTTGGAAACTCTTCTTTCTAAAAGGGACTTTGAAATTTTAATTAAATTTTAAATTTGTATGTTAATTCACCAAATTTGTGTGTTGGAAGAAAGCCTGATTCTGCTTTTATTACATCTGGTATTCTGTTTACTACTGTGGCACATGTAAGTTCAACAGTTGCTGGCATTGTAATCTTTAATGTTGTATCTGGTTCTCCATATATTGTCCATTGGTTAGTATCTACATCATTCTTAGAATATACTTTTCCTATGCACTCTGACTCTATTGTTATTCCCTCTTCTGTTTCAGTTGTAACAACAGCACTCATTCCTGTTGCCATGCCTTTCTTTACTGTCATGTTTAATGTGCTTGATTCGATATCTTCATCATTAAATTGTGGTACGCATTTTTGTGTTTGTGATTTAACTGTTAGTCCAAGTTTTGAACATAACCAGCCATTTGTATTCCACATGTATGATGGTGCAAATTTTCTGCTTTCTATTAGTTCTTTTCTTGCTTCTTCGCTTATTTCATCTGCTGATGCAACATCTCTCTCGAATTCTTCGCTTGTTAATCCTGCACCATGAGCTCTTGCTAATGCTATACCATATTCTTCTACATTGTAGCTTGAGCTTCCTTTTATTTTTGTTATCTTTTGAGTTGCTCCTGCAAGTGAAGTAATTAGTTGTCCCCAGAATATATCTTGATATCCTGTTCCTGTAATTGTGCAATTATGCTCTTTTGCTAATTTATCTATTTCGGCTGTTAGAGTTGGATTTGAGTTCCAAGAATAAAAAGCTTCTTCACATGTTGTAATTGCATTTACTCCACATTTAGCACATGTTAATAAAACATCGCCAACATCATTTAATAAGCTCATTGTCTCTACTATACAAACATCAGGTTTTAACTCTAATAAATTTTTTTCTAATTCCTTAGCGTCTGTAACTTTAACACCTTTGTTTTCTGCTCCAATTATTTCGCCAACATCTTTTCCTATAACATTTGGATTTATATCAGCAGCACCAACAACTTCGCCACCTTTTTCAAATACATACCTCATTGTATATCTTGCCATTTTTCCTGTTCCTACTTGAAATACTTTTGTTTTATTCATAATATCCTCTCCTTCCACAAATATTATATCTCAACTTTTTGAAATTTATATAGTTTTTTTAAAAATTTCACATTTGTTCAAGAAAAATACACATAAAAAAGAACATCCTAAGTTTCCACTTAAAATGTCCTTTTTAAAATTTATTTTACTATGCTTACTAACTTTGTAACGAATTCCGTTATGTTTGCATCATCTACATTTGTTGTATAGCTGTATTCAAATTCTTTTGTTTTCCAACTTGCAAATCTCATGTTTTCATATGAATAAAACTCTACATCTACTTCATTTATTTTTTCTTATAAAAACCTTGTCCTTGCCTTTATTTATCAAAATTATCTTTATAACTTTCTACAAATTCTTTAGCTAATATTATCTTGCCATCTTCATCTTTTCTTTCTTCAAACGATATTGGAATTGGGTTACAGCCACCTCTTTCTAGTCCTATTCTATCTGTAGGAAAGGCATTCATGCAATTTTGACAAATAAAATCTTTTCCCTCTTGTACGAAATATGCTTTTGGTGATGGACTGCATACTTGGCATGTGTTAAATGCAGTTCTTATTGTTCCATCTGATGCTTTTACTGCAAATATTTCTATATCGATTCCATCTACATTATATGCATAAAATTTTGCTTTTTCTGTAACATCTGAAACATCCATTATGATGTTATTATCTTCATTTGCTTGTAATATTACCATTCCTTTTGAATTTTGTTTTTCTGAATTTTCTTTATTATTTGGTTGTGCTACTACAATCCCGATAACCGCCACGATGATTACTGCAATAATTGCTCCTATAATAAGCTTTTTATTCTTATTATTTTTCGTTTTATTTTCTTTAGTTTTTTTACTCATTTTTATCCTTCTTTCTTATTTAGTTCTAAGTCTTAATGCGTTTAATACTACTGTTAAACTGCTTATTGTCATCGCAAAAGCTGCTATCATTGGATTCATTTCTACTCCAAATGGCTCTAATATTCCGCATGCTATTGGTATCATACATACATTATAAAAGAATGCCCAAAACAAGTTTTGTTTTATATTTCTTATTGTTTTTTCACTTATTTCTCTTAGTTCATTTATTTTTTCTAGGTCATCGTTCATTATAACTACTTGTGCTGAATCCATTGCTATATCTGTTCCTGAAGATATTGAAACTCCTATATCTGATGTAACCAAACTTACACTATCATTTATTCCGTCTCCGCACATCATTACTAAGCCATCTTTTTTTAGTTCTTTTATTTTTTCTGCTTTTTCTTTTGGTGTAACATTTGATATTACTTTATCTATTCCTATTTGCTTTGCTATTATTTCTGCTGTCTTTTCATTATCTCCTGTTAGCATTACTATTTCTATATGTTTTGCTTTTAATTCTTTTATTACTTCTGCCACATTTTCTTTTAAAACATCTTTTACTCCAATTAGTGCTACTAGCTTACCATTCTTACTGACAAACAAAATACTGTTGCCTTCATTTACTAATGTTTTCTCATCTTCATCATTTAATATTTCTATATTTTCGTTGTTCATTAGCTTGCTATTTCCTATTAAATATTTATCTCCTTCGTTTGTTTCTGCACTAACTCCAAAACCTGCAATCGCTTTGAATTCCTTTACTTCTTCTAGCTCTATGTTCTTTTCTTTTGCATAATTTACTATTGCCCTTGCTATTGGATGTTCTGATTTATTTTCTATGCTTGCCACTTTTTTAATAAGCTCGTTTTCTTCTATTCCGCCATAGTTATATATTTTTGATACGCTTAATGTTCCCTTTGTTAATGTTCCTGTTTTGTCAAAACATATTGTCTTAACTTTATGAGTATTTTCTAGTGCTTCACTTGTTTTTACTAGTATTCCTTTTTTGCTCGCATTACCAGATGCAATAACTACTGCAAGTGGTGTTGCAAGACCTAAGCTACATGGACACGCAACTACTAATATACTAACAAATATATTGATTGCATGTGCTAAATCTTTTGAAATGGCAAGCCACAAAACAAATGATATTACTGCTATTACTAAAACTACTGGCACAAAATATCCGCTTATTTTATCTGCGATTTTAGCTATTGGTGCCTTTGTTGCCGTAGCTCCAGCAACTAATCTTACTATTTCTGATACAGTTGATTCTCTACCTATTTTCTCAGCTTTATACTTTATCGTCCCCTCATAATTTATGCTTCCTGCAATTACTTTTGAGCCTATCACTCTTTTTACTGGAACACTTTCACCTGTTATAAATGATTCGTTTATATGAGTCTCTCCATCTACTATTTCACCATCTACCGCAATCTTTTCACCAGGTTTGCAAATTACTATATCACCCTTTTGAATTTCATCTATTGTAACTTTAACTTCTTTTTCGTCTCTTATTATTGTTGCATTGTTTGGTGTTATACTCATCAGACTTTTTAATGCTTCTTTTGTTTTGTCTTTATTTTTATTTTCTACAAACTTACCTATTTTGATAAAGAAAATTACTATTGCAGCTGATTCATAATACAAGTTTTCTACATACTCTTTTTGACCATTTAATATTTGTATCGTTCCATAAATACTATATATATAGCTTGCTAAAACACCTATAGTAACTAAAGTATCCATATTTGGTGTTTTATGAATCAAATTTTTATATCCATTTTTTAAAATATCTCTTCCCATAACTAGTACTATTGTTGTAAGTATAAATAACGCCACCGCAAAATTTACAGGATGATTTACCATGTGTAAAAATGGAATGACTGGCAAACCAACCATATGCGACATTGATATATACAAAACTAATAGTGAAATGATTGTTATACCAATTAGCTTGTACTTTTCATTTGATTTTTTCTTTTCATCTTTTTCAAAATTATCTATTCCTAGACTTGTAAAGCCTGCTTTTTCAACAAATTTTTCAACTTGCTCTAGTGTTAATTTTGTATCATCATATTCTACGCTTGCATTGTTCATTACTAGATTTACTACTGCCTCTTTTATTCCATCTTGTTTGTTTAGGTACTTTTCTAGTCCTGAAGAGCATGCACTACAAGTCATACCATCAATCTTAAGTAATACCTTTTTCATATTTACTCTCCTTTAAATCCACTATCCTCTATTGCTTCTTTTATTTTTTCGATATTTGTTTTGCTTTCATCAAATGTTATTGTTGCTTTTTTACCTTCAAAGCTAACTGTTGCTTTTTCTACGCCATCTGTATTATTTAATACCTTTTCTAATCTATTTGAACATCCTGTGCAATGCATTCCTTCTATCTTTAAACTAATTTCTTTCATATTATTTTCCTCCTTAAATTTTCATTTTTATGGAGCACACTCAAGCTCCGTCACTTTTTTGTGCTAATAATTATTTCTTACTATAATTTTTATTTACGAAGCTCGCTTAAGCTCCGCTACATTTTGCAATTTGTTTTATATTTTTTCCGGATTAGTTTGGGCTACTAAAAAACTCCTTGTCATCTATGACTTTTATTTTATTTTTTATCATATTCATCCAGCAACAATACAGGTAATCTCCCTCGTTTGTTGGAATAAACTCTATTTCATTTTTGCCAATTTCTATTTTTTTAGTAACACCATATTCATTTATAATTAGCTCGTTATTGCAACCATTCAAATGCTTTTTATCAGCATTTATAATCATCTTAACTGGTATATCTTTTTGCACTATTATATCTTTAAAATTACCATAGTCTAAATCAAATTCCACATATTGATAATCATCTTTTATAATAGCTTTTTGATACTCGCTATACTCATTGCTTTCTATCTTTATATCTATACCAAAACCAACTAATGCTCTTTCAATCATCAAAAGAGAAAGAATAAATATTAAAACCGAAGCAATCTTATTTATTACAACCTTTGTTTTTCCTTTGCATAAGTTCACAAATCCACCAAACAATAGCATTAGTGGTATTGTACCTAAGCAGAACAAAAACATTGATAACGCACCATAAAAAATTGATGCTGTGCTAAGAGCATATACTTGCATAGCTTGAAGTGGACCACATGGCATAAATCCATTTAATATTCCTATCAAGAAAGGATTCTTGGTCTTAAAACATCTACACTCTTTTATCTTTCCACTTATAGTTATAACTCCAAGCATCGATAAACTCATTAGTAGCATTAGTATCGCCGCTATTAAAATAATTAAATTTTGTACCACATAATTTATACTAAAAATATTTCCTATCGCACCAATAATGCCGCCCAAGTACAGTGTACGAGATAAGTCTTCCCACATTATATAAAATAGGATTTTTAAATCTCTTTATGCCCTCTTCTGAGCTTGCAGAAGTGTATAAATTTATAGCACCACACATTGAAATGCAATGAATACTTGTAAACAAACCTGTTATAAATAACATTCCAAGTTGAATATTATTATCTATCGTTGGTATCATATTGAAAATATTAAAACCAAATATTTTATTTAGTATACTAACAATAATTATTATGCTCGCAAAAATAATTATAAATTCTAATAAAGTAATGCTATTATCTATTTTTTTCTTATTTTCAGAAACATATTCTTTTTTTGTTACATATCCTCTCTCAATGATATTTGCTATTATCTTGTCTATATCTATTTCATCTTCATACCAAACTGTAACAATATCCCTGTGAATTCTAACTTTTTTAACATTAGGCTCACTTTCAACTGCTTTTGTAACCGTTTGATAGCAATGATTACACATCATACCCAGGACTTTAATATATACTTTTTTCATAGATTATTATTTTTAAAGCCTCCTATTTTTTAAAAATACTTTTGATTTTGTTCCAAAACTTGTTATACCACTTCAATTTTCGCACTTTTTCCAATTGATTTGAAGGATTTATTTTTTCAACAATTTTTGTATTATATGCAATTTCATCTTCTGCACTAATGGACATTTTTTGAACCAATAAATTTGTGTATTGCACTCTTCTCTTTTGTGAAGCAATCTCATCCTGCTTTTTTAACTTTTCTCTTTCCTCATCATCACAAAGAAAATCACGATATATCAAGGCTATTATATCAGCCGTTTCTGGCAATATCTTTTCTTCCAATATATCTTGCTCTGATATTGTATGATTTCTATCCATATTTCTATTTATAAATTCTACAAAATCACTAGGAATTTTGCGTAAAACTTCATTATCCAGTAAACTAATAATTTTGCTTATCTCTGCGAAAGCCATTGAATATACTTTAACTTCCGAATTCTCCATTATTCATCATCCTTTATCTATCTTCAATCTCTTTTGTTTGTGTACTTCTTTCATTAGATATATCTTTTTCTTTAAATTTCTTTATTATATTTCGTGCATAATTTCTATTTCTTTCTGAAACTTTTTCATATATCTTTTTAAAGAAATCTATTCCTATTTTTCTCTTATTTTTCGAAGTTATATATTCAATATGGTTTTTGTCTGCTATTTCCGTCGCCATTTGTTTTCCTATAAAATGCTTGCTGAATTCCTCGTCTTTTTTTATAGTAATACCATCGCTTGATATTTGCGGTTCGCCAATATATTCATCTTTACTACTAGAAAAGTCAATTCCCTTTTCAAAAAATTTAGCCATACTTTTCTCTTTTAATATTTTTTCTTTTCCAGCTTCAACATACACCTTCTTTAGTGGCTCTTCACCAAACTTATCTCCACAAACAAATGCCTCTGTTAATCTTTTTCCATCTATAACTACATCATCACAAAGATAAACGGTGTAATTTTTATCGTCCTTTGTTACATCATACATTTTAACATTTTTTTCTTCATTATACTGCTTCAATATTTTCTCTTCTAATTTTCTTCTAATTTTACACTTTTTAACTTTGTGTTCTTTATCTTTAAAAAGTACTATATCTTTAATTTCCAAACCAACAATTTCAAACACTTTTACAAAAGATTTTATAGCCTTTTTAGTTTTTTCGGCTACATTAGGTACCTCTACTTTTTCATCAAGTGGTATCTCTACCATTTTTCCTTTCTCCATTTTAAAACGTGCAATTTCCGGTTTGTTATGCTTTACATCAAGCCTTCCTTCGTACATTATTGCACCATCTTCTATTCTTTGCATGTAATTATCTAAATCATATTTATCTGGATAATGCCTTACCGCATAAAATGTACCATCCTTATCTGACATAGAGTCATTAAGATTTTTTCCAAACATGTATGGATCTGGTTTACCTCCAAACATATACACAAAACTAGCAAATTTTTCATCCTTTCCTTTGGCAAAATGATTATTAATAAGCCCTTTGCTAGGTAAATAAAAACCAGTTTTTACTATATTTTCAGCACAAGCCTTTGTAGTAAAATGATATATTCCTTCGGTCAATATTTTTTCTTTTGTTTTTTCATCTAAATCCACATGCATAGCCTTTAAAACTTCCTGCCTCGTTGCTAGTGTAACTAACGATGTAAAAACACCAAATTCCACAACCATACTCTCACTCCCCGAAAAAATAACTTTCAAAAATATAGTACCATATCAATAATTAAAAGTCCATATTATAACGTACAAGAAAAAATTTTTAAACTTTTATTGGTGAATACTTTTTATAAAAAAATGAACCAAAATTGTTAAACTTTCATCTAACAATTTTTGATTCATTTCAACTAATTACTATACAATTAAAAATATTTGATTAGATATTTTTGCATACTTTAAAATTTACCAAAGTAATATTTTTTCTTACCTTTTCTTACAATAACTGCTTCGCCACCTATTGCTATTTGTCTATTTATCATCATGTTTTCATCTGTTACTTTTTCACCATTTAAAGTTATCGAACCTGCATTTAAGAACTCTCTTGCTTCACGTTTACTACTTGTTATTTTGTTATTTACAAGCATGTCTATTAACGATTCTTCTTTAAGTTCAAAGTTAGGTACATCTTTAAATGCATCGTTTATTTCTTCAAGTGTTAAGTCTTTAATATCTCCGCTAAATAGTGATTCACTAATTTTAACTGCCTTGTTATATTCTTCTTCTCCATGTAAGAATGTTATAACCTCTTTTGCTAAAGCTTTGTGTGCTTCTCTTAGATGTGGATTTTCAGCATGTTTCTTCTCTAACTCTTCGATTTCTTCCTTTGATAAGAATGTTAATTTCTTTAAGTATTCAATAACTTTTTCATCTTCTGCATTTAAGAAGAATTGGTACATTTCGTATGCAGAAGTTTTGCTCTTATCTAGCCATATTGCATTTCCTTCAGATTTACCAAACTTAGTACCATCAGCTTTTGTTATAAGTGGCATTGTTAATCCGTATGCCGTTCCATTTACTTTCTTTCTAATAAGTTCAACACCTGATGTTATATTTCCCCATTGGTCAGAACCACCAATTTGTAATGTACATCCTTTTGTTTCATATAAGTGCAAGAAGTCTAGTGCTTGCAATATCATGTATGAAAATTCAGTATATGTGATACCAGATTCTATTCTACGTTTAACAGTTTCTTTGTCTAACATATAATTTATATTGAAGAATTTTCCGAAGTCTCTTAGGTAATCTAATACATTTATGTCTTTTATCCAATCATAATTATTTACAACTTCAAAACCAAAAATCTCTTCAACTTGTTTTCTTAATTTTTTATAATTGTAATCTAATTGCTCCATAGTAATCATAGGTCTTTCAGCTGATGGCTTTGGATCTCCAATTGCACCTGTACCACCACCTACTAAAAGTATTGGATTATGACCACCTTGTTTTAATCTAAATGCCATTGAAAATGTTGAATAATGTCCTATGTGCAAACTATCTCCTGTTGGGTCTGTTCCAATATAAAATGTAAGACCTCCATTATTTATTTTTTCAATCAACTCTTCATCTGTAATGCTTTCAATAAGTCCTCTCCAGACTAACTCATCATATAATTTCATTTTTTCCTCCTTTTTTTGGTTGTGTTCACCAATTGTAATATTTTTTCTAATTCTATTTTTGTGTACTGCTAACAATTAGTTTTTATGAAGCACACCTAAGCTCCTCTACATTTTTGTGGCATATTCTATTTTCTTCATAAGTTAATTTACACTACCATATTAAACTCTTGCGTATAAAACAAAATAAGTATTATGATTTAAGGACGAATAAACTTCGCGGTACCACCTTAATTCATAATACTTATACTATGCTCTCAAAAACTATAACGCGTAACCGATTCAACTGGTAATTCACTTTCTATCATTGTTTTGCTCTCACCAACCGCAAAATCTCTGATTACATCTATAAAAAGCTACTATTTCTGTGTCAAATTATGTCATTATTATATCATATTTTGAGTTTAAGTCAAACAGATTTTTATTTCCATATTTTGCAGTATGTGTCAAGTAAAAGTAGGC
>DHKI01000030.1:42975-64081 GCA_002404755.1 Clostridiales bacterium UBA4698 | reverse complement strand
TATCACACTGACAGAGACTTTTTCAAATAAATATACAAACATAAGTGGAGAAAACTTGCAAGTAAGGTCGATGAAAGCTGAAGATATATATAATATAATAGCATCAAATGAGTTAAAGAATTTGAATGATAAAAAATATCAAAAGCTTTTTGCTAATAGTGCGTATTATTGGGTTGCAGGTGATAATTTACTATTTCAAGTTGTTGGTACAGGGGATGTTTACAGTGTCGCTCTTTATGTTACAAATGGTGTTCGCCCTGTAGTATCTTTACGCTCTTCAGTTCAAGCTAATAATAAAGATATGACAAGTGCCTGGAATATAGAAATTTAACCAAATTAAAGATATGGTTATTTAGCAATTACAATAAAAATATATTAACATTATCCATTTTGCTAACAAAAACTTGTATTATACAGTATAAAGTTATGCTATAATACAAGTATGAATTGGAGGTCGAAAATGGAAATAAATTGCCCACCTTATACAATTACCGATAAAATGTTAAATTATGTATCAGACATAATGAAAAAGATTGGAGAAACCAATTATTTTAAAAATTTAAACAAGTATCCTGAGTTAAGGAGAAAATCAAGAATAAAATCAATACATTCATCTTTGGCAATAGAAAATAACCAATTATCATTATTTCAAGTTGAAGATGTAATAAATGGGAAGGCCGTAATTCGGGGAACAAAAAGATATTCAAGAAGTTAAAAATGCCTATGCAGCTTATGAAGAAATAGATAAAATTAACCCATACTCTATAGCCGATTTAAAGAGAATACATGGAATATTAACTTTTTTAATCGAAAAAGATGCTGGAAAATTTAGAAATCATGGTGAAGGTGTTTTCGACGGAGATGTGTGTATTTTCACTTGTCCTCCACATAAATTAGTACCTAGTTTGATGAATAATCTTTTTAATTGGATGAATGAGATGAAAGATAAGATTAATCCTTTAATTTTATCTTCCGTATTTCATTATGAATTCGTATTTATACACCCATTCCACGATGGAAATGGAAGAACCGCAAGAATATGGCAAACCGCAATTCTTTCACATTGGGAAAAAGCATTTGCTTACTTACCTATTGAAAGTATGATAAAGAAAAATCAAGAAGAATATTATACAGTTATTCAAAACTGTAATAATGCAGGAAATTCAACAGAATTCATAGAATTTATGCTAAAAATGATTAATGACACAATAGACGAAGTAAACCATTCAAAAGAAATGAAAAACAAGTCTACATTGTTACTTTCTAAAAACGAATTAAAAGTATTAAAATGTATACAAAAAAACGTAATTATTGGAGCAAAAGACATCATCAAACAAACTAAATTGTCTGATAGTACAGTTAGAAGAATATTGAGAAAACTTCTCCAAGATAAAAAGTTGGAAACCACTGACGACAATCAAAAATCGCCTAACAAGAAATATAAAATGATAGAGTTGTGACAGAGCTGTGACAGAGCTAAAATCGTTTTACTATTATAAAAAGTGTAAATCAATCAACATAGATGGCATACTAACAATATATTTTAAAAGCTGTAATCATTCATTTAAAATGACTACAGCTTATATTTTTGCTAAATCTCTATATTCCATGCTCCATTTATGTTTGTACCTTTGGCTCTGACATCAAACTTTAAAGAAACTACCGGACGCACTCCACTCACGTTGCCGTCGCTGTAGCTCACGTTGCCGTCGCGGCTCATACACCACAAGATGTAGCTATTGTAGGCAGAAGCGGACCAGTAATACGTTCCTAAGTTAAATAAATTCTGGTATCGTGCATCTGCT
This sequence comes from Clostridiales bacterium UBA4698, assembly GCA_002404755.1. Taxonomy (GTDB): domain Bacteria; phylum Bacillota; class Clostridia; order TANB77; family UBA1234; genus UBA1234. The sequence goes on along the minus strand of DHKI01000030.1, from coordinate 62,276 downwards.
AACTTTGTTCCGTAACTTATAGCACTTAATCCAGTTGCTTTCTTTATATCATCCATAGTCATCGCTCTTACTTTTAATGTGCCTGCTGTTTTAGTTCCTGTTACTGTATTATTATCATATGTTGGATATGTTACAGTTGTATCACTTGCATACGTTGCTGTATATTTATTCGTAAATGCTTGTGTTAATGTTTGGTATGGAGTGAAACCTGTTTTTCTATATCTATTTTTATCACTCGCGTGAAATGGTGTGGTTAAGAATTTTATTGCTAAATTTTCTACACTTGTTGCGGAACCGCCATAATTATGATAATACGTAAGCGGTACTACTGCACTAAAGCTTTTGTTTTTTCCCCTCAAACCAACAAGCAAAAAACGCAAATATTTGATACATTTTTCATCATCGTTTTTAGCTGAGAGAGGAACACAGTTTTATATTTTTTACTGTACAAAAATATATCTGCATAACAATTTTTTCTTGAATATTTATTTGATTTTTATCTATTACATTTTTTAAATCAATTTTTTATAAAAAAGAATAAAATTTTTAAATCACACAACTCATACGGCAATATGGCTTTTATGCAAATCCAATTATTATGTTACAAAAATGTTACAAGCTTTTTAATATACTTGTAACATTTTTTTAATGCAAATTTAACAATAGTATTTTTGAAAATTGTTTTGAGTTTTTTATGTGTCCTTCCGTAATTTTAAAGATTGGGTGCCCGCCTCTAAAAGTGCACGTACACGCGTGTTCAAGGACTAGACACAAGTTTTTTATATATTATAATAAAAATCAAAGTGAGGGATTGAGAGCGATGATTGAAAGAGGCATTGCTGTTTGGTTTCTTGCACAAATTTGTTAACAAAAGAAAAATTGAGGAAGGATGGCCGATATGAGTAAAAAATCATTTTTAGTAAGCCTAATCTTAATAATCACAGTGGGGTTAACGACTCTGGCGGTTGGCTGGCATAAGTACATTGATGCCGGCAAAAATCCTAAGTTAATATCGTGTGAAAACCATGTTGATTCGAATTATGATATGGCTTGTGATTTTTGCGGTCAAATTCTTCCTCTTTCTAACTACGTTGAGAAGAAAGAAGTGGCTATTTTCAGCGAAGATGAGAGTTTGATTAAGGTTAATGGTATGATGCCAAAAGATACTCTTGTTTCTGGTAAAGTGATTGAGAAAGATGAGGCTTTTTCTTTGGCTAAAGAGCATTTGAAAGACTTGAAGGAAGAGGATGTTTTATTTGCTTATGATATTTCTCTTGATAGTAAGGATTTTGAATATCAGCCTGAAAATTTTGGTCAAACAGTTACTGTTAATATTTCAAGATTGAATTTGGATATTAAAGATAATGTTGCATTATTACATATTATTGATGATAACAATTACGAAATTCTTCCTGTTAGTAGCTTTACAAATGAGGAAATTAAGTTTAGAGCAAGTAGATTTTCAACATATATCTTAATTAGTGTTGAGTCTCATAATGTTAAATTTAGTGGCGATGGGGATTTTAAAATAACTGAAGTAAGTGGAGATGAGATAACTAACAATAGTCAAGTTGCAAGTGGTACAAATTTTGCTTTTTCTATAGTGCCTGGCGAAGGTTATGGAATAACTGGAGTTACACTAAAGACTTCTTCTGGTAATATAGTATATCCTTCTGGTGATAGTGGCGATAGTTCTTTTGTTGTTGTCGGTGAAGAGTTGGGAAGAACTTGTAATATTAGTAGTGTTACTGAAGATATAGAAGTTAATGTTGAAACAGCTTTGATTCCAAAAATCAAAACAAATATAACTACTGCAAAAGTTAAATTTGGAAATGCAGCAACATTTACAATTTCAGCAGATAATGCTACAACTTTTACATGGCAATACAGAGAGAATGAAAAGGACTATTGGCACGAGATGTCAAATTCTATAGGTACTTCTAAAGTGAGCAGAGATACAGCGACATTCACAACAACAGCTGTTACAAATTTATTATCTGGATATGATTTTAGATGTATAGTTGGAAATGATGTGTTTAAAGATCATCATGGTGCAGTTTCTAATATTGCAAAGTTAATAGTTACACATGATACAACGTTAGCTTATGAGACACCAATATTTTTAACTCAACCTGTGACGACAAAAGTTTTAGTGGGTAATAAAGCGGTTTATAAAGCTAAAGCGATTGGTGCAGGCTTAACATTGACATGGCAATATAGAGAGAATGATAGTGATTACTGGAAAGACATGACGAATTCAATTGGAACTGTTTCAACAACTACTATTGATAGTATAACGAAGGAGTCAACATTGACTACTGTTGAAACAAACTATGCAATGTATCAATACCAATTTAGATGTTTGGCGGGTAATGAATATTACGTTGACCATAGTGCAATTAAATCAAATGTTGCAAATATGATTATGACAAATGAAGAGCAACGTGCAGTTAAGTATTTTGAATTAGGATACACAAAGCAACCTCTTACTACATTTAAAGTTAAACATGGAGAGATTGCTGTAATAGAAGTTGAGGCAAAAGGTGCAAGCACGTATAAATGGCAATACAAATCAGGTGACTTCTGGGAAGACGTTACTGCTGATATGGCAACAGGATATGATACAAAAGCTTTAAATATTGATACTAACACAATGAAAATTGATAGCGAAACTTTGGATGTTACAAATAATTTGAGTGGATTGGTTTTCAGATGTTTGATTGTAAATTCGGATATTTCGGCATACAGTTTAGCTTCTAATGAAGTTTTACTAATAGTTGCACAAGATGATATAAACTCTGGAAAAGTTGCTATTACACCAGCACCAGATGCACCAGAAAATTTTGTTGCAACGAGTGGAGATTATGTCGATGCAATTGAAGTTACATGGAAAATGGTTTCTGGTTTGAAGTATAGATTATCATATATAAACGAAAATAACGAGAAGGTTCTTTTATCAAATGACGTTACTTCTCCATATATGCATGTTGGAATTGAGAAAAATAAAACATACGAGTATGTTATTGAAGCATACGATTCAAGCATGAGATATAGTGAGCCATCATCAACAAGAGGTTCAACTCAATACGATGATATTTATGATGTTGTAAATAAAGATACAATTAAGCCAGTTATAGATAACATTAATATAACACCAAATTCAGAGAAGGTAGGACCTTTGACGGATGTTACAATAACATTTAATGTTACTGATGATAATTATGATTACAATGATGGATGTAAGTTATTTAAAGAAGATGTAGAAGTTTTAATAAATGGAACTATTTCTACAAGTGTGAATAAAGAGTTGACAAGAGCTGTAATTCCAAGTGGAGAAAGATACACATTAAAACTTAACAATTTAATTGGCGATGGAAGTCTATCTGTAAGAATACCTGCAGGTAAAATATTTGACTTGGCTAAAAACGGTAATGATGAGTATGTAATTAATACAAATATTACTGTTGTTAGAACAGAAGTAGCTACGGTTAAAAATTTCACAGCAACAAGTGGAGATTATACAGATTCGATAGAAATAACTTGGAAAGATACAGAAAACACAAATGTGAAATATGTATTAGAGGCTTCTAATAAAGACAACAACTGGATTGTATTAAGTGATAATGCTACTTCACCACACATGCATACTGGACTTACTAAGAACATGTCTTTTGAATATAGAATTAAAGCTGTTGCTGAAAATGGTGATGAGAGCGAATATGTTTATACAATAGGTAGAACAGAATATGATCCATTGTTTGGTGATGTAATGATTGATACAGTTAAACCTACAATAGATTTAAAATCCAAGAATCCGGAACTAGATTATTTAGGTGAGAGTCAGCAAGTAACATTTACATTTGAGTCTTTTGATACGAATTACAATTCAGCTACAACGACATTAACAAAAGATAACTTTGTAATAAAAGTTGCTGGTAATGTTATTGATGGTGTTGTTAGAACATTGACAAAAGAAGATATAACAAGTGGAGAGAGATTTACGTTGACAATTACTAATGTTACTGGAAATGGTCCTCTTACAATAACAGTTCCAGCTGGAGTTATTACTGATTGTGCATTGAATCAAAATGATGAAACAGATATTGCAATTGGAATTACTGTTATGAACGATGCAACAACAACAGATACTGCCCCTACATTGGTTCCTGGTGTTCATGAAATTGGTGTAACAACAAACCAAGTTTGTGCTGTGCCAATAACAAGTATAAGATATGAATATAGATTAAGTGGCGACGGTGATTTCAACACATGGAACACAACAACAGATTTGAGTGATGTGATAAAGAATTTATCTTCAGATACTGAGTATGAAGTTAGAACTGTTATTACAGATGTTGCGAATAATACAGTTACTTCAAAGAGTGCATTTACTAGAACTTTAAAGATTGATGCGTCAGCAATTACTATTACACACACTCCAACAGAATGGACAAACCAAGATGTAACAGCAACAATTAATTGGAGCGGTGATACAACATATATCCATCAGTATTCGACAGATAAAGAAAATTGGACAACAGTAACAGGAGAGACAACAGATGTAATATTTAGTGCAAACGGAATATTATATGCTAGATATTCAGATGGAGTAGGACATAGTAATCCAGTTGAACACAAAATAGAAAATATTGATAAGATTAAGCCTATAATTGGTAATGTGACTGTTCCAACAGGAAAAGCAAACTCTAAGACAATAACAGTTTCAAACATAACAGATGAAGGTGGAAGTGGATTAAAAGGATACTATATAAATACAGTTGCAGACTTGACTAATGCAACTTGGACAGATTTAAAATCTTCAAGCTTTGAATTTACAGTTACAGAAAATAATACTTATCACATTTGGGTAATAGATAATGCAGGAAATATTTCAGAGGCTTATTCAACAAATATTGTAGATGTACAAGATAAAGTAACTAATATCGAATTTAATGGCAATTCAGATACTTTGGAATTGAATGTGTTTGAAACAAAGACACCAAGTTTGAAATATGATGGAACTCCAAAGGATGTAACATTTGAAATTGTAGATAACACGATAGCAACGATAGATGCTACAACAGGAGCTATAACAGGTGTTGCAGAAGGCACAACAACAGCCAAAGTTACAATTGAAGATTTTGATGGAACTAAATATGAGAAGACAATAACAGTAAAAGTAAATGCGATAGAGCCAACATTAATCATAGATAGAAACACATTGAACTTTAATTATGGTGATACTTCAAAAGTAATTAATATAACATCATATAATGGAAATGGAAAATTAAGCATAACTTCACAAGATGAAAATGTAGCTAAAGCAACATTGGCAGATAATAAAATAACTGTAGATGCTGTTGGATATGGCGAAACAACATTGGTATTAAAATCTGAAAAAACGAAACAATATTTAGCTAAAGAAATCATTATAAATGTTACAGTTACAAAGAGAGTAATTAAGGTTACATGGAGTGGAGATTCGTTTGTATATGACGGAACAGAAAAAGAAGTAATAGCAACAATAAATAATATAGTAGGAAATGATACTGTAAATATAACTTATGCAAATAACAAAAAGACTGATGCCGGAAATTATATTGCAGAGATAACTTCGCTAGATAATCCAAATTATACGATAGAAGGAATGACTGGTAAGACACATAATTGGGTTATTGAAAAGGCAGAAAGAGAAATTAATTTAGTATCAAATATTAACTTGATATTTGGCACACTTGAAAATATAGAATTTACTTATACAGGTGAGGATGTTACAGCAGAGGTTGTAAGCAGTAATACTAATGTATTAAATGTAACTTTACAAGACGGCGATAATAAAGGAACAATAGAAGCTACTGGAGTTTCAGCGGGTACAGCAACAATAACTGTAACAATTCCGGAATCGGAGAATTATAAATCAAAGACAGCCAAGTGCGACGTGAATGTATCTTTAGCATCAGGAAGTATCGTTCCAGATGTTGAAAGCATAGTGTTCACATATGGTGATAATGCAAGTGAGATTGGATACAAATATGCCGGAAATGGAAAAATTACAGGAGTATCTAATAACGAGGATGTTGCGAAAGTTACAATAAATGAAACAGATAAGAAAATAACAATAACACCAGTAAATGCGGGTAGTGCAGCAATAACAATAAGAGTTGAAAAGACAGAGCAATATGATGCTTCAGAAGTTCAAATTACGGTTACAGTAAATAAGAGAGCTGTAATTTTGGAATGGAGTAATGACACATTTGTTTATGATGGCAACGAAAAAGAAATTATAGCAACAATAACAAATAAAGTTGGAAATGATGTTGTTGAAATTAATGCATATGTAGATAACAAAAAGACTAATGCTGGAATATATACAGCGAAAGCAACAGGTGTAAACAACGATAATTATACAGTTACAAATGGTCAAAATATAAGCAAAGAATGGACAATCAATAAAGCGGATATAACTCCAACATTAGTAATGACAGATTATATTTATGCGGGCGAAAAGCCAACCCCAAGAGTTGAGGGTAACCTTGGAAACGGAAATGTAACTTACTATTACTATTCTGGAGATGTAGCAGATAAGAGAAATTGGAACGAGGTAACAAGTTCAACATACTTGCCAGCTGGCAAATACTATATGGTTGCAGAAGTTGCAGAATCTTCAAATTATAATGGTGCAACAACAAATACTGTAGAGTTTAATATAGTAGTTGCAGGTATTGACGTAACATTGACAGAAGGCAATGAAGCATATGACGGAAACTGGACAAACAATACAGTAACAGCAACAATTGAAGTATCTGATGATGTAAATAATTTAGAAGCTGTATACTACAGATATGAAGGCGAAACAACATACAATATACCAAACAAAATGACTAAGGATGGAAACACAGTAAAAATTGACTTTGAAGATAATATAAACAAGAAAGTATATTTTGTTGGTGTAGATGTAAATGGTAGAGTAATAACTGGTGAAAGCGTTGGTTGCGAGATAAAAATCGATAAAGAAAAACCAGTGATTGGTGAAGTAGTTACTCCAACAGGAAAAGGTAATACTAAGACAATTACAGCTAGAAACATAGTTGATTATGGTGGAAGCGGATTGTACGGATATTACGTAAGCGATACACAAAGTACAGCAGGAGCTACATGGACAGAATTCACAGGAAATAGTTTCACATATGAAGCTACTGAAAATAAGAGATATTATTTCTACGTAATAGATAATGCAGGAAACATTTCAGATATAACAGCAAACAGCCAAATTGAAATTACAGAAATAGTAGATAAAATTTCAAATATAACTCATGATGATTCAATTACAGTAAAAGTATTTGAAACAGCTAAGGCTAATATTTCATATTCTGGTGAAGCAAAAGAAATAATATATGAAATGGAAGACACAAATATTGCAACAGTGAATAAAACGACTGGTGTTGTTACTGGTGAAAATTTCGGAACAACAAAGATGAAAGTTACTTTCAAAGATTACGATGGAACAACAACAGAAATTAGTATAACTGTAAACGTAGAAAGAGCAACAGCAGATATGAATATTCAGTCAAGAGTTGATTTTGTATATGGTGATCAAGCAAAAGATATTTCTTATACATACACTGGAAATGGTGCAGTAACAGCTGTATCAGGTAATGGTGATGTAGTAGAAGTTTTAGTAGATGAAACTACTAAGAAGATAAAGATGACTCCTAAGAATGTTGGAACGGCAAAAGTTACAGTTACAGCAGCAGAGACAAGCAAATATAATTCAGTAAGCAGAGAAGTAGAAGTGCAAGTAACACCGAGAATGATTGTCGTTACTTGGGGACAAGATGAATTCACTTATGACGGAACAGCAAAGACAATAACAGCAACAGTAGATAACATTGTAAGTGGAGATGATGTTGGATTAATTTATACTGGTAATACAGAGATTTTAGCAGGAAATTATATAGCAAAAATTACAGGTGTAAAAAATAATAATTACACAATAGAAAATGCAACAAACTTAAGTCATAATTGGAAGATTAATAAAGCCGACAGAGTGATAACATTAAATCCTGAAGAAATAACTTTAGTTTATGATACAGATGGAAATATAACATTCGAATACACAGGAGAAGATGTAACGGCTAGCGTTAGAAGTGATAAAACTAATATTGCAATAATTAAGAATTTTGTTGATGGTGTTAGAAATGGAACAATAACAGTTTCACCAGTAGAAAAAGGCGAATGTAATATTGTAATAGAAGTGCCGGAATCAGATAACTATAAATATGCAACTAAGAATGTAAAAGTGATAGTTGAGAGAAATAGTGATGCAAAAATAACTGTTCCAGACTATCCATCAGAAATAACATATGGAGATGATCCAGTAAAAATTCCATTCGAATATGATGGAAATGGTACAATTACAGCAGAGACAGATAGCGGAGATATAATTTCTGTTAGAGTAAGCGGAGACGAAATTATTGTAAAACCAGAAGGAGTTGGCACGACAACTATTACAATAAAGGCTTCGGAAACTGATCAATTTACAGAAACAGAAACAAAACTTACAATGACAGTAAAACCAAGAGTTGTAGAACTAGAATGGAGCGATGATACTTTCACATATGATGGAACAGAAAAAACGATAACAGCGACAGTTACAAACAAAGTGGGAAACGATGTTGTTTCTGTAAATGCATATAACAATAATAAGAAAACAAATGCAGGAAACTATATCGCAGAAGCTTTAAGTTTAAATAATAAAAACTATACATTGCAAAATGCAACAAATACAACTCATAATTGGGTAATCAATAAGGCTGACAGAGAAATAGTAATGCAAGATAAAGTGAATATAATCTTTGGTTCAGATTACAAATTAAACTTTACATATACAGGAGAAGATGTGACAGCGACGGTAACATTAGATAAGAATGTGTATATGTCAATAAAGAACTATTTAGATGGAACAAATAGTGGAGAAATCACAATAGAACCATTGGTAGCAGGAGTAACGATTTTAACTGTTACAGTGCCAGAGTCTGAAAATTATAACTCAATAGCAAAAGAGTGCGAAGTAACAGTAGGATTGAGTGAAGCAGGACTTGTTATAAACAATCCGGAAATTACTTTAACATATGGCGATGACGAAGTACAAACATCATATGAATATAAAGGTAATGGACAATTGACCATTAAGTCGTCAGATGAAAATATTGCAAAAGTTACAATAGACGAAGCAGGAAAAACAATTACAATAATACCTCGAAATGCAGGCGAGGCAACTATAACATTAACATCTTCAGAAACAGCAAAATATGCTGCAGGTGAGGCAACAATAAAAGTTACTGTTAAGAAGAGACCTGTAAAACTTTCTTGGAGTAATGATACATTCACATATGACGGAACAGTAAAAACTATAACAGCAACTGTAGATAATAAAGTTGGAAATGATATCGTAAATATTACTTCATACAATAATAATGCAAAAACAAATGCAGGAAATTATGAAGCAGAAGCGTTAACATTAGACAACGAAAACTATACATTAGTAGATGGTGAAAATATAACAAAGACATGGGTAATCAATAAGGCTAATAGAACTTTAACGATGATACATGACTTAGTATTAGAGTATGGTACCACAGGAAAGATTGATTACACATACACAGGTGAGGATACAATTGCTGAAGTAACATCGGAAAAAACTTCTGTTGCAACAGTAACAAATCAAGATGGCAACAATTCGGGAAGTGTAACAGTTACACCAGTTGCACAAGGAACTACAATAGTAGCAATTGTAATACCTGAAACAGAAAATTATAATTCAACATCTGGAGAATGTTTGGTTACAATAAAGAAAAATTCAACAGAGAAAATAAACATTTCAGAGCAAGATAAAAATATGGTATTCACATATGGTGATCCAAGCAAAGATATATCATATGCATACAATGGAAATGGCACAGTGACAGTAACAATAGCTAATGAAAATGTTGTTACAGCTACTGTAAATGCAAATAAAACTATAACAATTAAACCATTAAATGCAGGCAACACAACAATAACAATGAATGCTGCTGAAACAGACCAATACGAGGCATCAAGTGTTGTAATAAATGTAACAGTAAAACAAAGAGTAGTTACTTTGGTTTGGGATAAAGATACATTTACTTATGACGGTTCAGAGAAAGAAGTTAAGGCATCGGTAACAAATGCAGTAGCAGGCGATACGGTAAATGTTATAGAGTATGACGAAAACAGAAAAATTAATGCTGGCACATACACAGCAATTGCAAAGAAATTGGATAACGACAACTATACATTAGTTGGTGCAGAAAACGTATCTCATATTTGGAAGATCGAAAAAGCAAATATAACACCAGTGATAACAATGGATGATTACATATATGGTGGAGAAAAGGCAGAGCCAAGCATAATAGGAAATCTTGGAAATGGCGATGTAACGTACTTTATTTATAGTGGAGATGATTCTTCAAAAGCTATAAATTGGAATACTGTAACATCATCTACATCAATAGCACCAGGAAAATACAAGATGTTTGCAAAAGTAGCGGAAACAGAAAATTACAATAGTGCAACATCTAACACTGTTGAATTTGAAGTTAAGACGGTAAGCATTGATGTTACATTAAAAGAAAATGATGCACCATATGATAGCGAATGGACAAATAATGATGTAATAGCAACAATAAAGATGCCTGCAGAAGCAACAACAGTAACATCAGTATATTATAGAATTGAAGGCGAAAAGACTTTAAGAAGTTATGATGGCACATTGTTTGAAAATAACACAGCAACAATTAACTTTAACAAAAACTTTAATTACGTAATATATTTTGTTGGTGTAAACGTACAAGGTAAAGCTGTAACAAATGAAAGTGGACCATACACAATAAAAATCGATAAGACAAAACCAGTTATAGGAAAAGTTGAGGCACCATTAGGAAAGGCAAACTCTAAAATTATAACTGTATCAGAAATCACTGATGTTGGTGGAAGTGGAGTTACAGAATATTATGTTGGAACAACAACTTCAGCAGATAATGTAACATGGAACAATTTCACAAGTACAACATTCCAATACGAAGTATTTGATAATGGAACATACTATGTATTTGTTAGAGATGGAGCTGGAAATATTTCAGATGTAACTGCAAACAGTACAATAGAGATATCAAATATTGTAGACAAAGTAAGCAATGCACAATTAGAAGACAATTTGGTTGTTGAAGTATTTGAAACGATAAGACCAACATTGACATATGATGGTGAGCCAAAAGAAATAAGCTATTCAATAGAAAACACAGATTTGGCAAGCATAGATGAGGCAACAGGAGTAATTACAGGTAAAGCATCAGGTGAAACAAATGTAATAGTTAAATTAAAAGATTATGATGGAACAATAACAGAACTAAAAGCTAAATTAACAGTTGTTCCAAAAGAACCAACTATTACAGTAAATGAGCCTTCAGAATTCGTATTCATATATGGAGATAATTCTTCAGAGACAACATTTAATTATGATGGAAATGGAACTGTAACAGTTATTTCAAATAATGAAAATGTTGCGACTGTTAAAATGATAGACAACAGAATTGTTGTAACACCAGTAAATGTTGGTACAACAACAATCACTATAAAGGCATCGGAAACTCCTCAATATAAAGCAGGAAGCAAAGATATAAATGTAACAGTAAAACCAAGACCAATCATTCTAAAATGGAGCAGTGGCGATTTCGTATATGATGGAACAGAAAAACAAGTGACAGCAACTGTTACTAATTTAGTTGGAAATGATGAAATAACATTAACATATAAAGATAATGCAAAAACAAAAGCTGGAAGATATACTGCGGAAGTAACAGCAGTAGATAATCCAAACTATACAGTAGTTGATGGAATGAACATCAGATACAATTGGGAGATTAAGAAGGCACCACGTGAAGTCCAAATAACAGAAGAGTTAATATTGGATTATGGAACAGATGGAGAAATTGAGTATACATTTACAGGTGAAGACACAGCAGCAACAGCTGAATCAACAGCAACAAGTGTTGCAACAATTAAACATGATGTTGGACAAAATGGAGGAAGAATTACTGTAACTCCAGAAGGTGCTGGTAAGTGTAATGTTGTTGTGAAAATACCTGAAACAGAAAATTATGCAGAAGCAACAGCTATATGCAAAATTACAGTAAATGCAATTGAGCCAACATTAGAAATAGAAGACACAGATATCACTTTGACATATGGAGATGCACCGTTTACAACAAGATACACATATAACGGTAATGGAAGAATTACGGTGGCAGTTTCAGATTCAGATGTAATAACAGCAATTGTAACTGGAAATGAAATAATAATAACGCCGGTTGGAGAAGGTAAAGCTACTGTTAGTGTGACATCAGCACCAACATCACAATATACAGAAACCACAAAGACAATAAACGTAACAGTAAAACCGTTGCCAGTTATTTTGGAGTGGAATGCAAATGAATTTGCATATGATGGAAGAGAAAAAGAAGTATTTGCAATAGTTAAAAATCTTGTTGGAAATGATACTTTAGAATTAACATACACAGGAAACAAAGCAATACTAGCTGGTAATTATACAGCAGAGGCAACAGGAACTAATAATCATAATTATACAGTAGTAAGCGGAGAAAATATCACTCATGATTGGGTAATTAAAAAGGCAGAAAGAATTATAGATGTTCAAGATGAGATATCTTTAGTATATGGAACAGAGGGCAGTGTTGAATTTAAATACAATGGCGAAGATGTTACTGCAAGTGTGTTAAATGGCAACGATAATGTAGCAACACTAAAATATGAAGATGGCAACAACAAAGGAACTGCGACAATAACACCTGTTGGATTTGGCGAATCTATTGTGACAATAAACGTACCAGAATCAGAAAACTATGCAGCAGGAACAAAGACATTTGTAATTAAAGTATCGAGAGCTGTACCAGAAATAAGTGTTAGTGAAAAAGATATTAAGTTTATCTATGGCGATAACACGAGAAATATTCCATATACGTACACTGGAAATGGCAGAATAACTGCAACAACTTCTGATGCCAATGTAGCAAATGCAGGTGTATTAGACACAACAATAAATATAACACCAGGAAAAGTTGGAACTGCAACAATAACATTAACAACGGAAGAAACAAGTCAATATAGTTCTGTAACAGCAACAATAAACGTAACAGTTAAGCCACGTCCTATCGAGGTAAGATGGGGAGTAACAACATTTATTTATGATGGTACTGAAAAGACTATAACAGGTACGATAAGAAATGTAGTACCTGGAGATGTTGTAACAATAACTGAATACGAAGGAAATAAGGCAACAGAGAAAGGAACTTATACTGCAAGAGTTGTTGCGGTATCAAATGATAATTACACAGTTGATGGTGGATTGAATTTAACAACAACCTGGGAAATCAAAGAATTATTACCACCAGACATTATAGTTAAGCAAGATGGAAACATTATAGAAAGTGGCACTTGGGCAAGTGGAGATGTAGAGGTAACAATTCAATCTGATGTTATTACGGGAGTTGAAGTTACATACGAATATAGTTTCAACGGAGATGACTGGTTTGCATACAACGGCACATTCACAATATCAAGGGAAACAAGAGAAACAACGATTTATGCAAGAGCATACAATAAAGGAAACGGTGCAGTAATGTCATTAATTGGTCAGTACAAGTTAAAACTAGATAAGACAAATCCAAGCATTAGAGCTACTGAGATAGAGACAACTAATAGTGTTAATGGTGTAATAAATAAAGACTCAAAGATAACAGTAAAATTAACAGTTGAAGATTTAATTTCAGGAATAAACGATAATGAATTTACAATCGAAGACATTAAAATAGTTGTAATGCATAAGGGAATTCAAACAGAACTTACAGACATAAAGAAAGTTTTAACAGCAAATGCTTCTAACTCTGCACTAGAATATGGAGGTTATAAATATACGTTGACATTAGAAGGTATAACCGAAAATGGAAGCATATATTTGAAGATTGCTGATAAGTCAGTATATGATAGGGCTTTAAGATACAATGAAGCAACATCTATAAACTTAAACATAAAAGCAGATAATGAAGGACCAGAAGTTGGAATAATAAAAACATCTGCAGATAGTTACGGAAGAATCTTTGGTGACGAAGCCGAGCTATCAGTAACAGCAAGAGATGAAAGTGGAATCAAGAGCTACGAATGGCAATTTAGCAGAGATGGCAAGACTTGGGAAACATTCGAAACAGATGAAACTTCAGCAGAATTATCTGAAGTAATTTATAAGGCTAAAAAAGAAGGAGCACATTACTTTAGAGTTATTGTTTCAGATATTATAGGTAATACAACAACAAGCGAAACAGCAAGAGTAAATGTTAATATGTTAATAAACAGAAAGCCAACTATAAGATTTGAAACAGAGCAAATATCTGCAACGAAAGTCAAGATAATAGGTATTATAAAATCAACGAGAGAAATAGAAAGCATAAAGGTAAATGCTTCTGAATTCGATAAGAGCGAGTGGAAAGACAAAGTAGTAAAAACAAACAATGAGTTAACAATCACAATGGATTACATCGCAACATCGAACGGAACATATGCATGGACTGTAGTTGATGATTTGGAGAATACAGTAACAGAAAAAATCAATATAACAACTATAGATGAATCAAGAGTTATAGTAGTTTATACAACATATGGAGCAACCGAATATTCTAGAGCAAGAATCGAATTTGAAGGAAATCAATTAATGAGAATAGTCAGAGTTGAAAAGCCAAACGGAGACAAGATAAATATATTAAAAGGAATTGAATGTGACGGAATATCGTTCAGTACAACAAACTATAAGAAGAATGTAACTGCAAGGTTAAATAGCTTTGAAAAGGGCACTAAATTCATATTCGAAAATAAGGCTGGCTTAGAGACAGAAGTTGAGGTAAATGAAGACATAGATACAAAGGTAATGTACATCAGAGTTGCAGAAGGCTTGAAGAAGTTCAATGAAATTTATGGTGATACATTCAGTATTAAAGAAGCAGAAACACTTGTAAGACAAATGTTATCTAAGACAAAAGGAATAAATGGCTCGATTGAACCATACTATGGAATATCTGGAACATCCTTAGCAGCACGTGTAAGCGAACAAGAACAATTGACAGCAATAGGATACTTAAGTGCAGCAACAAATTCTGGTGGAACATTAAAAATGAATCAATACGGAGATCCAGAAAAATTGAAGGCAACTGTAAAGCAAAAAGACACCAGTACATATACAACATACTTAGGCGGAAATATAACTGGAGTTACAAGTTACGGAAGTATCTTAAACTGGACAGGAAGTGCAACAAAGAATACATTTAGAATGACTTTAAGAGCAAGATAATATAAAAGAACGACCTAAAAATAGGCCGTTCTTTTTTGCGTCAAAAACAATTTCGTGCTATATGATAAATTCGCTATTATTAGGCAACAACCATTATATTTTTGATTTTGAAATAACACAAAAATGAACAAAATCAAAAATGGCAATAATTATAGCTACCCGTAGGGATAAAACACAAAAAAGAGGTTGACAAAAAGAACATTAAATGGTAAAATATGAACTGCTATTATTTAGAAGAAGAAAATAATAGTGAGATTGCCATATAGGGGCAAACCCAAAACTGATTTTAAAGCACCTTTAAAAATGCTTTGAAATATATATTCTAATAAAACAGGGGGTGAACCAAACAAAATGCCTACAATTAACCAATTAGTTAGAAAAGGAAGAAAAGACAAAACTTCTAAATCTAAAGCTCCAGCATTACAAAAAGGATATAATTCAAAATTAAAGAGAACAACTAACGCTGCAAGCCCACAGAAAAGAGGAGTTTGCACAGTAGTTAAAACAACTACACCTAAAAAGCCAAACTCAGCTTTAAGAAAGGTTGCAAGGGTTAGATTAACAAACACTCAAGAGGTTACAGCTTATATCCCAGGTGTTGGACATAACTTACAAGAACACAGTGTAGTTCTTATAAGAGGTGGAAGAGTAAAAGACCTTCCAGGTGTTAGATACCATATCATTAGAGGAACACTTGATACTGCCGGAGTAAAAGACAGGATGCAAGCTCGTTCTAGATACGGAGCTAAGAAACCAAAGAAATCATAGGATTTAGAAAAAAGGTGCTTATATATAGATAAAGATCGTATAGAGCACTTACGGGTAAGCATAGAAGCTTATCAGAGTACCTAGGTGTACGGTATAATGTACACTAATTTTGTAAGGAGGGAAGAACAGTGCCAAGAAAAGGTTATATAGCTAAAAGAGAAGTTTTACCAGATCCAGTATATCAAAGCAAAGTTGTTACTAAGCTTATTAACAACGTAATGGAAAGTGGTAAAAAATCATTAGCTCAATCAATTGTTTATGATGCATTTGATATAGTTGCTGAAAAAACTGGCAAAAATGCATTAGAAGCATTTAACGAAGCTATGGAAAACGTTATGCCTGTACTTGAAGTTAAAGCTAGAAGAGTCGGAGGAGCTACATATCAAGTTCCAATGGAAATCAGAAGCGAAAGAAGACAAGCATTGGGATTAAGATGGCTTGTTAGATATGCAAGAGAGCGTAACGAAAAAACAATGAAAGAAAAATTAGCAAACGAAATTATAGATGCTATAAACTCTATGGGTGGAGCTTTCAAGAAGAAAGAAGATACACATAGAATGGCTGAAGCTAACAAGGCTTTCGCACATTATAGATGGTAATTTTAAATTTGAATATGAATAAGGAGGAAAACTAAGTGGCTACCGAGAGAAAAGTTTCATTAGAAAAAACAAGAAACATAGGAATAATGGCTCACATTGATGCTGGTAAAACAACAACAACAGAGAGAATATTATTCTACACAGGTAAAACTCACAAAATAGGTGAGGTTCACGAAGGTGCTGCTACTATGGACTGGATGGCTCAAGAGCAAGAAAGAGGTATCACAATTACTTCTGCTGCTACAACTTGTTTCTGGAAAGAACATAGAATAAACATCATCGATACACCTGGTCACGTTGACTTCACAGTTGAGGTTGAAAGATCTCTTAGAGTACTAGACGGAAGCGTTACAGTATTCTGTGCTAAAGGTGGAGTTCAACCACAATCTGAAACAGTTTGGAGACAAGCTGACAAATACAATGTACCAAGAATGTGTTACGTTAACAAAATGGACACAACTGGTGCAGATTTCTATAGCTGCGTAGAGCAAATGAGACACAGATTGCACGCAAATGCTATACCTATACAATTACCTATCGGTGCAGAAGATCAATTCAAAGGTGTTATAGACCTTGTTAGAATGAGAGCTTTCATACACAAAGACGATTTAGGAAAAGATATAGAAGAGACAGATGTTCCAGCAGATATGCTAGAAAAAGCTGAAAAATATAGAAGCGAAATGATAGAAGCTGCTGCTGAACAAGATGAAGAATTAATGATGAAATACTTAGATGGTGGAGAGCTAAGTGAAGATGAAATCAGAAAAGGATTAAGAATAGGAACATTAGCTTGTAAAGTCACACCAGTATGTTGTGGTTCTTCATACAAAAACAAAGGTGTTCAAGAATTACTTGATAATATAATTTATTACATGCCTTCACCACTTGATATACCTGCTATTAAGGGTGTAAACCCAGAAACAGGTGCTGAGGAAGACAGACATCCATCAGATAGTGAGCCATTTGCAGCTCTAGCATTCAAGATAGCAACAGACCCATTCGTTGGAAAACTTTGCTTCTTCAGAGTTTACTCTGGAACACTTGAAGCTGGTACATCAGTACTAAATGCAAATAAAGATAAGAAAGAAAGAATCGGAAGAATTCTTCAAATGCATGCTAATCACAGAGAAGATATAGATAAAGTATATGCTGGTGATATAGCTGCAGCTGTTGGTTTGAAAGAAGTTACAACTGGTGAAACATTATGTGATGAAAAGTATCCAATTATACTTGAATCAATGGAATTCCCAGAGCCAGTTATCTCAATCGCAATTGAGCCAAAAACAAAGGCTGACCAAGAAAAAATGGGTATTGCACTCGCAAAACTTGCCGAAGAAGATCCAACATTCAAAACATATACAAACCAAGAAACAGGTCAAACAATTATCGCTGGTATGGGTGAATTACACCTTGATATCATCGTTGATAGATTAAAGAGAGAATTTAAAGTTGAAGCTAACGTTGGTGCACCACAAGTTGCATACAAAGAAACAATTAGAAACAAAGTTAAAGCTGAAGGTAAATTCATCAGACAATCAGGTGGTAAGGGACAATACGGTGACGTATGGTTTGAACTTGAACCACTTGAGCCAGGTACAGGTATTCAATTTGAAAGCAAAATCGTTGGTGGTGCAGTTCCTAAGGAATACATCAAACCAATCGAAGATGGTTTCAGAGAAGCTACAAACACGGGTATCTTAGCTGGTTACCCAGTAGTAGATGTTAAAGCTACATTAGTTGATGGTTCATACCACGAGGTTGACTCATCAGAAATGGCATTCAAGATTGCTGCTTCTATGGCATTCAAAGAGTGCTGCAAACTTGCTAAACCAGTATTACTAGAGCCAATCATGAAAGTTGAAATAGTAGTTCCTGAAGAATACATGGGAGATGTTATCGGTGACGTTAACTCAAGAAGAGGTAGACTTGAAGGAATTGAAGCTAAGAACGGAATGCAAGAAATCAGATGCTTCATACCACTTTCAGAAATGTTTGGTTATGCTACAGACTTAAGATCTAGAACTCAAGGTAGAGGTACATACTCTATGGAACCTAGCCATAATGAGGAAGTTCCAAAGTCTGTATTAGAAGCAATTACATCTCAAAAAAATAAATAAGTTGTAATTGTGTGATGTTTATTTGGTGAATTTTACAAATATCATTGCAAATTTTAACAAAGTTTAATAAAATAAACTTGTTAATAAGATTTCAATATTAAATAATATAATAAATAAAAATAAGGAGGATTTTAAAATGGCTAAAGAGAAATTTGAAAGAACTAAACCACACGTTAACATTGGTACAATCGGACATGTTGACCATGGTAAGACATCTTTAACAGCTGCTATTACAAAAGTATTAGCATTAGAAGGAGAGGCTGAATTTAAAGCATACGATCAAATCGATGGAGCTCCAGAAGAAAGAGCTAGAGGTATCACAATCAATACTGCACACGTTGAGTATCAAACAGAAAAGAGACACTATGCACACGTTGACTG
>DHKI01000030.1:0-42927 GCA_002404755.1 Clostridiales bacterium UBA4698 | reverse complement strand
GACTATGTTAAAAACATGATCACAGGTGCTGCACAAATGGATGGTGCAATCCTAGTTGTTTCTGCTGCTGATGGTCCAATGCCACAAACAAGAGAGCACATTCTTCTTGCTAGACAAGTTGGTGTTCCTTATATCGTAGTATTCTTAAATAAATGCGATATGGTTGACGATCCAGAACTATTAGAATTAGTTGAAATGGAAGTTAGAGAATTATTAACAAAGTATGGTTTCCCTGGAGACACAACACCAATTATCAGAGGATCAGCTCTTAAAGTATTAGAGAGCACATCAACAGATCCAAATGCTCCTGAATATGCTTGCATCAGAGAGTTAATGAAAGTTGTTGATGAATATATCCCAACTCCACAAAGACCAGTTGACCAACCATTCCTAATGCCAGTAGAAGACGTATTCTCAATCACAGGTAGAGGAACAGTTGCTACAGGTAGAGTTGAAAGAGGTGTAGTTAAAGTTTCTGACGAAGTTGAAATCGTTGGTATCGCTAAAGAAATCAAAAAGACAGTTATCACAGGTGTTGAGATGTTCAGAAAACTTCTTGACCAAGCTGAAGCTGGTGATAACATTGGTGTTCTTTTAAGAGGTATTCAAAGAAACGAAATCGAAAGAGGACAAGTTCTTGCTAAACCGGGAACAATTCACCCACACACAAAATTTAAAGGTCAAGTTTACGTATTAACTAAAGAAGAAGGCGGAAGACACAAACCATTCTTCTCAAACTATAGACCACAATTCTATTTCAGAACAACAGACGTTACAGGTGTTATCACATTACCAGCTGGTACAGAAATGGTAATGCCAGGTGATAACGTTGTTATGGACATCGAATTGATCACACCAATCGCTGTAGAAAAAGGATTAAAATTCGCTATTCGTGAAGGCGGTAAAACAGTTGGTGCTGGTGTTGTAACAGAAATCGAAGCTTAATTTTAAAATTTAAGATAGATATTTTTAGGAAGCATTCTTTTAAAGAATGCTTCTTTTTTATTAATTTACGACTTGACTTTGAGATAATCAAAGGGATACTTGTTAAGTTACGTGCGAGAAAATGACCAGTTAGTCTATCAATTATTATTGCATTTTAAATTTTAATGTAATATAATTTTTGTTATGTATGTGGTGGAGGTATCATATACATTAGAATGATACTACTTTAAAGAAAGGAAGTACATATGAAAATTTTAATTGATGCGATGGGTGGAGACAACAGTCCAGATGAAATTATTAAGGGCTCAGTTAATGCAATCGATGAACTTGAATCGGAAATTGTTCTTATTGGTAAAGAAGAATTAATTAATCAGAAAATAAAAGAGTTTTACGGAAAAGATGACATAAAGGAAGTTAGTCCAAGGCTTTCTATAAAAAATGCAGAGGAAGTTATTGAAAATTGCGAGTCACCAACAGAAGCTATAAAAAAGAAAAAGGATTCGTCAATGGTTGTGGCTTTTAACATGTTAAAAAATGGCGAGGGAGATGCTTTTGTTTCTGCAGGAAGTACAGGTGCGTTTATGGCAGGTGGGCTTCTTTTGGTTGGAAGAATTAAAGGTATAGATAGACCAGCACTTTGTCCAATACTTCCAACATATAACGGAAAAGGTTTTATGCTTATAGATAGTGGTGCCAATACAAACTGCAGGCCTATAAATTTGTTACAATTTGCAAAGATGGGTCAAATATACATGAAGAATGTTATGCATATAGAAGATCCAAAAGTTGGACTTTTAAACATTGGGGCAGAAGAAGGTAA
This sequence comes from Clostridiales bacterium UBA4698, assembly GCA_002404755.1. Taxonomy (GTDB): domain Bacteria; phylum Bacillota; class Clostridia; order TANB77; family UBA1234; genus UBA1234. The sequence continues at coordinate 41,162 of DHKI01000030.1, read as the reverse complement.
AGGGAACGAATTAATGAAAGAGTCTTTTGAAAGATTGTCTGAGGATTCTGATGTTAATTTCTATGGAAACATTGAAGGCAGAGATATGTTTGATGGATTGGTAAATGTTGTTGTAACGGATGGCTTTACAGGAAATGTCGCACTTAAAACAACCGAAGGCATTGGTGCAATGGTTACTAAACTTTTAAAAGAAGAACTTATGAAAAATGCGTGGACAAAATTTCTAGCAGTCCTATTGAAACCAGCACTTAAAAGATTTAAAAAGAGAATGGACTATAGCGAGTATGGTGGTGCTTTGCTTTTAGGCGTAAAAAAACCAATGGTAAAATGTCATGGTACAGCTAATGCTAAAATAGTTAAATTTACATTGATTCAAGCTGAAAATTTTGCTAAAAATAATGTTGTAGAATCAATAGAAAAAAGTATTTATGAAGATTCAAAAATCAGCAAGATGGAGCCTAGAAAAGCGTAAAAATGCATATAATAAAATTTCAAAGAAAAAAAGTAGTTGACAATTTATAAAACATATACTAGAGTTAAATTATAGAGTGATTAAACACAAAAAGTGAAGGGGGGTCATTTGGATGAATCCAGATGCAATTTTAGAAAAAGTTAAAGAGGTTATAATAGAGCAATTAGCAGTTGAGGAAGATGCAATAAAATTAGAAACATCATTCATTGATGATTTAGGTGCTGATTCTTTAGATATAGTTGAACTTATTATGGCTTTAGAAGAAGAATTTGATTTACAAATTCCAGATAGCGAAGCTGAGAAAATAACAACTGTTGGAGACGTAGTTGAATATATAAAAGCTGCCAACAAAAAAGCTTAATTAAAAAAAGAATTAAAACGTTCCATAACGATATATAGTTTGTTATGGAACGTTTTTAACTTATGTGAAATAATAATTCCATGAAAGGAAGAGTAGGTATGAATATAGAAGATATTATAAAATATAAATTTAAAAATAAGGAGTTGCTGGATATAGCGATAACTCATAGTTCATATGCTCATGAAAACGATATAGAATATTATAATGAGCGAATAGAGTATCTTGGAGATGCTGTTTTGGAACTTGTTGCGAGCGAGTATATTTATATAAACTATCCTTATTTAGCAGAAGGAGAAATGACTAAAGCTAGAGCTTATTCTGTTTGCGAAGAATCTCTTGCAAGTTTTGCGAATAATTACGGTTTTAGTGATTTTTTGAAAGTTGGAAAATGCGAAGCTAAGAACGAAGGAAGATATAGATCATCAATTTTGGCGGACGCAGTCGAGGCAATAATTGGAGCCATCTTTTTAGATGGCGGTCTTGAGCCAGTGAAAGAATTTATAATAGACCATATTTCAAAGCAAGTAGAAACTTGTATAAAGAATGGAAATAAGGATTATAAGACAAAGCTACAAGAAAAATTGCAAGTTAATGGTGACGTTAAAATAGAGTACAAGATTTGTGGCTCGAAAGGTCCTGAGCATAATAAAGTTTTTGTTGCAGAAGTATATTGCAATGATAAATTTATGGGTAGAGGCGAAGGCAAAAATAAGAAAGAAGCGGAAATGGAAGCTGCAAGAGAAGCATTAAAATAAATAATATTAGACGTGGGGGATAATATGAAGGGTGTACTTATTTCAGGTTATTATGGATTTAATAATACTGGTGATGAAGCTATGATAGAGACAATGTCAATTGAGCTCGCAAAGAAAAATTATAGATTAGTGGTATTGTCTTCAAATCCGGATAGAACAAAAGAGTTATACAATGTGGAAGCATACGATAGGTATAATTTTTTTAGTATCGTAAAAGCTATTAAAAATACAGATATATTAGTAAGTGGCGGAGGTACATTATTTCAAGATATTACAAGCAAAAAGAGTATTTGGTATTATCTTGGAATTGTAAAGCTTGCTTTACTTATGGGGAAGAAAGTGTGTATTGCATACCAAGGTATGGGTCCAATAAACACAAAATTTTATAGATGGATGACTAAGAGAACACTAAATAATAAAAATGTGAAATTGGTTGCATTAAGAGATAAACAAGCATATGATTATGCGAAAGAGATGGGGATAAAAGAAGAAAAAATGGTACTTTCCTCAGATATGATTTTCATGATGAAACCACCAGCTAAGGAGCGTTCTCTAAAAATATTGAATGATAATGTTCACAATCATGTTGAAGGAGAAAAGCTTATTGGTTTTTCGGTAAGAGAATGGAAAGACAAGGATAGAACGGATTTATTCGCAGAGCTTGCAGATAAGTTAGTTGAAAAATACAATGCGAGAATAGTATTTTTCCCATTTCATAAACCAAAGGATGCGGAAATAAGTAAGATTATAATGCATAAAATGAAACATGAAGATAAAACCGTTTTAATACCAAATAGATATTTGCCATCTGAGATATTGGGAACTATGGGACTTATGGATGTTAATATAGGCGTAAGATTGCACGCTCTAGTGTTTTCTGCCTTGATGGATGTGCCAACAATAGGAATTTCTTATGAGCCTAAAATTGATGGATTTTTAGAAATGATAAATATGACTCCGGTTTGCACATATGAGAATATTTCAGTTGAAAAAATTCTTGAAAAAGTAGATAGTTTCATGAAAGATAATAGTGTTAATTACAAAGAAAAAACGGTTGAATTTTCAAGAATGGGAAGAGAAGTGTTAGATAAAATTATAAAAGAGTTAGATGACTAATTATATAGAGGTGAATGATGAAAAATAATCCAAAATTAAAAGAAGTGTTAAACTATATTATGCTAGTAATAGGAAGTTTAATGTTAGGAATAAGTGTTGGCTCTATACTTTTGCCGGTTAAGATTTCTACAGGTGGCTTTTCACGGGATAGCTACTATAATGTATTACTTGTTTAATATACCAGCTGATATTGGAATTTTCTTAATAAATATACCTGCTTTTTTGATCACTTGGAAAGTTGTTGGTTTTAACTATAGCTTTAAAAGTTTTATAGGTATGGTTGGATGTTCTGTCGGAATTAGTATAGGCGGAATGCTTGGTTCTCTAACAAGTGATTTTATGCTTGCAGCATTATATGGTGGCGTTGTTTCTGGAATTGGTATAGCTCTTACATACAGAGCTGGTGGTTCAACTGGTGGAACAGATTTGATTGCAAAGGTGGTTCATATTAAAAAGCCATATATGAATTTAGGAAATATCCTTTTGATGGTTGATGGCATTGTAATAATAACCCTTGCAATTGCGTTTGGAAGTATAGAAATCGCACTTTATTCAGTTGTCGCAGTATTTGTTATGACTAAGGTTTTAAATCTGATTCTAGAGGGTGTTGACTATGCAAAAGCAGTATTTATAATAACCGAGAAACCAGATGAAATTTCAGATTTAATACATCAAGAAATAAAAAGAACTTCAACTAAGGTTAATGCAGTTGGAACGTATACAAATAAGGAAAGATATATTTTGCTTTGCGTCGTAAATCATAAAGAAATACCAAAATTAAAACAGATTGTGAAAAGTGTTGATGACAAATCTTTCACAATAGTAACAACTGTTACAGAGGCAATTGGAGAAGGTTTCAATGTTGGATAAAGGAGGAATATATGGTTACAAAGTCTGTTCCAGAGTTAGAAAATATTTCAAAAGAGATAAGGAGAAATATATTATTTCAAGTGTATAACGCAAGTTCAGGTCATGTTGGCGGTGCGTTATCATGTGCTGATATTTTAGTTGCTATATATTTTAATCTAATAAATGAAGGCGACAAGGTTGTGCTTTCGAAAGGACATGCTTCTGCGGCTCTTTATGCAACTCTAGCAGAGGTGGGATTCTTTCCAAAAGAAGAATTAGCTACTTTTAGAAAGCTAAATAGCAGATTACAAGGACATCCATCTTGTTTGAAAACTCCAGGTGTTGATGCAAGTAGTGGTTCACTTGGCCAGGGGCTTTCTATCGCTAATGGCATAGCTTTGGCATTTAAAATGGATAATAAAAATAACTATGTTTATGCAATATTAGGAGATGGCGAAATTGACGAAGGACAAATTTGGGAAGCTGCGATGACAGCTAGTCATTATAAAATAAATAATTTAATTGCTTTTCTCGATTATAATAGACTTCAAATTGATGGAACTAATGATGAGGTAATGAGAATTGCACCTGTAAAAGAAAAGTTTGAAGCATTTGGCTTTTATGTTCAAGAAATAAATGGACACGATTTTAATGAAATTATATCTGCTGTAAAAAGTGCAAAACAACAAGATAAACCTTCTATGATAATTGCAAACACCATAAAAGGAAAAGGCGTTTCTTTTATGGAAAATAAATGTGAATGGCATGGAAAGGCTCCTAAAAAAGAAGAATACGAAATGGCAATTAGCGAGCTTGAATAAGCTAGTACTATAAAATGTATGTTGAAAGGAGTATGTTATGAAGGCTACAAGAGATAGTTATGGTGAGGCTTTGTTGGAACTTGGGAAAGAGAATACTAACATTGTTGTGTTGGATGCAGATCTAGCTACAGCAACTAAAACGGTCGAATTTAAGAACACTTTTCCAGAAAGATTTTTTGATATGGGAATTGCCGAACAAGATATGATAGGAACGGCCACAGGACTAGCTATTGGCGGAAAAATACCATTTGCAAGTACATTTGCTATATTTGCAAGTGGGCGTGCATACGATCAAATAAGGAATGGTGTTTGTTATTCAAAACTTAATGTAAAAATTGCAGCGACTCATGCTGGTATTACTGTAGGGGAAGATGGAGCATCACACCAAGCTTTGGAAGATATAGCATTAATGAGGGCGATACCAAATTTAACGGTATTTTCTCCTTGCGATGATACGGAAACTAAATGGATTGTTAGAGAGGCATCAAAGTTAAATGGACCTGTTTATATTAGATTAACAAGACCTAAAGTGGAAGAGATATATGCTCCATCAGTAAATTTCGAATTTGGAAAAGCGGTTCAACATGGTGATGGAAATGATGCGACGATTATTGCAACAGGCGTAACAGTTGCAGAAAGCTTAAAGGCACAAAAAGAATTAAAAGAAAAAGAAATAAATGTAAGAGTCCTAGATGTTCACACAATTAAACCGTTGGACGAAGAAACAATACTAAGAGCTGCGAAGGAAAGTAAGGCTATATTCACGGTTGAAGACCATAGCATAATAGGTGGTCTTGGTGGAGCTGTTTGCGAATTACTATCTGAAAAGTTTCCTAAGAGAGTTATAAGAATAGGGATAAGAGATGAGTTTGGACAATCAGGCAAATGGGACGAACTTATGAAATATTACGGAATAGATAGTGAGAGTATTACTAGAACTGTTGAAAAATATTGCAATATGTAGCATATTGGCAAAATGCCATAAATGTGCTATAATGATAACAATAGAGTGAGTTTTGCGAGGAGAGTGATAATATGAAAAAATATATAGCGATATTGACAACTGTTGCATTATTATTAGTTCCAAGTCTAGTGTTTGCCTTTACTCCAATGGACCCACAGCCTTCTGCACCACAAGGAACCGAAGATATGGTGCAAACTATATTGGGTGCGATTCAGTGGATAGGCTATGCAATAGCAATTGGCATGCTTATATACATAGGAATTAAATATGTAGGTGCTGCGGCGAATGAGAAAGCAGAATTAAAGAAAGCAAGCATTAATTATGTAATTGGTGCAATTATAATTGCAGGAGCAGTTACAATATGTAACTGGGCAGTGATGTTCTTTCAATCAGCTAATTCAGATGGAAATGCACAAGGTGGAGCTCCAACAAGTGGCACAGAAAGTACAGCAATAGGTAATTATTATATGCAACAAGTGCATTAATCATGATTTGAATATATAACGAAAATCCCAATTTCTTAGAAAAAATAAATTCTAGGATATTGGGATTTTTTGGTTGTGAAAAATATCATGAGTGAAGTTTGAAATATTATGGAAACTTGAAGGCTTTTTAGAAAAAATTCACATAATCAACAGTTGATTTTATTTTCCTTTATTGTTATAATTTAGGTGAATATAGATTTTCAAGATGAAATATAATTAGAAATAGTGAGAATTTGTATATTGTAAGTTTGCAATAAATATTGAAATTGCAATCCCTGGGAGGATTTAAATGATTATTTTTGATGATGTGTGTAAAACATATGGCACAGGAATTGAAGCCGTAAAACACACTACACTTGAAATAGAAAAAGGTGAGTTTGCTTTTATAGTTGGACCAAGTGGATGTGGAAAATCTACGCTTATGAAAATGCTACTAAAAGAGGTTGAACCTACGTCTGGCAGTATTTATATAAACGGAAAGGATATTACTAAAATTCCTAAAAATAAAGTCCCATTGCTAAGAAGAAAAATGGGGATAGTCTTTCAAGATTTTAGACTTTTGCCTGATAGAACAATATATGAAAACGTTGCGTATGCTATGAGAGTTATAGGTGCGAGGTCTAGTGCTATAAAGAGACAAGTACCTACAGTTTTGTCTCTAGTTGGATTATTAAACAAAGCGAAGATGTATCCTGATGAATTGTCAGGTGGTGAGCAACAAAGAGTTGCAGTTGCCAGAGCAATTGTAAACAATCCTATGATGCTTATTGCGGACGAGCCAACAGGTAACCTTGACCCAGATACAGCATGGGAGATAATGTCTTTGCTAAATGATATAAATAGAAGAGGTACTACAGTTGTTGTTGCAACACACGCTAAGGAGATTGTAGACAAGATGCAAAAAAGAGTTATTGCAATTGAAAATGGAACAGTTTGCAGTGACATTAAGAAAGGTGTGTATAGTAATGAACATAGGTACAATTAGTTACTGGTTTTTTGAAGCTTTTGAAAGTATGAAAAAGAATATGAAAAATGTTCTTATTTCAATCAGCACAATGTTTGCAACTATGCTTATTGTTGCGTGTGGATATATGGTATTAGTTAATGCAAATTCTATCATAGAGCAAAAGCAAGAGGCAAGTTCAAAAATAATGGCATACCTAGATATAGATGTGACAGAAGATGAAGTTAACACTATTAAAACAAGATTGACTGGGATGCAAGGCGTAAAAAAAGTTGAATATGTTTCTCAAGATGAGGCTATAAAGAAGGCGGGCGAAATAAAGAGCATACTTGTTTCAGGATACACTGAAGAACAATTAAAGGAAATTTATCAACCGTATTTTAAAGTGACTTTTGAAACACTAGAGGCACAAGATGAAATAATTAGTATGCTAAGGAATTCTGATGGTGTTGGCAAGAATGAAAACGATGTGGTTGTGAGTGAGAGTGCAGAAAAGGCTATAAAGGAGGCACAATCAACAAAGATTATTGCCATAACAGCTATGATTCTAATAATAGAACTTTCTGTTTTCCTAATGGTAAATACAATGAAACTTATGCTTTATGCAAGAAGAAAAGAAATTTCTATCATGAAATATGTAGGAGCAAAAGATACATTCGTAAAAATGCCATTTGCAATTGAAGGCGTTATAATGTCATTGGTAGCAGTTTTAATTGTTATTTTATTAGTTAGAATTTGTTACAATCCTATTATAGGGATGATAGGAAGAAGAGCAAGTTACAAGTACATGACGCTAGAAAACATATTGCCTAATTTAAGACTTATGTTAGTTATAATTGGTACAGGTATTGGTATCTTTGGAAGCACAATGTCTATGAATAAATATTTGGACGTTTAGTTATACAAAGGAGGTAAAGTAAGGATGAAAAGGTTTATCACATTTGTTTTTGCATTAAGTATTATTTCGTCAACAGTATTGGCTTCGAGTACAACAGTAAAGAATCAGTTAAACAATACAACAACACAAATTAAAGATGCTCAAAAAGATTTAAAAGAAAATCAAGCGGAGCAAAAAGATGTGTTGAAACAAATTGATACATTAGACCAAAATATTAATTCAACTGAGACTAAGATTGCTACTACTAAAGATGAAATTGCACGTGTTGAAAAAAATATAAAAATAGCGGAAGAGAATATATTGTATATGGAAGGCGAATACGATAAAAAGTATGAGCAACGTAAAAATAGAATGGTGTCTTACTATAAAGATGGTTCGAATTCCTTATGGGATATCGCATATGATACAGATGATCCAACTGAATTTATGTATCGTGAAAGATTAATAGAAAGAATTCTTGAGTATGATGATAATCTCATGAAAGAAATAGAATTAGAAAAAGAATCAATTGATAGAGAGAAGCAAAACTTAGAGAGTGATAAAGTTGCTCTTGCAGAACTAAAATCCAACCTTGAAGTAAAATTAGCAGAACTAAATGATACAGTACAAATAAGGACAAAATATTTGGGACAATTAAAAACAGACCAAAAGGATTTGGAAAAATCAATTGATGCATTACAGAAAAAAGCAGATGAACTAGAAGCAGAGTTAAAGAGAATAGCAAGTTCATCAACAAACAGTAAATACACTGGTGGAACAATGACGTGGCCACTTCCAGGTTATTATGGAATAAGCTCATACTTTGGCAACAGATTGCATCCAGTTTTAAAAGTATATAAGATGCATACTGGTGTTGATATAGCGGGTGCTGGATGTAATGGCAAGAATGTTGTTGCAGCAGCAAATGGTAAAGTAATCACAGCTGGATGGATTTCAGGCTATGGTTATACTGTAATGATAGACCATGGAGGCGGAATAGTGACACTTTATGCCCATTCACAAAAATTATTGGTTAAGAAGGGCGATGCTGTAAAAGCCGGCGATGTAATAATGCTGGTTGGTTCAACAGGATATGCAACGGGACCTCACGTCCATTTTGAAGTTAGAGTAAACGGTAAGTATGTAAATCCATTGAATGGATATATAAAGAAAAAATAAAACTTTTAGGTCGCCTGATGGAAATCACCTTTGAGGCGGCCTTTTCGTATTAAATAAGGGGGAATAAATTTGGACCACTATTATTCACAAGATCCAACATCAAAATCAGAAGAAAGAATTATAGACTATGAATTAAATGGACATAAGTTTAAGTTCATAAGTGATAACGGGGTTTTTTCGAAAAATCATATAGATTTTGCATCTGAGTTTTTAATAAAGACAATTTTCGAAGAAGTAGAAGGTGACATACTTGATGTTGGTTGCGGTTATGGAGTTATAGGAATAATACTTTCAAAAAACAAAAATGTAAAAACGGTTACTATGCTTGATGTTAATCATAGAGCATTAGAGCTTGCAAAAAGAAATGTGGCACTAAATAAAGTTGAGGCAAGCATTATTGAATCAGATGGTTTTTCAAATATAAAAAATGAGTATGATACAATTATAACTAATCCGCCAATAAGAGCCGGCAAAGCAGTTATTTATAAAATATACGAAGATGCAAATAAGTATTTGAGAAAAGGTGGAACACTATATTTAGTTATAAATAAAAAACATGGTGCACCAAGCACAATTAAAGAATTAAATAGTATATTTGGAAATTGTGAAATTGTTGATAAAAAGGCTGGATTTCATGTTTTAAAGTGTATAAAAGAAAATTAGGAAAGGCTAAAAACTTATATGTCAAAAAATAAGAAAATAATAGAATCGGTAATTGTATTTTTATTTTTTAGTGTCATTGTAGCATTAGTCAACTTAAACTCAAAAGCATTCAATTATGATAAAATTTGGGTATTTCATATGATACAAAAAATAGCAAATGGTGATTTAATTTACACCGAAATAAATGTATTAACAGGTCCTTTGTTTTATTTAGTTGGTGGGGCCGTGTTTAAAATTTTTGGTGCTTCGTTTGTTGTGTATGATATTTTTTCGGGAATATCGTATGGGATTTTTGCAACACTTTTCTATAATATTGCTAAAAAAATTGGTGACGACAAAAATAAATTTTTAGATGTTATGATACTCTTCTTTTTGCTTGCCAATGCAACAGTGATAGGTGTGGCAAACTATAATATTTTTTGTTTGTTTTTTATAATGCTAGCGATGCTTATGGAAATAAAAAAGAATAAGGAAACATCAAGTTACAAGTATGATTTTTTGAATGGTATTTTTCTCGCTTGTGCATTTTTATCAAAACAAACAGTTGGTGGAATGGCAGTAATAGCATCAGGATTAATTTCTTTGATTTATGGAATTGCTATAGAGAAAAGGAATCCAACAAAAGAGATTTTGATGAAAGCGACGGGATTTTTAAGCATAATGGTGCCTGCGATACTTGTAATGTTATGTGCAGGAAATTTTTATGATTATATAAATCTATGTTTTGGAAGCATACTTGAATTCGGTGGAAACAATACAAACATAAGAAGTGGAAATCCTTACTTTGTGGTAATGTTAGCTATATTTATAACAGGACTCATGATATGGAATTTAAATAAGAAAGACAAAGAATTATTTATAATTAATTTGTATGCAATTGCAAATATGTTTTTTGTTCTTCCAATTGCAAATACTTATCATGTTTATTTAGCTTTAATTACGAGTGGCTTTATATTAATAAAAATATTAAATGTGTTTCAAAAGTGTGAAAAGAAAAATGTTATAAAACTTTTCTTTATATTGTTAATTGTTGCACTACAAATATCACCATACTTTGATATGATTTCCTCTAAGTCTGGAACAACTGAATTAACACTTATAGATGTGGTGTATAATATTTTCAATATTGTTTTGTTGTGTGTGATTGGTTATGGTGCAATAATAGAAAAATATAAATTTATGAAAGCAAGCTTTTACTTCCTTTGTGCAGTATGGTGCGTAGGATTAATGCTTAATTATGGCTTTGGAGTGAAAGATGAAAATGTTCCAACTGGGCTAGAAATATATGCAATGCATCTATATGATAGCGAAGAATTGGAGAGAATTAATGAAATTATTGAATATATACGAGAGAAGGAAAATGAAGGCTATAAAGTGATGGTTGTTTCAAGCGATGCATCGTTATATATGGCACCGATGAATAGAAACAATAACGAATTTGATTTATTCTTCTATGGAAATCTTGGGTATAATGGAGTACAAAAAACTATAGAAAAAATGAAATCTTGGGAAAATACTATTATTTTACGTAATGAAGAAAGATTTTGGCAAGAACCTAAAGAAATAGATGAATATCTAGAAGAAAATTGTGAAAGAATTGGAAAAATAGAAGACGTGGAATTGTATTATCAAAAGTAAATAAACAACACAAATCTTTATAATAAGGTTATTTTTGTTAAAACTTATTTTTAAATATAAAAATGACTAAGGTGAAATTAAATTAACATAATTTGATTTAGAGAGCATAGTATGCTATAATTAACTAAATAATGAATAGAATGGTGGAGATGTATTATGAATCAAAAGGTTAAAATTTTAATAAGTTTGATTACAATGCTTATAATACCAAGTTTGGCATTTGCTGAAAATAATTCGTACAATGCAATAGAAAGTGTATCAATAACAATGATAAGTGTTATTAAATGGCTTGGTTTTGCGTTAGCTGTTCGGAATACTTATATACATAGGTATCAAATATGTAATGAGTGGAGCAAATGAGAAAGCACAACTAAAAGGTACATTTTCAAAATATTTAATAGGCGTTGCACTAATCGTAATGTGTACACTAATAGCTTCTACAGTGGCCGGAATTGCAAATGCAGATGGCAGAAATGATGCAGATGGAGTAGTAGATGCTAGCTTTGGGTTAGGCGGAATGAAGGTGGGAACGACTGTGGCACCTAGCAAGCCAACAACTAAAAATATAAAAAGCAAATTGGCTGTTACTGGAACAGATGGAGCAAATGTGGAAATAAGGTATAAAGATGGAACAAAGACAACGGATTCGACATTGTCATATGAAATTTCGCAGTATGTTGATGGGAAAGTTCCTGCTGGTACAGAGATTCAACTTGTTGCAGAAGCAAAAAGTGAGCATGGAAAGGAATTTGATTGTTGGGCAATAGTCGATGATGATGGAAATATAATTACAGTTTTATCATATGATAACTTGTTAGATTACGTTATGCCAGAAGAAAATGTAAATATTCAAGCTATATATAAAGATTACGTTGTTGCAGAAGTACCTAAAGATGAAGGAGTTGTAATTGGACAAGTTGAAGGAAGAGGTGCTGCTAAAGTAACTATAAATGAAGGTACACCTGTTGCGGTAGTTGTATCTAGCTATGAGGAAACTGACTCTAGATATTCGGTAAAATTTAAAAATTATGATAAGAAAGTTGGAATTTCAGAGAAAAGTAGCAATGAAAGCATTGGATACACAGATGAGCAATCGGATAATGGAATAACTGGATATGTGTATGGCTTAGATTCTAGTGCATCAAGTGGGAACTATACAATAACTGTTAAAACAGAGTCAGGACAAACACCACAGAAGATAAGTTTAGTCCGCTATGATAAAGAAGGTAATGCAATACCAATGAATGTATTAATATACACCACAAATGATCTTGAGACAGTATATTATGATTCTAATGGAGAAGAAGTGGAACAACCACAAAAACCATATGCAGTTTCGTTTATAGATGGCAGGGAGATTGATATCAAAGGTGACTTTGACATTAATAACTATTCTTATGTGGTGGTTGCAGAGAGTTTATAAAAAACTTTATAGAGTTTAAAATTTTGAAATAAAAATAAAAAAATACTTGACACCCGCAACTCTATTTGCTATACTAAAGAAGTCGAATGGAGATGCGGGTGTAGTTCAATGGTAGAATCTCAGCCTTCCAAGCTGATTGTGCGGGTTCGATTCCCGCTACCCGCTCCATTAAAAGCTTATGAATTCTTTCATGAGCTTATTTTTTATCTAAAAATGGGATAAAACATTCTTTGCGGTAAAAAAGAGATTGGATTATTATTAAAATTGTAGAGTGTCAAAAGCTAAGATGAAATTAATCTCAAACAAAACTCGAGCCAATAAGAAGGTTAATAGATAAAATTCAAATATTAACAAAATGTTATTGTAATTTCATAAAAATATGAATATAATTTTAATGAAACGTGCGGGTATAGTTTAATGGTAGAATGTGGTGCTTCCGACCCCAATGTGCGAGTTCGATTCTCGCTACCCGCTCCAAGGCAATAAATAGACAAGCTTAAAAATTAATAAATCATGTAATGGAGTGATGCCGAAGTGGTCATAACGGTGCTGACTCGAAATCAGTTGGAGGTGCAAATCTCGCGGGGGTTCGAATCCCTCTCACTCCGCCAAAGAACAATAAGAACACAATAAAAAACCACTATGCCTGCATAGTGGTTTTTGGTAGCGAAGGAAATGTTAGTACTAGTGATTTAGTTGAATATACTAATAGGTCAAAGCCAACTGTTTTAAAAATGTTAAAAGAATTTGAGGAAAAGGATTTAATAGAATGGGTTGGAACAAATGAATTCGACCCACAAAAGAAATATAGATTAAAATAATTTTACGGTATTTTACGGTACTTTACGGTTAGAAGTTTAAAGTTAATAATCTTTATTATAAATTAAAAGGAACTGTGAAAAAATTTCAATCAAAATGCGTGAAAAATTTTCACGCATTTTTGCATAAAAAAGGCTGCTAAATATATAAAATTAGCAGTCCTTTTAGTATAGTTTTAATATGAAAAAACAAATTAATCCAGATTTTTTGAAAATAAAAAAACAGTCAAAATGACTGTTTTTTGGTAGCGGATGTGGGACTTGAACCTACGACCTACCGGGTATGAACCGGGTGCTCTAGCCAACTGAGCTAATCCGCCATAACGAACATGTTTATTATAATTTAAATGTAGGTGAATGTCAAGATAAAAAATAAAAAATGAGTGTTATCTTATAAAAAATGGCAGTAAAAAGTGAAATTATTGTAACTTTTTATTGAAAAATAGTTAATTACATAGTAAAATCATATTATAAGGTTGTGGTTAACAAAATCATGCCTACAAAAAGATTTTAATATTATACATATAACTTGTAGAAATGAGTGAGGTGAAAGATATGAAGAAAGTAGTTAGTGTTTTATTAACATTAGCAATGCTAGCAACAATGATGAGCTCTATATTTGCTGTTAATATGCCAACAATAACTGACGTTACAATAGGAGAAGGAGGCCGTGCAGTACAAAAAGTGCTAGGAGCAATTCAATGGATTGGTTATGCATTTGCGATAGGTATGCTTATATATATTGGTATTAAGTATACAATGTCAGCAGCTAATGAGAAAGCAGACTTAAAGAAAGGTCTTATAAACTTTATAATAGGTGCGGTAATTATAGCTGGTGCTTCTACAATATGCGGATGGCTTGCAAGCTTTGGAAGCGAGTTAGATAGATAGTAGATATACTATATAGATGAGATGTTACACTTGCATAAGGTTGTGACATCTTTTCTTTTTAGTATATATGGCTAGCATTTTGTGTTGAAATATGTTTAAATTTATTGTATAATGGTATAAAGGAGGCACAGTATGAGAAATAAAATATTTAATGTTTTCTTTAATGTAATGTTTATATCATGTTTTGCTAATGTCGTATTTGCTGGAGACGTTACTGTGCCAGATGATGTTAGAGAGACTTTGGTTGAAATTACAAGAATATTGCTTCTTATTGGTTCAGCTGTATGCATAGGAAAAGTTATACATATAGGTATTTTGTATCTTACTGCAACTGCTGTTGAGAAAAGCCATGCGAAGGAGGCTCTTTTCCCTTGGCTTTTAGGCACAATTATATGCTTTGGAGCTGCGACGATTGGAAGAGCGGTTATAAAAATATTTACACAAGGCAGTGCGTTGCCGAGCGATGTTTTAAGTTATTAACCGGTAAGTTTAAATTAATTATTAAAAATAAGGAGGATTTAGTATTATGAAAAAAATAGTTAGTGTTTTATTAACAATGGCAATTTTAGCTACAATGTTTAGTGCAGTCTATGCTTTACCAGGTGATTTACAAAATGTTAATGCAGAATTGACTCAAGGGTCAAGTGCAGTACAAAAAGTATTGGGAGCAATTCAATGGATTGGTTATGCATTTGCGATAGGTATGCTTATATATATTGGTATTAAGTATACAATGTCAGCAGCTAATGAGAAAGCAGACTTAAAGAAAGGTCTTATAAACTTTATAATAGGTGCAGTAATAATAGCTGGTGCTTCTACAATATGCGGATGGTTAGCAAGTTTTGGAAGCGAATTAAACTAATGTAAAAACGATGAAAAATCATGCCTTGGCATGATTTTTTGTCGTTTTGATTTAAATGGCAGATGGATTATATTTAATGATGGTTACATTATTGTGTGAAATGACGTTAAAAGTGTCGTAAAATCAATATATGTGTGGAAATCTAAGGCTTTTTATGTTATAATTAAATTACTATAGGAGGGATATGATGAAAAATATTTTTAAGAGAAAAATGTTCTTTGCAATATTAATTGTTTTAATTGCTATAGGAAATATTGCTTTTGCTAGTGGCACAGGCGGAAAAGGTCCTGAAGTTACTATAAAAACAGTACTAATAAATATTATTAGTGTTATTACTTGGATTGGATATGCTATAGCAATCGGAGTACTTATAATAATTGGTATTAAGTACGTGATGAGCGGTGCTGACGAGAAGGCACAAATTAAGGGGATGCTGCCTAAATATCTTATAGGCATTGCACTTATTGTTTGCTGTGTTTCTATCGCACAGGTTGTTGTAAATATAGCTGGAAATAATGAGGCAGCAGAAATAATTGATACGGGTTTAAAATTGTAATTTGCCTAATATTACGAGTATATTACAAGAATATTATTTTTTTGTTAAAAAAGTGTTCTTTTTGATATTTTTTTTACAAAAAGATATATCTCTATGTTATAATACTATTGGGTGTATTGTATTTACAAATGATTAGGAGGTGTTGAGATGGGAACACATTTAATTCCAAGAGAAATTGATGGAGATGCAAGAATTCTGCTTATATTTACTCCGAAAGGTTTCTTGGGCGTATTGATAGGTTTCATTCCTGGCATAATTTTGTATCAAATTTGTGCTGCGTTTGGTGCTACCATTCTTGCATGGGTGTTGTTAGGAATTTGTGCGTTAATTGGTTTTGTTATTGGACAAGTGAAAATGCCTGAGTCAAGAGCTTTTGATTTGTTTAGAAAAACTGGCGGAGAGTATATAAAGACCGTTATTACAAATTACTATAAGTTTAAGCATAATAAAAAGTATTATGTTTATGATGCAGAAGCCTGCAAGAAGAAATAAATTTGTTAGCAATGATTATTACAAAAGAGTAGAGGAGGAAAAAACGTGGATAATTTGGACGTGTTTATTAATGTGGCGATAGTACTGCTAGGTTTTATTCTTGGCATCATTGTTGTACTCATATACAGAGAAGGCAAAGGAGTTAATAAAAAACTTGAGGATAATAGTGAAAAGAATACCACTACAGTAAAAGCCTCAGAAGCTTGCCCTAAAGAAGATATCTCAAAATTCATGGAGTTCGACAAGATTGAAGATGACATGATTATCCAAGAAAATGGAGAAAAATATGTAATGGTAATTAAATGTCAAGGTATTAATTATGACCTTATGTCTGAGACAGAAATGCTTGCGGTTGAAGAAGGTTTTTCTAATTTCCTTAATACATTAAAGTATCCTATTCAACTATATGTTCAATCAAGATCGTTAAACTTGGAAGATGAAATAAATAAGTATAAAGAGAGACTTTTAGCTATAAAAGATGATTATGATAAAGCCGAACTTGCTGCGTATACAAGAAAAAGAAGTGAAAAACTTTCACAAAAAGAAAGAGATGCTATAGATTTTGAAGTTAAAAAGAAAAAGATTCTTGCTGACTATGGTGCAGATATAATTAGCTATGTTGAAAAAATGAGCTTAAACAAGAATATTCTTCAAAGAAGATATTATGTTGTTGTTTCGTATTATACTTCTGAACTTGGTCTTGCAACTAACTTCACAAAAGAAGAAGCACATGATTTAGCATATTCAGAACTTTATACAAGATGTAGAAGTATTTCTGGTGCACTTCTTCCTTGTGGTGTTGAGAGCAGAATATTGAATTCAGAAGAATTAGCAGAACTTTTATATATTGCATATAACAAAGACGATGCTGATATTTATAATATTAAAAAAGCTCTTAACAGTGGATTCTATAGATTATACTCAACTGCAAAAGATGTTATAGAAAAGAAGAAAGAGGCAATAGATAATGCCGTTAAAGAAAAAGCGTTTGCTGAGGCTGAACTTGCTCTTAGAAAATCTATGGAAAAATTAAAAGAGAGTACAGGATTAACGTATGAACAAGAACTTAGCGATGCATCAAAGAGACAAGCTATGCAACTTATATTGGATAATGGAGATCAATTTGATCCAGAAGTTGTTGATGGTGCGTTAAATGATTTAAATTCACAAATGTATGACCCACTAATTCCTAAAGAAGAAGTAGAAGAACATTCTGATACAGAAAATGGTTCAGAAAAGGAATTAGAGCAAACAAGAGATAAAGAGGAATAGGAGGAAAAAAGATGGCCTTTGGTATAAAAAAGAAAGATGAAGAGAAGGTTAAAGATGCAGATTTAGAAGTTACTGAGCAAAATTCTTCAGATGATGCTCGTAATATTTTGATAAAAAACAGAAAAACGATTAAAGATTTAATTGCTCCTTCTGGCATTGATGCATCAAACATTAATCATTTAGCAATTATCTCTAGTATAACTAGATATGCAAGAAGTCATTATATTTCAGGATTGCCAAGAATGGCAACATTTCCATATTTCTTAAGAGATATGTATAATTTCGGAGATATAAATACATCAGTATTTATAAACCCTATTAGCGAGGCTGTTTCACAAACAAGTTTGAATAAAATTATTGTTTCACTAGAATCTGAAAGAATTGTTGCTGCTAAACGTGGCGATATAAACAGAGAAAGACTTATAGAAGATAAAAGAATTGAAGCAGAGAGAATAAGAGATGAAATTGCGGCTGGTTTTAATAAGCTTTTTGAAGCTTCTGTAGTATGCACACTTTTCTCTTATGATTTAGCAGAACTTGATAAAATGTCAGAACTTTTATCAATGGAGATGTCAAAAGGCTTGATTAATATTAAGACTGCTTGGGCAACCCAAGAAGAAGCTTTTAAATCTAATTTACCTTTTAATAGAAACTATTTACAAAAGAAACATACTTTTGACAGAAATTCAATGGGTACTGTATTCCCATTTATAACATCGGAAATAGGACATTCAACTGGTATTCCACTTGGATTTGATAAACAAACAGGGCTACCAATTTTATATGATAATTTCCATCCATCACTTACGAATTATAACATGGTTATTTTCGGTAAGTCTGGTGCTGGTAAAGGTGTTACAATAAAAACTATTACTGCACGTTCTTCAGTTCTTATGGGAATTGAAAGCTTAGCACTTGATGCCGAGGGTGAGTATGGAATCGTTGCAGAGAGCTTGGGCGGTGTTAATGTTGTTATAAGTCCGAATTCAAAAACAATAATAAATATATTTGATATCGAACCTGAAATTGTTAAAGATGAAATTACAGGTAAAGATAGAACGGTGTTAAATGTTGAAAATAAAGTCGAAGATGTTACAAATGTTTTAGTAACAATGGCTAGGGGTAGTACACGTTCAGAGGAAGTTAATGAAATTACAAAACAGATTATTGCAGAGATTGTTGGTGAAGAGTATCAAGCCTATGGAATAAATAACAATCCAAATAGTTTGTATGATGATGATTCAATAGAACTTGGCAATAGACTTGCTAGACAAAGAAAAGATATGCCAACAATAGGCACTTGGTATAAGAGACTACTTAGAAAAGCTGAAGAAAATGATAACATCGATTATCAATTCCATTTTAGTTATTTAATAAAAGTTATGAAACAGTATGTTCGTGAATACGACGGACAAATGGCATACTTCGATGGTCAATCAACATTCGAGTTATTGGATGGATGTACATTCATTAACTTAGATATTTCACAATTGGAAGAAAGATTTGCAAGACCTCTTGCACAACAAATATTGCTTTCTTGGATTTGGGAGAAATATGTTAAGAAAAATAGTGAAGATAAAACAAGAGCTAAGAAAAAGAGAGTACTTGTTGATGAGGCGTGGATGTTGCTTCCGTACCCAGAAGCAGTAGATTTCTTAAACACAATGGCGAGACGTGCCAGAAAGAGAAATGTTTCTCTTGCGGTTATTTCTCAAAAGTTCCAAGATTTCTATGAGTGTAAAGAAGCACAAGCAGTTTTGACATCTTCTGATACAAAACTATTCTTAGCACAGGATAAGTCTGAAATAGAATACTTAAAAGAGGTGTTTAAACTAACTGAGGGTGAAGCAAGTTATTTGTTAACTGCAAGTAGAGGTGAAGGATTATTAAAAGTTGGTAATGATACTGCAATTTTGGAGATAAGACCAACACAAAGAGAATTTGCATTTATTGAAACTAACGTAAATAAACTTGTCGCACAACAAGAAAATTAAACAAATTTGATCTAACTTACGGATATTAGGCTATCCGTAAGTTAGGCATATAAAAACAAAAAGAAAGGAGTGTAACTAATGAAAAATAAATTGATATCAAGAATTTTAATATTGGTAGTTTTATTTTCTACACTTTTTTCTTTTTGTAATTTATGTGTAGCTAGTGAAAATAGCAATCTTACACAAGAAGAAATTGAGGATAGGCTTTATGCATTGCAAACAAGGAATCCTTTTGAAATGACAATAAGTGAACTGCTATTAAGTTTTGGAGATATGGTTCAGGATTATATGACGTTTTTATTTAAGGATGAACTTACAATAGACAGAATTATATTTAACAAAGTAATTTCGTTAGATGCTAACTTTTTTAAATATAATAAAAAGGGACTGGCACCAGATGCGACAAGGGTTGTGTGCGAAACAATTAATAAATTGTATAAAGTCTTTAATAGTATAGCAATTGTTGTATATTTAATGATGCTAGTTGTGGTTGGAATTAAAATTATACTTGGAATGCCTGGAGCGAGAGCTATGGGCAAAGAATTAGCTGTGAAATGGGGCACTGGTATAGCAATATTACTTCTATTTCCGTACGTTATGAGGTATGCATTTGCGCTTAACGAAGGACTTATTGCAGAAATAAGAAAAACTTTCACAAATAATAACCCATATGAAGAAATTGTTGGTAGCTATATTGGAAAGATTTCGGATTTGCAATATGACCAAGTATTTGAGGAAAGAAGTCCGGAATATATTTCGAAAAGTGATTACATATATTCATTAGGTAGTAGTTCGGCAACGTATGCGTACATAAAGCAAATGAATAAATATAAGCAACGTGGCGATGTTATGAGAATCATGAGAGCAATGGCTGGTATAACAGGAAAACTTATTTATGTTATTTTGTGGTTAATAATGCTTTGGCAACTATTAGTGCTTACGTATATGTATACAAAAAGATATTTAATGATAGCATTTTTAATATCGATTTTTCCAATAATGCTTACGGTACATATAATAAGTACTGTTGTTACTGGCAAAGGAACTGGTTTTTCAACATGGTGCATGGAATTTTTCTTAAATGTTTTCATACAAAGCATTCATGCTGTGACATATGGAATAATTGGTGGAGTTGTAATGGCGAATGTTCAAAATGGCATTGTAAATGGTGGCGTTGAAAGAATGAATTGGGTTATATTGATTATTGCTATCAACTTCATATTTGAAGCAGAATCAATATTAAAGAAGATAATTAAGGCGAATGCAACTTCTATTAATGACGCATCTGGTGTTGAAGGTGAGCTTAAAGGATTTGGTAAAGGCATAAAAGATCATGGCAAGAGAATTAAAGGAATGTTTAAGTAAAATTTATAAAGTTATGAAAGGAGGAAAACATAATGTTTAAAATTTTTAATAATAAAATATTTATTAGAATAATTTCGCTTGCAATGTGTTTTGTTATGTTTTTCTCTATAACAACGGAAGTTCATGCAGGACTTTTAGATACATTAAGTAATGCACTTCAAGAAGGGTTTTCGAAGTTGTTTAGTAAACTTTTGTCAGTAGTTGCGAGAATATTAGTTTCTTTTGGCGATGGTGTTGTACATATCATGGCACGAGCGACCGGTGAAGTTGTTACGATAGATAAACTGGTCTTTAATAAGGTAGATAAAGTAAGTATTGATTATTGGGATTACACAGAGTCAGAAGAGACAGAGAATTCTATACCAGTAAAAAACTATATGGCAATTCCAGTGCAAAAGTGGTACAAGGTGTTTAATAAAATTGCGGTAATGGTATATATGATTGTATTAGTTTATATTGGTATAGCTGTTATGCTTTCTAGCACAGGCGAAAAAAGATCTAGATACAAAGAGTTGACAATGACATGGGTAATTGGAATAACGATTTTATTTGTTTTTCCATATGTAATGAAGTATATAATCAAATTAAATGATGCAATGACCAATACGATTAGTGGAGTTGCTACTCAATTAGGATTTGAACAACAAGAGGGCGAGCCTGGAGATATTGCAAAATTAGGATTTTTCAATCTTTTTTACAAGTATGGAAGTGCTGAATTTTCTAAGCATATGGGTGATTCAAAAGATATCATAACTTTTACAAGAAATGTAGCTTTAGGTGTAGAAAATGGCAAAGATGATAAACCTAATATTACATTGGCACTAGTTTATGATGTGTTAGTTGGACAAACTGTGGTCATATTGATAATGTACTATAAAAGAGCTTTTATGATGGCATTCTTGATTGTAATTTTCCCACTCGTTGCGATGTCATATGTTATCGATAAAATAGGTGATGGAAAGAGCCAATCTTTTGGAATATGGTTTAAAGAGTTTATGGTAAATGTTGTTGTACAAACGTTTCATGCGATAGTTTATGTATTAATAACTGGTGGTGGAATTAAAGCATATTTGGAGTCTTCTGGCGGAAACTTTATCTTTATGTTTCTATGTATTTTGTTCTTGTTTGAAGGAGAAAAAATATTAAGAGGAATATTTGGTATACAATCACAAGCTAGTACAATGGGTGACTTGGCAGCTAC
This sequence comes from Clostridiales bacterium UBA4698, assembly GCA_002404755.1. Classification (GTDB taxonomy): domain Bacteria; phylum Bacillota; class Clostridia; order TANB77; family UBA1234; genus UBA1234. Next base: position 19,144 of record DHKI01000030.1, on the reverse strand, counting down.
TGGTGCTATGATAATGGCTATGGGCGGAAAAGCTAAAGGAGTTCTTGGAGGTGGCGGAGTAAAGACTGGTTCTTCACAGGATAATAAAGAAAGTACTGCTGCCAAAAAGAGAGTAGATTCAAATACAAAAACAAAACAAGAGAATGAGAAAGCAGCAGCAAAAGCTGCTGAAAGTGCTAAAGAAAAAAACGGAGAGTCAGGTGGCTCACAAGGTGAATCTAGTGATTCACATGGAGAATATCATGGCGAAGAGAAAGAACCAGAAGGCGTTACTACAAGTTCAAACGATGTTGCTAATACTAAAGACAAAGTCTTGCTTCAAGCGATGAAGAGAAGGTTAGATGGAGGAGTTGCAGCAAGAGCTATAAGTTCTGTAGCTGGCGCCACAGGAGCTGCTTTGGAAGCATCTAGAGTTATGGCAACTGGAGATATAACACCGGGCAGTGTTTTAGGAGCAGTTAGCGGAGGAAAGGGCTTAGGAAAAACATTTGCTACTCCTCTTGTTAAAGGTGCAAATCTTGTTGAAAGAAAAATTGCCGGTCAAAGATTGGCAAGTAAGATTGCAAGCGGGAAAATGGATAAGGATTTAGGTATAAATGGTGCAAACCCTAACTTAAATATTCCTGTTTTTGATGACATAGATGAAAACGATCTTGCCGAAAAAGGAGTTACAAGACAAGATGTTTATAGAGCAGCACTTGCAGCATATGCGAAAAAAGCTGCTATGCATGGTCAACAAGCTGGAGAAGAAGCATTTTTCGAGTATGCGGAAAAATTCAAGAAAAAATAATAAAGAAGGGGGGATATAGTATGAATAAATTTAAAATTTTGGTATGTACAATAGTAGTTTTTTGTACTATGTCTACCATTTCTTACGCAAAACAAGTTGTTAAAGTAAGCGACACTCAAGATGGTACAAAAGAAAAACCTTTTGTATTAACTATGGGCGAAGGAATAATTGATGTTTATTATGCTAAAGAAGATGCAAAAGAGCAGGATAAAGAGTCGTACAAAGATTTTTATTTTAAATTTGCAAGGGGCAATTTAAAAATAAAATCGGGCAATTACATGGTCGAGCATAATGCAGATAAGCACAGAGTTAGATTTACACTTATGGGAACAACAGAAGACGATTTAAAGGTCGCGTCTTCTAGTGGATTAAATTATTTTCAAGCAGGTGCGAAGACAATAGTTCAGAATCAATCAAATTTAAAAGAAAGCAATGTTGAAAATGAAACATTAGATACTGTTAATGATTTAAAAGAAGAATTGCAAGCTCCATATTATACAATAAACGCGACAGAGACTATTTCAATACAACCATTTGGAAGTGTACAACATAAATATGCGATGGCGAATGGTTTTATAAGAGTAGACAATGTCTTAGGAGCTAATGTTTCTACATATTCGACTTCTTACATTTTTGCTGTAACTGGAGAATCTTTTAAGAATATTTACACAATAACAAAAGAACAAATTGATAAGAAAGCCAAAATATATCTTTATGGATATGAAAGATGTAGATTTGTGAGTGAGAATAAGCTTGAGAGCACAATCGATGAGATGCAGTTTAGTATAAAAGAAGACGATCCTATTGAAATTTTGTATTGCTTCAACACAACTCGTTCGGAAGTAGGAAATGCCGAAGAAGAGGAGGCACCATTCGTTGAAAAAATTATATCTAAGATATTTTTAGCTTTTGGAGATGCAATGGTATCATTGACAAAATTAGGTGGATATGACAGCTCAAGTGAAAGTGGAGTTTCGATGTATGTCACAATAGACTCATTAGTTTTTAACGAATACCCAAAAACTATTGTTGATTTATGGGAAAACATTGGAACGACAAACTTATATGCTCAGAAGGTTGTTAGGTTTTGGTTTAACGTCTTTAAAGCATGGGCAATTGCTGTATATGTTATATTGTTAATATATGTCGGTGTAAAAACAGTTGTGTCAACTGGCACACCGGAACAGAAAAAAGTAAGACCAATGATAGAAGGCTGGCTTACAGGACTTCTAATGTTGTTCTTTTTACCATTCTTGTTTAAATATGTTATAAAGATTAACGATGCAGTAGTAGATATTGTTAGAACAAACAGTAAATATTCGGTGTATGCATACTATACATTCGAAGATCAATATAAAAGTATGGGTGGCAAACAAGATGGCGAGGACTCGATGACAAGTATAGTTGATAAACTTACAAATGCTAAGGTAGATTTGCAAAAACAAGTAGAGAATCTTGAAAGTTTTTCGGATGCTTTTGATGATGCGTATGAGGAGACTGTTGATAAACTTAAAGAATACGAAAAAAACAAGGATGAATACGAACAAAAGGTTAAAGCTAGTCTTAATGATTTGATTGACTTATACACAAAAGGAACAGATTATCAGTTTAGAAAAGGCGAGACAGTTATTACTGTTGATCAAATATACAATGAATTAGTTGAAATGGCAGATGCGTATTTTGAAGAGAATAGATACTTTAATGAGGAAACGAAAGAGATTGACACTTCTGTAAATGTGGGATTTTATCGTTTGATAAATGAGTATGCGGAAAATTTCAGAGTATGTTATCCAGATGGCAGAGAGGCTGATAAGACAATAAATGGCACTGAGATGCCAATTACAAATGGTCAAAGATTGTATACAAATGCATTGAGAGCAAGAATAAAGAATGCAGGATATGCAGAAGAACCATCAGTAGCTGACATATATGAACAAAAAGCTTTTATGAAGTATTATGAATCAGAAAGAGATAGATATCTTGAAGAGCAGGCTAAAAAGCAAGAGCAAATATATGGAATTGAAAAAGCTATAGAGAGAGCAGAAGAAAGTGATACTGATTTAATTGGCATGATGAGAAGCAAAGCTGGAAAAACAGGTAGGTTTATATATGTGTTAGTATGGCTAATGCTAATATTCCAAGTAGTTTTGCTACTTATATTGTATTACAAGAGGTTATTTATGATATCAATTCTTGTTTCAGTATTCCCATTAGTGATGATAGCTTATGCGTATGAAAAGACTCAGGGAACGAAAGGTTCAGTATTTAAAAACTGGATTCAAGAATATTTGATAAATGTATTTATTCAATCAGTGCATGCGATATTGTATGTTACGATAGTAGAGCTTGGATACACAATATTCCTTGCAGATGGCGATAATTGGTTAATGTTCTTTATTGCTACTTGGGCAATGATATCATCAGAACCAATATTTAAAAATTTGATAGGCTTAAATGGAAAAGCAACTTTGACAGGACTTGGAGATTATGCAAAATCTGCAGATACGATTGCATTTGGTGCACTTGCTGCAACAGCAGGAATATTAAAATCACATAAAGACATTGCAGCACTTGATGATAAAAATAGAAATAAAGAGGCAGAAATAGAAAAGAAAAATGCTAAGAAAGATGCGAGAACATCAACAAAGAGAAAAGAAGAAGAAAATAGGATAAAGAAAAAATATGGAGAAAACTCAGAAGAAGGAAAGAGACGATTAGAAGAAAAGAAGAAGAGAGAGGAAAAACAAGATCAAAAGAAAGCTAAAAAGAGAAAGAAAGCAATCAAACGTAGAAGAAGATTAACAAGAGCTAGAATGATTGCGAGAGTTGGTGCTAACATAGGACAAGTAGGAATTGCCGCTACGTCAGCTCTTGCTACAGGAGATGTTGGAACGTTTAATAGCACTAATCAAGGAATGTCAACACTTAGAAAACTTGATAGTAAAGGCTTAACTGATGATGCAAAAGCACGTGAAAAGAGAATAGAAGAAGAGCAAATGAAAGAAGAAGAAGCTAAAAATCAGGCGGACAATGTAAACGCAGAAAGCAAATTAAAGGATGTAAAAACGCAAGAAGCAAATGATGGAAATAGTAGCACTGGACAAAGCAATGTCGCAGATGGTAATGTACAACCTAAAAGCGGTGTAGATGTAGGAAACAATGCAAAAGCAGCGAATAAAGGTAATTGTGAAGAGAACATCGATAAATTTAGAAAAGCTTTGATAGAACAAAAGGCTTATACAGACCAGAAGTGGCAAAATAGCGAAAATTGGAGTATAAATGATGAAGATGAAAAGTAAAAGGAGGTGGGCAATATGAAAAAATCTTTTTGGATGAACTTAATTATATTTATAGCGGTATTCATGATAACATTAGATGGCATATTGCCTACCAATGTTGTCTTTGCTACTGATAGTAGCAGTTCTCAATATACTGATGGCATAGAGAGAGCAGATGACGATAGTGATGATGCATCTGCATTTGAACGTATAATTTGTGGGCTATTTGTACTTATTGGAAGTGGTTTATATGCCCTAGTTCAATTGGTTGCTGGCGAGCAACTTTCAATAGATAGAATAATATTTAATGGATATTCAAATACCAAATTATCTTTCTTTGAAAGTGATGTGCAACAGTATGGTGCAAATAAATTTTTAGAAAGTGCCAACATAAGACCTATATTGAATGGATTTTTCAAAACATTTAGAGGAATTGCGGTACTTGCATATTTAATTATATTAGTTTATATGGGCATAAGGATTATTCTTGGTTCAACTGCTGAGAAGGGTTCTAGATATAAGGAACTAATGGTATATTGGCTACAAGGCATCATAATATTATTTGTATTTCCTTTTATAATGAAATATGCCATACATATAAATAACGCGTTTGTTTCGTTTGTTGGTGAAAATAGAAACAGATTTATAGTAACTGAGCTAAATGGTGGTGCGGTTAGTGATTCTGAAATGGATGATTTATCTCAGTCTAATGGTATGAATGGTTTCGAGAGTTTAGTGGATAAAGTGACAGATGGACTTCTTGCAAAAAAAGATACTGATTATATGGCATATATGTATGCGATGGCTGTCGAAAGAGGTTGGATAGTATACATTGTATGTTGGTTTATAATGTTCTTTCAGATGGTTGGCTTTTTAGTAGTGTATTTTAAAAGAGTCCTTGTCGTGATGTTTTTAATTGCTATTTTCCCATTGGTCATGATTTCGTATGCAATAGATAAGATTGGAGATGGCAAATCGCAAGCATTTGATAACTGGGTGAAGGAATATTTATCTAATATATTTGTTCAATCATTCCACGCAATTGCATATGTGTTAATAATGTCGATTGTCTCTTGTCTTGGAAGCAATCCAAGTGAATATTGGTTAGTAATGTTGATTGCATTATCTTTCATATCAAAAGGTGATGATATATTACGTGCAATATTCTCATTAGGCGGTTCACAAGGTACAGTAAAAGGTATAGGTGCAAGTTTAGGACAAGTTGCAGTGGCAAACACAATTGCTTCAGGAATCAGAAATGTTGGAGCTGCAACTGTTGGTAAAAACGGTTTCATAAGAAAAATTGGTGATAAGGCACAAAAGGTTAGTGATGTTAAATGGAAACAAAGAGCCAATAGAGCAGAGCGAGAAGCAATGCAAATGGCACTTAATAAGATTCCGGAGACTAGTAGTGCCCCAGCAATAGTTGCAAATGGAGATAAAACACAAATTGTGGATGATATAAAAAATGCGGCAGATGTGGCTTTAGGAAAGAAAGCTGCAACAGACCAAGAGTTCCAAAATGCGTTAGATAAGCTAACAAAATATAGGAACTTAACAGGAAATAAGGACGTTCAAGATGCACTAGATTCAATGGCTCAAGGATTGACTGGTGATGAAGCTAATAAGCTTGAAGAATTATTAAAACAAAATGCAATGATAAATTCGTTAATAACGAGAGGTACAGATATCAATTTCTCTCAAAATGTAAGTTTAGTACTAGCTGCTTTAAAAAGAGACAAGAATGGTAATTTAACACCAGAAAGTAAAAAAATGCTTAAAAAGTTAGCTATTTCTGAAGATGAATTGAAAGAGATGGCTTCATATTCTGAAATTAAATTTAAAGAAGATAAGTCTCAAAGAGTTCAATCTGAAAATACAAGAGTTTCAAACAATGAATATTGGACTGGAAGAAAGGGAATGAGTGGAGCAAGAGGTAGAACTGCAGCAAGAAGAAATCGTGAAAACAATAATTTATCTGATGCAAAAACAATATTTGAAGCAACACGAAATAGAAATATGTCACAAAGCATTGGCGGTGTAAAGCTTGCAATGACAGAAACTGAAAAACGAAAATTAATGGAATTAAAAAGAAGAAAGAAAAATGCACAGTCTGCTATGGACAAAGTTATTAGAGAGACGAGAAGGCAAGAAGTGTCTGATAATAATGCAAATAACAATGGCACTACAACAGGCGGTGTTGCTGGAAGTGTAATAGTAAACAAAACTGCAATTCCAACAGGCAAGAAGATGACTGTTAAGAGAACATTAAATGGGGTTTCAAAATTTACAGTAAAACAACCAAATGATACTTCTAGTACAATAGGAAGTACAGCTACTAAGAGCTTTGCTAAGACTATATCTGAGAAGAATACAGCTAATGTGAAGGAAAAGGCAAGAAAGAATGCAGAAGTTAAAAAAGCAATTGATAAAGCACAAAGTTCATCAAAAGCTAGCAATAAAGGATATGCTCAAAGGAAGAAAGATTTGTTGGAAGGCAAGGGCACAAATGATTCAAAAGTCAATAATAAGATTGGGTTTAATGCATCTAACGATGGACAGCAAGGACCGATTATTAGTGAAGCATCAAGGCAAAAACAAAATCTTGGACCTATTGTATATAGCGAAAATGTTGCAAGTGCTGACAAGTTGCAAGAAATAATAGATAATTTTGATGTCATTTCAGGAGGAACAGTTTCTAATCTTTCTAACAGTGATAGAGTTATGAGAGAAAAGAAAGTAGTTGATATGGACGTTGAAATGTTAAAAGATTCAGTTGGTGTTGTAAAAGATATGGCATCAGGAAAACACTCAATAGATGAAATAATAATGGAAACAGAGACAATAAAGAAATTGGCAGAAGAATATAAAGACGAAAAATCTATTGGACATAAGGATGTAACACAAGCTATCAAAGATGCAAATTGCGATATTAACAAGTTGCAAGATGATATGCTAAGACTAAAAGAAATTACAGAGATGAAGAAGAGTGCAGGTTCTGGAGAATATACAGCAAGAGAGTTGCTAGCTAATGCAAAAGAGTTAGAGAAACTAGTTGACAAGTATAGAAATGGTACTGATGAAGAAAAGAAATTTGCTAAAATAATGGAGGATTATGCAGGATGCAGTCCAGAATCATATGAAATGATGCTAAGAGTTAAGATACTTAACAATCCGGATTCAGTAAACAATGATAGTGCTATTATAGAAGAATGCAAGAAGTATTTAAAAGAAAATACGATGTCTGATTTTATAAGAAGTAGATTAAATTATAATGTGAATGATTTAAGAGAAGGAGTTAATGTAAAATATCTTAAGAGTAATGAAAATGATGATTCTCAAATTACTTCATCTGTTGAACAACAAAGATATAGAGAGGCAATAGAAAGAAGTAAATACGAAGAAAAAATTAACAATTTAGACAATGAGTATGCAGACTTGAAAAAAGAAAAAAACAAAGAAGTTCGTGGAACGGCTGTTACTACTATAGACTCTGCCGCACATGCAATTGCATCGACACTTGGAGGAGCAGCAATTGGAGGAGTTGTACTAGGTATGTCTAATGATAGTAAAAAAGATGTTGTTGCTAATTTCCCCGAGAAAGTACTTGGTAGTTATGCAATAGGTTCTGAATTGGCAGGCGATACGGTTCAAGGTGCAATTGATTTAAGGGATAAAGCTACAAAACGTGTTGCTGATTTTATTAAAGAAAAGCGAAAGAAACCTTCAACTGCAAGTGAAAGTACTCCAGAATTTGAAGCGGAATCGACTAAAAATTATAGACAAAGATTGGCGGACTTAGCAGACAAAACAAGACTTGAAGGTGAATCTTTTGCCGAGAGAAGAGCAAGAATGTCTAATAATTCAACAAGTAATATGTAAGAAAGGAGGAATGGTTATGAAAAAGTTTTTAGGCAGGATATTAGTTATTCTTATGGTAATGATAACACTTTTTGAAGTAGCGGTTCCTCCTATAACATCATATAAATCAACTTATAATACTGTATATGCAGCTGAAGAAAAGACGGCCTCAGAGGTAGTTGTGGATGCGTTATTATTTGGACTTAATTTGGTTGTGACAAGAATTCCCGGAAATGAGAGACTTTTACAACTTGTGAGAGATACGTTTGATGGCACAAAAGCGGGAGATGTTATTAATGCATTAACGTTAGTTGATTATGAACCGACAAGAACATGTTGGTACACGACATTTGCTACCAAGGATGCTATCAGTAATGGTGTGGATGAAATAATTAATGAGGCATATAATAAATTCACAGATGAAACTGGTCTTAGATCAGCACTATACATATATTATTTGGACAAAGATGGAAATAAGAATTATCCTTCTAAAAGAAGAAAGTTAAATCTGACGATAAGTGGTGCCTTTTCAAATCAATTTTCTGAGCAAGTTTATTTAGTTAAGGGAACGGTGTATAAAGTTCCAAGATACTTAGTGCTTGAAGAAGTAAAAGAAGGTTTTCTTGAAGATATTGAGGCTATGGTTTCTAATTTGCTATATAGTTTGGCGAATGGATTACACTTTTTAATATCTACAGCATTAGGAAAGACGATTACAATAGATGATTTAGTATTTAATAAGTATGCAGAGACAAATATTTCGTATTTTGATTCGAAAGCAGAAGTCGGTGCTGACATGGCATCATCACTTATATATGGAAACAATAATGTCGGCGGTCTTAATGATGTAGTAAATAAGTGGTATGGAATATTTCAAAAAATAGCACTTATGGGGTATATGGCAATACTTGTGTATATGGGTATTAGAATCGTATTAGGTGCTACAGCAGAAAAGAAAGCAAACTATAAAGAATTATTTATGAACTGGGTTGTCGGAATTGGTATATTATTGTTGTTCCCATACGCAATGAAGTATATTATAAAAATTAATGAGGCAATGGTAAAAACAATAGATGCTAATAAAGGATTTACCTCAATAGTAGCGGCACCATTAATAGATGATTCTAATATTTACGATAAAACATCAATAGATGATGAGATTGATTGGAGTAACGGCGACGATTATATGTCGCAACTTGGTTTTGCAGCTTATCAAACAGAAAAAATCACTTTGGCTTTTGCATTTTTAATCGCAACATGGCAACTTTTAGTGCTTATTTTTCATTATTATAAAAGGCTGTTTGTCATAGCGTATTTGATAGTGATTTTCCCATTAGTTGCATTGTCTTATGCATTTGATAAGATTGCAGATGGAAAGTCACAGGCACTAAACACATGGATAAAAGAATACATGATAAATGTTTTTGTACAAACCTTCCATGCAATTGTGTATGTGTTTGTTTGTACAACAGTTTATGCATCGGCAGGAATGCTTGGAACAAATGGACCAAGAACAGGAAATCAAATTGTTGCAACTAGTGCATCAGGTGCATCTGGTATGGACTATGATTTTATTCTTGTAATAGTTGGTATCACTTTTTTATTTAAAGGTGAAGAAATAATCAGAAAGATATTTGGACAAGAATCAAAGGCTGGAACAATGAAGTCATTGGCAGGTAGTGCGGCATCAACATATGCAAAAATTAAAGCAGTTGAAACTGGTGCACAATTCTTAGGTAAACATACTTTTGGAGAAAAGGCAATGCCAAGAAAATTTGCAAGAGGTATAGGAAATATAGCTGGTATAATGAAAAAACGTGCTCACTTTGATGAAAGAGCTCAAAAAACTGAGGCTCCAAATGCAGGTGCAAGATTACCTAATGCACCGACACCACCACCTAGCAATGCATCACCTAATGAACTTCAATCATATAGAAAGAAAATGGAAGCATTTAATGCTGTGGCAACTATGAATAATCCTAAAACACATAGCTTAGAAGAATTGGCAGCGGCAGAGGCTTTCCTTAAGAAACTTGCTGTTGAAGATCCAGAAAATGAAGCATTTAGAGCTTCAAATATTTCTGTTAGTCAATTCCAAGGTATGGCAGAATTGGATTTGTTATATAATAGAATGACGGCTGCAGGACGAAATTCTGTTGATGTTGAAAAAGAAATAACTGCAAGAATGGCAATGATATTTCCAACAGAGAATGCAGAAAAAATTAAACAAAGGACGAATGTATATTTTACAGAAAAACTTCACGGTGCAACAAGCAATCTTTCTAAGGCAGGTTTAGGCAACGAAGTACAAAAGACTATTGATGCAATCAATAAAGAAGAGGAACGTGCAAAGTATGGAAATAGACATTCAAATGAAGATAAGAAAGTAGACAAATATGCGGATAATGTGGCTAATATGTACATAGATGATGATTCTCCACTTGATGACAATCAAAAGTCAGAGTTGAAAAATCTTGCTAAGAGTCTTTACATATTGAAACAAAGAAGTGGAGGTAATTATTCACAAAAAGAGATATTAGAAGCATTGAATGAAATTAGAACTCATGGTGATGATAACGAGTATGCAAGGCAACTTGTTGATGACTTATATGACGAGGATTTGGATATCGATACATTATCACATGTTGTTTCTAAGAACATATTGAAACAAAGAACAAATGATAAAGAAAGGCTTGATAAATTTATTAATTCTCTTGGTGAGACATATGAGGAAGAGTATGCAAATATGTCAGAAGATGAAAAAGAAAAATTCGAAGAGTTTGCAACAGATATGTTTATATTGAGTCATAGAAACGTTGGAGGATATTCTAGTGAAGAAGTAATGCAAGCACTAGAAAGAGTTAATGCACACGCTAATGATAATGAACAAAACAAAAACTTGGTAGACTCATTGGCATATGAAGATTCGAAAGAATTTACTTTAGAAGAGTATTCAAAAATGATAACAGAAGAATGTGCAAATAATCCTGTAACAGAAGAAGAACAAAATTCAGTAGAAGAGTTGGCAAAAAATATTGTTAATGAGTATGAGGAAAATCCTCGTGAAGGTTTCTATGATGATGAACTTTCTTCTCACGAAATAATAAAAGATATGGACAACGAAGCTGAAATGAATCAAATGATAGACAGTGTGTTTGAGGCAAGAAAGAAGGCTGTTAGTGAAGCAGGTTCGCAAGTTGCACTTGATATTTTAGCAAACAGAAAAGTTGATATACTTGAAAATCATCTTGATACTGAAACAAAAACATATGATGGATATACAAAAGATGAATTATATGCACAAGAAATAATGGCATGGAATTCACTTTTGGAAGACTTAAATCCATTTAATAAAGGCGGAGAGAGTAGTACAAGCTTGTTAGATCATTATGCAATTCATTTTCTTCAAAAATCTGAAAATGATAGGGCAAATACATATAAAAAGATTAATGAAGAGAGAGACTTCTTTACATCTGCTAACGAATACATTGAAGCTAGAAAGAAAGCAAGAGAAAAGATAGCAAATGATCACTTTATGGGTGACCCTGTAGAGAAAAAGAAAAAATAGATTTTACAAATGAGTGATGGGGCGAAATAATAATCGTCCCATTACTAGTATATTAGGCATAGTTGGAGGAAAATATGGTAGAAAATAAAGTTGCTTTTTTGTCTGGAAAACTGAGTGGCACAAAAACAATAGAAAGGGAATTTGAAGCAATAGAAAATCCGGATGAGTATGAGATTTTTTTGAAAGAGTTTATAAACTTAAAATTTGATATAAAAGCAGATAATGAAGTTATTTATATAAATGATGACCAAGACTTTGAAGAGCAAGTGAAAAATATTGAGAAAAGTGAATATGTAAGCTTGTGCGTGAACGAAAAATTTTCGAGAATTTATATAACTTCGGATGAAAAAAAGACTTATGTTATTAGGATTAATAAGGTGAGTTTGAATCTTATTGCAGACCTTATTTCTAAAGCAAAACCAGTTAAATTTTCTTTAAATTCATTTCAGTTTTTTAAATGGTGCAATGAGAAAAATATAGACATAAGAAATATATACGACATTCCGATTTATATAAAAATTTTGACTAACAATGTTAATGTTGGAAGCACTAATTATTATATTGAAAAATATACTAATCAAAAATTAGTTGAAGATGACAATGAGCTTAATAATGTTATCATAGGAAATTTTATATATGAATTTGGAAAATATTTAAAGGAATATATTAAGAAGTTTAACTTGGTTAAGATGTGCAAAATGATAAACGAAAACAGCTACTATGAGAGTTTAGAAGCTGGCATTGATAATGAGTCTGAAATAAAAATATCATATTTGAGTTTAGATGAAATAATGCAGGAGTTAGTTTTAAAAGCGAAATCTAAATTTGAAAATAAACAATATGTTTTATCGCCATTAGGAAGAATTGCAATTAAGTTTGGAAGAAAAGAAGATGAGCTACTAACAGAAATTTATAACGAAGATTTAGAGACACTCGTTTTAAACGAATTATATGCCAATAATATAAGAGCTAAACTAGTAGGCGATAACTTATACTATATATCATGCAAATTCAAAAATTTCGGCAATATTGTTTCTCTAGTGACGGCAATATTTACAGATGTGTTCTATAAAATGTTTGAAGAAAAAGTCAAGATAAAATTAGAATGTATTTTAGAAGAATAAAGATAAAAACGGTTGATGTTTGGAATTATATATAACTGAAAAATATTATATATAACTTTAAACATCAACCGTTATTTTAATAAAAAATACTTAATAATTTATTTTAAAATTCTTTCAACAATGTCTTTTGTTGAATTTGGTTTTGCAATGTTTCTTTGCATTTCTTTCATGCATTCAATTCTTTTGTCGTCGACAAATAATCTATTTAGGAATGGAGTTGTTTTCTCGGCATCGAAAAGTCTAACAGCGGCTCCGTTATTTAATAAAAACCTTGCATTTTCTTCTTCTTGTCCAGGGATAGGGTTTATTATAATAAACGGAACGTTGCTAACTAAAATTTCCGTTGTTGTGAGACCACCTGGTTTAGAAATTACGAAGTCAGCAATATTCATAAGTTCAGGCACTTTGTCTGTGTAACCTAAGATAACAACTTTTTTGTTTGAATTAGCGGTAGTATTCTTGAACATGTTTTGTATCTTTTTGCTTTTGCCTGCAATTGCAACTATTTGAATATCTTCTTTTGTAGCAAGAAGACCGGTCAAAAACAATTTGACATTAGACAATCCATATTCGCCACCACCGAAAATAAGCACTGTTCTTTTATTTTCATCAAGTCCGAATTGATTATAGATTTCTTTTTTATCGTATTTCTTTAGAAATGCTGGCCCAACAGGGATACCAGTTACGAATATTTTGTTTTCTGCGATGTTGTTATTAATTAATCCGTATTTCATCTCTTCATTTGCAACAAAGTACCTATTAACGCATTCTGGTTTTAGTTCCCAGAATTTATGTGATGCGTAGTCTGTTATTATAACATTTAGATTTACAGATATCTTATTTCTCTTCTTAAGTGTTGCAACCATTTCAGTTATGAAAGGATGCGTAGATATTACGATATCTGGTTTTTCTTTTTCGAATAGTGTAAATAACTTTATAGATAATAATCTTTGAACAGCATTACTAAATGTAACTGTTGAATATTGTTTTTCGCTGAAACTATATAAATCTCCCCAAAATTTTGGAGAATATCTCGCCATGTTTACATATGAAGCTATTACTATTTTATCTACAACTTTATTTGTATATTTTAATGCATCTAGCATTTCAACTTTGTGATTTGGATAATGTTCATTTATGTAGTTTTTTATTGCATCAGCTGCTTTATAATGTCCTCCGCCAATTGAAGCATATAATATCATTATTTTTTTATTTTTCATATGTGCATCATTCCTTTCTTTGTTAATTATTTTAACATATTAGTGAATATTATTCTATATTTGGATAAAAATATAAGTAAATAATAATTTGCTATGAAAGAGGTTTTTTATGAATAAGTTTTTTAATAGAAAAATAAATCGAGTTACAGGGCATAGAATGGCAATGGTTTTAGTTATAATATTGTTTGCTATTTCCATATATTTTAATTTGCAAAATAGAACGTTAACTCAAACAATTAATAACTCTTATGAAAGAGCATTTTATGAATTAGTTGAGTATGCTGATAACGTCGAAACACTACTTGCAAAAGCACAAATATCCAGTTCGCCAGAATATTCTGCAAAAACGTTGACAGAAATATGGAGAAAGGCGGATTTAGCTCAAGCTTGTTTGTCACAAATTCCACTTAAACATACGACAATAGAAAACGCAGAAAAATACTTCAATCAATTAAGTGATTATTCATATTCGTTATCTAAGAAAACTATAGAAAATAAAGAACTTGCACAATCAGACTTAGATAATTTAGAAAATATGTATGTAAAGTGCAAAACCTTAAATCAGACTCTTAGCAAGCTAATGCAAGATATGACTAGTAATAGCTTGTCGTGGGGAGAGTTGACAAGAAAAGATGATGAAACAATTTTTGCACAAGAAGTTTCAAATATTTCAAAAGATAGTTTTGGAAAGATAGAAGAAGATATGCAAGATTATGAGGGTCTAATATACGATGGACCTTTTTCTGAGCACATGACAAGTCCAGAAGTATTAGGTCTTGGAAATACAATTTATAGTGAGAAAATGGCACAAGAAGTTATATATCAATATGTACCAAAAGATAAAATTAAAAATATAAAATATAATGGAATAGTAGATGGAAATATTCGCTCACATAGCTTTGACGTAACTTTAAACAATGATGAAATGTACTATATAAATATAACTGAAAGAGATGGAAGAGTTTATTGGATTAATTATCCTAAAGCAATCGGTGAGGAAAAAATAAATAAGGAAGAAGCAAATAAAATTGCACTGAAGTTTTTAGAAGAGCATGGTTTTAATAATATGAAAGAATCTTATTTTACAAATGAAAATGGAATGCTTACAATTAATTATGCTTATGTTCAAGATGGAGTGATTTGTTATACAGACTTAGTTAAGGTAAAAGTTGCATTAGATGATGGCTCAGTTGTTGGAATTGAGGCGAAGAGTTACTTGAATTCTCATAGAGAAAGAAAAATTGCAGAACCTAAAATAACGATGGAAGAAGCAAAAGCTAAACTAAATCCTAAATTAGAAATATTATCTGAAGGAAAAGCAATAATCCCAACAGATTTTCAAACAGAACTCACAACGTATGAGTTCAAAGGGAAAATAGGCGAGAATAATTTTATAGTATATGTAAATGTTGAAAATGGAAAAGAAGAAAAAATATTTATGATACTTGATATACCGGGAGGAACTTTGGCAATATAAAAGGCGTGATTTAGATTTTAATATTAAAGATAAATGTATAGATAACTTGAGTACAAAAAATATAATGTGATTTGCAAAAATTTAAAACACTAATATGAGAAATAAAAGTTTAAATTCTCGTATTAGTGTTTTGTATTATAAAAATATTTAGCTAACTAACTATCTTACTTCTGTAATATATGTTGCCATTAAATCGGCCATGTGGGTATATACTGCAAGTGGATATTTCTCATATGCTTTTGCAATATAAGAGTAATTTTCCTTAGGTTCATAACCACCCATGTGCCAACGAATTGCATATAATTCTTCTTTAGTTAATTTTATGAATTCAGAAATAATCATAACGGATTTTTCGCCATGTCCAAGAGGCATTAAATCATCGGTTGTATAATATGGTTCTTTTACCCAAATTCCTTCATCATTTTTCTTGTTTCTGTAATCAACCTTATATTGATTAACTTTGCAAATATCATGTAGTAGTGCAACGATTGCTATTGTATCATCACTCCACGCACCTTTTGTTAAGTCTTTTAGAGCATCATAAACATTTAAGCTATGTTTTAAAAGACCACCTTCGAAAGAGTTGTGGAATTTTGTACTGGCAGGTGCGGTATAAAAATCAGTTCTATCTAAAAAATCTAATAAGTTATCAATACATGGTCTGTTTGTTGCTTTTAATAGTTCAATAAATCTTTGTTTCATTTTAAAATCCTTTCTATTATTTAAGTGTAAATTCATATTTAAAGTTTGAGTTTTGCTTTAAGATTAAAGTGTAAAATCATTGAATTGTTTTTATATTATTTAAATAAATTGTACCAAAAGTCAAGATAAGTATCTAAGGCTTCTTTGTTATATTTGACACATTTGCAAATTCTACAAAATAGAACAACTTTTAGTAAAGCTTCAATTTTTGTTTTTGGCTCTTTTATATAACTTATCAAATAATTCATAGACAAGAATGGTAGCAAGTCTACATTACTTACAAGTGCGTATAATAAATCGTATGTTGCATCTCCAACTACAGGAGTTGGGTCAATCGCAGATATAAATTTTTCATTTCTTTTGATAAAGTTGTGTGTGCCGAAATCACCATGAATAAGCTTTTTATTAAATGGATATTTGTTTAACTCTTCAATTGCATCATATACAGTATGTAACAAGTTCTTTGATTCGCTAAAGTATTCAGCAGAATGTTCTACCTCATTTTTTAAGAATTGTGTCCATGAATTTACTGGAGCATCAACATACCCAAAAAAGTCACTCGAAAAATTCTTATAAGCAGCAACTATTACTTTAATACTTCTTGCCAAATCTTCAAAATCAGTTACAGTATGCATAACATCGCCTGGAATGAAGTTGTATACCAAGAATTTATATTCTGAATCTGCATAAGCGATTTTTTGAAGAGTTGGAACATTTGAATAGTAGTTAGCAAATGTGGCTTCAGCTTTCAGTTGCTCCTTTTCAGCCATTTTTATTATAAATTCGTTATTTAAAAGAATAATTCTACTTGTTGTGCCATCATGAAAATATTTCTTTGATTGATATTGAATGTTTAATTTTGAACACACCTCGTTTATTATTTCAAAGTCAAGCAATTCATCAGATGGAACAAAAATATCATTGTTATCAAATGTATATGGAAGTATTTCTACGACAGCTTCAGATGGAATATTTCCATAAATACAAGGAACTATAGTATTTGAAATTGGCACGTTCTCATTTTTAATTGTGTTGTTTAGTTTATCAGTATCAATGCAAAGAATAATATAATCTTTTAAGGTAGATAATGAGATTTTAGCATTTTTAATATCATTTACATTGTAGCAAGGAATAGAGCCGTTTCTAGCAATACAATTTATGCCATAAGAACCATCCAAAGATTCAGAATCCCATTCATTTTTAAGTGCAAAGTGTAAAATTATCATAAAAACCTTCCTTTCTAGATGGAGTACAATGTACTCCGCTACTTATTTTAGATAGTGTTTTTGCTTTTTATAAGTCAATTTACATTATCCAAACAACGGGCTATATAAATAATTATATTGTTAAAATGTATAAGATTCAAGCAAAAAAGTTTTAAAAAGTGCGATATTAGGCTAAATAAAGGCTTGTAAAAACTTCCAAAACGTGCAAAACATAGATATAAAGCGAAATTATACTAAATACAGTTGCAAATTTACATAAGTTGTGGTAGAATATAACTGTAATTTAATATGTTTTTGTATCGTATTCCAATATTTTGGTGCGAAAGCATATTAGGTGCAAAATTATTATTAATAAAAAAATTATAAAAAGGAGAAAACATCATGAAAAAGTTCAGAGACAATCTGGGAAACATCATCATCTCGTTAGTGTTGGTTTTCGTGCTCGTCTTCGCAACATTTGCGGGCATTGCAGAGGCAAAAAACCAGGACGATGGGACCGACATTGAAGAAATCGACAACAAGGCTACGGAGACTAACACCTCAATCGGTAACCGGAACAGCAATCTCGGCAGCAACAACTTCACATTAGGAGCTACGAATGGTCTTTGGACCTCGAGCATGCTCGCTAACACGGAGACTTCGTCCTCTGATGAGGAGCTCGCTCAGATTAAGAAAGCACTTAGCGACGCTAAGGCAGCGAATGAGCAGCTCTCTGCAGAGCTTGACGCAAGTCAGGTTAAGCAGGTCGTTGAGAAGGCTGAGAAGGAGCGTCTTGAGAAACTCGCAAATGACCTTCAGGAGCAGCTTAATGCTGTTCATCCGATTCGTGAGAAAAACGGCAAAATCTGGGTTCATGTGGACGACTTCCTGAATTATCCAGATGGTGTCGGAGCTATCGTTCATTCGAGAGATGGATATGCGATGAGAAGTGCATTTGGTGAGCATATCAAAGTTTACGACGATATGAGTGGCGATGAACATTTGAATGAGATGTTTGACCTTCCGATGATTCAGGCATACGAGATTGCATTAACTGCCGACGAAGGTAAGACGGCATTTGTTGCAAACTTTGGGTGTTACAATTATGCGAATGGTGGGTTATTCACAAAGTTTGAGTCTGTTCGTTTCCCGCAGAGCCTTACGTCCAAAACGAAGAACGGTGGACTGGGATACAATTATTACGAACTGATTAAAAGTTGTGCGGTTGTTACAACTGCCGATGATGGTTCATATCGTTTCGCTTTATATGCTGGTGATTTCGAGGCTAACCCCGAGATTAAGAAGCCGGAGCCGGAAAAGGTCATTGAGCGTGTCGAGACGAAAGTCGAGGTAGAGAAGATTGTTTACCGCGATCGTGAGGTTACTAAGGTAATCGAAATTTGTGGAAGGTGCAAGAAACTTTACAGCGAATGCACTTGCCCCGATGTTGAGGTTGTGGTTGTAGAGAAAAAATACTGTGGCCGTTGCGGTGAGCTCTACGAGGAGTGCACTTGCAAGGAGCCGGAGCCTGTTATTATCAAAGAGCTTGTTCCTGTCTACATTTATGTAAACAATGACGACCCGAACAACCCGAATTATCCGAATAATAATCCGTCGGACCCGAACGAAGGCGAGCCTGCTAAAGGTAATAAGCCGGAAAATAGCCAGGAGCGTCTGGATCAGGGTGCGATTAGCGACACGAGCGGAACCGATACTGATATCACTGGAGACGTCAAGGATGACATCAAGTACGACGGCAATGAGAATGACGGCGAGGAGGACATCAAGTACGACGGCAATGAGAATGACGGCGAGGAGGACATCAAGTACGACATTAGCAAGGACGGCAGCACCCCGGACAGCTCGGACGACATCAAGTACGACAGCAATGGCACCGACAGCAAGGAAGACGTCAAGGA
>DHKI01000022.1 GCA_002404755.1 Clostridiales bacterium UBA4698 | reverse complement strand
ATCATCTTATATAATTCTTCTGATGTCATAACTTTATTTCTAATAATACAACGTCCAAAATTAAATTCTCGCTCATACCTATAGATTTATTTTTCATCACTAATTGCCTGAGAAACATAGTCCTCAAATACAACATTCTCTTTTAACAAATTAAAAACACTTTCCTTTATATCTATTTTCATTTTACTAAATATAATATTCTTACCATATGGTAGTTTACGAGAAACATTTATTATAGTCTTCATTACCTTATTTGAACATCTACAACCAAATATAATTTCTTCAATTACAGAATCACTATCTAAATCAATAGATACATAATCACCAATCTTAGGATTATAATCTATCAATCGTACTTCATGTTCATACTCCCAACATTTAGCTTTTGTTTCAAATGCAAGTTTTGTGTTTATAGTTGACTTATCTCCTATTACAACATCATTCTTATAAGAAACAGGCTTCAATGCGCAAAAATTATTATCTTCCAAAGATGCATATTTTATAAAACGGTCAGAAAGTCTGTATCTTATACAAAAGCCTCTATGCTCATCTGCGTAATGAGACCACATTAGGATTTTTTTTTAAATTCTATCATCTTTTGAAAAATTTTTATTTGCAGAAAAACAACGTATTCTATAACCACTAAACGATTTTAAATATGGTTTTATATGTTCTTTTTCCTTACATATTCTATACATATTTTCCTCTGATGCCCATATATATACCAAACTATCCAAAGGGTCATTCATACGTGATGGCGAGCAACATGTAATCTGAGAATCAATTAAGTCAGAAAGAGAAAATTCGCTAAATTTGCGAAAAGAATAAACTATAGCATACTCTTTTTCTTTCAATTTTTCTGGTTTTGATGTTTGACATTTCCAAAATTGATATTTTTGATAAAATATCTCACTATCTTTTTTATGAATTCTTGCACAAGCTTCTGCTGCATAAAAATACAGATTAGAAATATACGGTCTAGTATTTATTTCTATAATGACACCATTTCGATGAATTATACATTTTGAGAGAGTATCAATGGTCTGTCTATTAATGTACTCATCATCCTCACGGATTAATTGCCACACTTTCTCATATTGTTGTTCTCTATAACACACAAATAGTTTAAAGAAAAAGAATCTGACATCTTTAATATTCAAAGATTTAACATTATTCCACAACTCTAAGATATTGGCATTATTTATATCATCAATGCCAATATTATAATTCAAAAATACGTCATTAAAAAGATCTAGTTCATTCATATTCTTTATACCGACATTATCAGAGGATTAAAACTATAAGAAGAACATTCCCAAACCCATTGAATACATTGACGTTCCATTTGAAGCGTATTCACTGGATTTTTGATAATATTTATTTTTATAGTGTCTCCTGCCTGTAAAACTATTGCTAACAAATATTTTTCTTTTCTGTATTGAGCAACAGCATATTCATTATTAGTCATTCTAAAATTCTGACCCACAAAATCTATAGATTTGACCTCTATGAAAACAAGGTTACCGTTAGGGTCTGTACCCTCCAAGTCATAACCGACATTTTGCTTTGTAACATCATGAAGATTAAAACCAACTCGATTTAAAGCAGTTAATGCATTTTCCTCTACTGTTCTCCATTTTTTCATTCCTAAATTAGAATCATTTTGGGAGGATCCTAACGTATTATACCATTGCAGACAAGCCTTTTTATCTATATTTTTATCAATTACAGGTAAACCCAATCTCTTCAGAAACGCCTCAAGTTCAACAGAAGTCAATCCATTATCATATAACAACTGAGCATAAGAACTATCCATAGGAAGTGCCTTATGGCGCAACTGCCTAATTGACATTCTTTGTCCACCAGCAATAATCAATTTATAATCATTAATATCTGGTAGAGACTGATTAAGTAAAGTGCGCTTGACTATCATAGAGAATATTTGAGCATACCCATTAACAGACAGTTCTTCCGAAGTATTCAAACACAATAGTATAGATTCTAAACTTGCAGGGACACAGCCTATGAATTTTAACAAAGAAATTAGCCCTTCATTTTCTATGCACTCAGCATTAAACACATCATTGTCATTTTTAACAAAAAGCTTTTGAAAATCAGTGTAATTAAACCAAGACGGACATATTTTTTTTTGAGTAATTTTCAATTCTCCAAGACACTTTTTTAATGCAGGCGCAAATTCTCTTAGAAAAGCATTTCCACCTAAATTAACTAAACGCAAATCTACATAAGGTACCAAAGCTGCAACTAACTTCACGGCCTGTTTTGTTGTACCCAAAAGACATTCCTTTAGCAAATGAGAATACATATCTGCCAAATTCATAATACATAATTTCGTAGACTCATCAACAATCAAGTGCCTTCTTGAAGGATCTGTACTAAAATCCCCATTTAAAAGCACTCCCAAACCACTGATATCCTCCGTAGGCAAAAAAGCGTGAATTATAGCATTATTTTGAGGAATTCGCACAATTTCGCTTCTTATTTCAAAAGCTATAGAACAAGCGTTATTCGTCCATACACACCACTGATATTTTTTGTCAGACACTTGTACAAATACATTTACAAAATCTTTTATTTGTGATGCAACCTTCTTTATTTCAACTAATTCATCTTCATTTTTGGGGATATACAAGGCTAACTTTTGTACATTATTCAAAAACAAAAATGAAGTAGTACTTAATTTCGCAAAATCATCCTGAACCAAATCTCTATTTATACCTGTTAAAATAAACAATGTAGTATAACCATGCTCCAATAACCACGTTATTTTTTTTCCATACTTTACATAAATATCATTCTTTAAAGGGTGTGGAATTCTAACCAAAGGCACCTTTAAAGCCTTTGGCATAATTTTCCTAGTCAATTCGCGAGAATAAGTAATTGCAAATTCACCACTTATTAGACTTACTTCATTAGCTATATTAACAACAGATTTGAATCCGATTCCTCTATAACCTATAGTTGAGCCTCTTTGTTTTCCAGAAGCTGCACTTCTACATAAACTTTCAACATCACGTAATTCAAAAGGACGACCGTCATTTGCTACAATAAGAGCATCGTCATATTGCTCCACATAAAAGCGCAAAGCTTTTGCATCATCTGCATTTTGTAACAGTTCTATAAAAGAACGATTAATGTAGCTCTCTGATATATATGTTTCCAATCCAGCCAAATCCGCAAACAATGAAGGAGACTGCATAGCCTCATCTATAAGCTTCTTTCTTAAATTTTCAATCATACTCTAATACTTTTGTGGTACTATACGAATTTTACCCAAATTGTCTATTGGAAAAGGAAGAGATACCGTAAATTTTACAATTTGGAATCCTACAAAACTTTCAGAATAAATAGTTTCCTCATCCATATTGATGATTTTACCTTCAATAGAATAATAAATAATCAGTAATTTTACATCATATTGTAAATTTAATCCATTTAGAGACATCATTTCACAGAATACTGTCAACTCTTGTTTGGCATCAATATTAACAGATATATTTTGCAACACAATACCTAACTTTTCCTCTAATGCCTCAAAACGTTCGACGACAGAATCTAACCTTTTCAAATTTTGGAGTTGCTTCTCTTTCAAATTTTCGACATTCTCAACAAACCATCCATTATGTTCGTACTGAAAATTAAAATGCACATTATCAATAAATATAATTTCAAAACGATCACCATCAAGAGCCTTAAGTCCTGTTATTTTAAACAATATTCGTATATCCAAGAAAGAATCTTTTGGTATTGGATAACCACCATCATAATAAGAAACACCATCAGGTTCAACTAAATGGAAAGGAAGTATGCCTTTTTCTACAGAAATATACCTATTTAACACATTACTTTTATCAAGCATTACTATTCCATCACTACTCCCCACATTCTTAACTCTTAAAATAAGAGTCGAATAATTATTTTCATTTATAATATTTTGTACTGTAAACGACAAACCGCCAACCATATTCAGATTTATCTCATTCATAATACTAATTTTAATTTAAGCAACTTAAAAATTTAAAGCACACATAAATTTATAGAAGATGCCATCTAGCTCGAATGTTTTTCTATTTTAGATAAACTATTGCCGAGCGCAAATCATTACCTACGGCGACCCAATCGCTACGCATATCATCCACATCATTTCCTTTCAGATAATCTTCCATTACAGTTCTACTATCAAGAAGACTACCCAAACTACGAAAGCCACGGAGAAGATTCTCACTTCTGCTAGACCTGCGACTCAAAAATCTATCTAAAAGACTGAAATATCTCATATCTTTCCTCCAATTAATTGTCGAGTAAGTGGAGGGAATT
>DHKI01000008.1 GCA_002404755.1 Clostridiales bacterium UBA4698 | reverse complement strand
ATAGTTTAGCACACACAACATGGGAATGCAAATATCATATAGTATTTGCACCGAAGTTTAGAAGAAAAGAAATATATGGCGTATTAAAAAGAGAAATAGGAATGATATTAAGGGAGTTATGTAGAAGAAAAGATGTAGAAATATTGGCAGCAGAGGCATGCCCAGACCACATACATATGTATGTAAGTGTACCACCAAAAATGAGTATATCTTCTTTTGTAGGATATTTAAAAGGAAAGAGTACATTAATAATATTTGATAGACATGCAAATCTAAAATATAAATATGGCAACAGAGTATTTTGGTGCGGAGGATATTATGTGAGTACGGTAGGAAATAACAAGTCAGCAGTACAAAATTATGTGGAAAATCAATTAAAAGAAGACATGATGACAGATCAAATAACAATAAAAGAATATAAAGACCCTTTTAAGGGTTAGTGAGGAACAGATACTCACAAGAAAGTGGCGAAGCTGTCAAATTGAATCGCTTGAGCGATTGCTAGCAAAAAGGCCTTATAGGCCGACATGAAAATCTCCCAGTTATACTGGGGGATAATTATTAAATGTGCCTATTTTAAAAATTATAATTTCATCTCAAAGTCACTAATAGAATAACCTAATTTATTTAATTCAGAATATAATTTGCTAATTGGCATTCCTAAAATATTGTAATAGTCACCTATTATCTTATCAACAAAGATTGACGTTTTACCAGCAATAGAGTAACCAGCTCTATTCAATAAATATTTTTCGTTTTCGACATACCAAGAAATATCTTGTTCAGAAATATTTTTAAAATAAACTTCAGTAGTGTCTGTGAAAGAAATTTCTTTATCTTTATATAAATCCTTAATTGTTACCCCAGTTACAGCATAATTTACTTTTCCACTTAATTTCTTTATGTTTTCAAATCCTTCTCCTTTACTTTTTGGTTTTTCAAATATCTTGTTGTCCATGTAGATGATTGAATCAGCTGATATGATCAATGCTTTATCTTTGATTTGTGATGCAACTGAATTAGCTTTATCTTTTGATAAATCAATCACATATTGTTTTGGATCGCTAGCATTGCTACGTTCCGGGATATTACTTGTTAATACCTCATATTTCCAGCCAATCATGTCAAAAATATCTTTTCTTGTTTTAGAACTTGATGCCAAAATTAATTTCATTACATTCACTCCAATCTTTTTTCATTCATTATATCATTTCAAAAAAAATAGTCAATAAAATAATCAACATAATACTTGAAAAAACAGAAATATATTGTATACTAATGTCGTTTAGAATAATTGTCAAAAAAAGTTTTGTTAATTAAATCTTTTAAAAATATGAAAACGTGAAAGTTATTAGGGCTATGAAAGGAGATTTTTTATGCAACAGGGGAAGATTGTAACTCTATCAGGAATTTCCGGAATCGGAAAGTCTTATTTAAAAACGTACATTTTAAGTAATATGTCCAATTTTCAATCTTTAATTTCCGTAACAACGCGGAAACCTAGAGAAAAAGAAAAAAATGGGATTGACAAGTTTTTCTACTCATTAGAAGAATTTGAAAGAGAAATGAATCAGGATAAGTTTCGCACTGTTAACAAAGTGTTTGGAAATTGGTATGCATATAAGGAATCACAAATAAAATTATGTGATTGTGGAGTGAATCTGATTACAGAATTGTTCTATAAAAATGTGCACGAGTTTAAAACAGAATTTCCCAACACTCTAAGTGTGTACGTCATTCCAAACAATGTTGAAGAAACCAAGAAAAAGCTAAAGCTGAGAAATCTGAATTTGGACGATTTAAGCAAAAGAGTGAAAGAAATTGATGATGAGTTAGCATTTTTCTATAACAATAGAGAATTGTTCGACATTGTTATAACTAATGATTATACTGAAAAATCATGTCTTTTATTTCAAAATCTAATAGAACAACAATTGAGGAGTGATTAAGATGTTTAAAGACAAAATCCATAGCATGCTAACACCAGATACTAGACGAGTAATTCAGGAATTCAAAGAAGAGCCTTTGCGGAAGGTGGTATACACCTCTTTTGATGGAGATGATATGCATCATATGTTGGCCATTTGCAATCAAGTGTTGAAACATAATATGATTGCTTTAAATCCAGAAATGGCCCTTGGGTATTATATCTCTACTGAAGCATTAGGTGGAAAGAAAATTAATGTGATGACAGACTGCTTGACTCTTGCAATTTTTTCTGATAGATTATGGGTATATGGAAAAACAGATACTCTTTTATCTGAAGGAATAATGGCTGAGATTTTTCTGTGGAGTCAAATCAAAAATAGGAAAGCTACTTTCATTCCAAATATTTATGGACAAGAACAAATCGAAATGAATTATTTGGAAGTGAAAGAATGGTTGGAAAAAATGACAGATGAAAAATTCAGAAATGATATTTTTGATAGTCTGTTAATTCCATATAAAGCTCAGAGTCATTCAACGGTTTATATTGGGGCAAATTTCGCAAATTATAAACACATTGATTGGGCGAGAGTACAGGCGTATAAAGAAAAATTGTGTCCGATTTCCCCACAAAACATTTTAAGCTATTTTTTGTATCGTAGTTTTGAAGACAATGATGTTAGGTATCTAAAAGATAGACTTACGTTACTTTCTAAGTCTGATATGTATTGGTTGTGTATCGATTCCACTAATCTAGAAGCTGAATTGAATAAACTTGACCAAAACACTTTGGCAGAGCTGTATATGCTAAATACTGTTTATACAAATAAAACAGTAAAAATTGTTGATTGGGGTGACATTAAAGTTCCTAAATATGATAAGTCTAAAATGTGGGCGTTGACTACTAAGGAACAGGAAGAAATCCTCGGAAGCAATTGGCCAATAGAATTTAGAAAGTAGAGGTACAAACAATGGAAAGATACTACGAACAATTAAACGCAACATGTCAAAAAGTTGCTGAGGAAGTTATCAAAGATAATAGTATATTAAGTGATAATATTTTAAAAAGAGAGGAAAAAGAATTTTTACTTTCGGATTGGAATGCTTTTTTGGTTGGATTAATTTCTGACCAATCCGTTAAAGTAGAAGTTGCATGGAGATTGCCTTATTATCTTTCAAAAAAATTAGGACATTTCGACTTTTGTAGAATAATAAAAGAGGAAACGGTTGAGTCTTTAGAAACTCTCATAAAAGAAAAACCTGCATTGCATCGTTATCCAAGAAAAATGGCTGAGTATATTTTCTTTGCAATCAATAAAATTGTAAAAGAATATAATTCAGATGCTGAGAATATTTGGAGAAATGATTTGAATGCAGAAAAAGTGATAGCAAATCTGGAAGAATTTAAGGGAATCAGTCATAAAAAAGCAGCTCTGGGAGCCTTGTTGCTTGTTCGCGACTTTGGTGTTAATCTAAAAAATTTGTATTGCATTGATATTGCATTTGATGTCCATATTAGAAGAATCTTTTTAAGAATGGGACTTACTAATAATGATGATATCAAAGATGTTACATCAACAGCAAGAAAAATTTGCAATGAGTTTCCCGGCTCGCTAACTCTTCCATTTTGGGTAACAGGAAGAGAATATTGTAGACCCACTAACCCTAAATGTGACGAGTGCTATTTAAGTCAATTTTGTGCGAAAAAAGTAGAACTCGGAAAAGATTTGTAACGTTTTATTTGGAGATTAGATGTATTTTATATCTAGTCTCTTTTTTATTTTTTTAACATAAGTAGTTCTTGCTAATTGAAAACTTCAAATCTTTCATAAAAAGCACATGGTCGTTGAGAAAGCTATCTCTTGATTAGTATTATTTCTTGACATAACCCAAAAATGGTTTTAAAATTGATGATGGAGTAAGTCAGATAATCGCTGGTGCTCATTTGAGGCACGAGAGGAAAGTCCGGGCTCCACAGAGCAAGGTGCCAGCTAACGGCTGGTGGAGGTAACTCTAAGGAAAGTGCAACAGAAATAAACCGCCAATTTTATTGGCAAGGATGGAAAGGCAGGGTAAGAGCCTACCAGTAGCATGGAGACATGCTAGCTATGTAAACCCCACCTGGAGCAACGTTTCGAAGGATTAAGGCTGCTCGTCGACCTTTGATTGTACGGCTTGAGGCATATAGCAATATATGTCCTAGATAAATGATTATCTAATACAGAACCCGGCTTACAGATTTACTTTGTATATGAAAAAAAACTAGCTTGTAAGGCTAGTTTTTTTCGTACTTTTAAATAAGTATTTTATTCATATCATCCGGCATTGGTGCTATTATTTCAATTTCAGAATTTAAGATTGGATGATTAAATGTCATCTTATACGCATGTAATGCTTGTCTATTTATAAGATTGGTTTCTGTGCCGTATAATGTGTCGCCTAAAATAGAATGACCGATATAAGCTAAATGTACGCGAATTTGATGTGTTCTACCTGTTTCTAATTTTAGGTGTAGGAGAGAGAGGTCTTTTTCTTTTATAAACTTAACAACTTCATAATGAGTAATAGCAGTTTGTCCCTCTTCATTTATTTCTCGCTCCATTATACTTCCATCTTTTCTGGCAATCGGAGCATTTATAATTCCTTTTGTATCTTCTAACTTGCCAAGCACTATTGCGAAGTATTCTTTATTGATAGTTTTGTCTTTTATCATCAATTCTTGGATATATTCATTTTTTGCAAATAAGACGATACCAGAAGTATCTCTATCTAATCGATTGATTGCACGGATTTTCTTTTTATTATTCAAATAATATTTAACGCCATTTGCAAGTGTATTATTGGGATGATATGAAGAGGGATGAACAACTGTTCCAAACGGCTTATTTATTGCCAAAAAGTATTCATCCTCATATAATATCTCTAAATCCATTTGCTCAGGAAGAATATTATCTTCTTCTTCAAAGTCGATATTTACTTCTATTTCATCATTTAAGTGGACAATATAGCTTGAAAAAACACTTGTTCTATTTGCTAGAATTTTGCCATTCATTTTTAATTTATTGAGTAATCTAGATGAAACATTTAGCTTATCTCTTAGAATATTTCCAACCTTTTTACCCTCATCTTCTTTTAAAACAGTATATGTTAGTTTAATTGTAATCACCTCTAATACGGGTATTATATATTACTAATATACACTAGACAAGTTTCGTTTATATATTTTTTGAATAATATATTATGAAAAGGAGGTGGATTATAGGTATGTGTGCTAATTGTAGTAACAACAACTTAATGGGGACAAATAATTCAAATGGTGTAGGTCTATTTATAGAAAACGGAAATATGCCAGTATTAGGTACATTCAGCAATGAAAATGTATTAGGAAATAATTCTACTTCATGTGGTTGCAACAATATATGTAACTGCAATGGATGTGCAAATAATAATACATGTTCATGCAATTGTAATGGCAACAACAATTCATGTAATAACAATCAAGGAAACAATAACACAGCAACACTTGGAGCTAATGTAACCTCTAATAATCTGCAAAGAAATTTAAGAAACTTTATAGGAAGAAGATGTACATGTGAGTTTAATATATGCGGAACTTGCTTTAAAAGAACAGGTGTTTTGTCTTGCGTTGGGAATGACTTTATAACATTATCTGGTGTGAACAACAGTAACTGTATGCTTTGCAATACAGATGGTCTTTCGTTTGTAACTATTCATAATTGTAATGGTTAAATAGTATAAAGATTGGCTTTGTGCTCTTATAAAAATACACATGGCCAATCTTTAATTTTTCCTTGAATGTAAAGCTAATTCGTTATATAATCGAGGAGAATTATATAAAAAAGGAGATGCATTATTTATGAGTTTTGTTGATGCAATAAAAGAAAAAGCAAGAAATTCAATTAAGACTATTGTACTTCCAGAAAGTACAGACATTAGAGTATTAGAAGCAGCTAGAAAAGTTACAGATGAGGGATTTGCAAAAGTAGTTTTAGTAGGAGATAGAAAAGAGTTAGAAAACGTTGCTGGTAATATAGATATATCAGATATCACGGTTATAAATCCTACTGAATCAGAAAAATTTGAAGAATACGCAAATGCTTTTTATGAGCTTAGAAAAGCTAAAGGAATGACTTTAGAAAAAGCTCATGAAACATTAAAACATAATATATATTTTGGTACAATGATGGTTAAACAAGGCGATGCTGATGGTTTAGTTGCAGGTAGTGTTTGTTCAACAGCAGATACATTAAGACCAGCACTTCAAATATTAAAAACAGCACCTGGTGTTAAACTAGTTTCATCTTTCTTTATCATGAATGTTCCTAACTGTGAACTTGGTGAAGAGGGAATGTTCTTATTCTCAGATTGCGGATTGAATGTTAATCCAAATGAAGAAGAACTATCTGAAATAGCTATTTCTTCGGCAAAAAGTTGGACAAAGCTTACAGGAAAAGAGCCAAGAATATCTATGCTTTCATATTCAACAATGGGAAGTGCACCACTTACAGATATGACATCAAAAGTTATAAATGCTACGAAGCTAGTTAAAGAAAAAATGCCAGATTTATTAGTAGATGGAGAAATGCAAGCTGATGCTTCAATTGTTCCATCTGTAGGAAGCAAAAAAGCTCCAGATAGCAAAGTTGCTGGCAAGGCAAATGTTTTAATATTCCCAGATTTAAATGCTGGTAATATTGGATACAAACTTGTTGAGAGACTTGCTAAGGCAGAAGCTTATGGGCCTGTTACACAAGGTATAGCAAAACCAGTTAATGATTTAAGCAGAGGATGCAAATCAGATGATATCGTTGGTGTAGTTGCTATTACAGCTGTACAAGCACAAGAATAATATAATAATCAGTAATTTAGGAGGAATTAAAAAATGAAAATATTAGTAGTAAACTGTGGAAGTTCATCATTAAAATATCAGTTAATCGATACAGATACTGATAAAATCTTAGCAAAAGGTAGATGCGATAGAATAGGTGCTAGAGAGGGCGAAATCGGTTCACCTTTTATAGAATATAAAGGACCAGATGGAAAGAAAGTAATCGAAGAATTACCACTTAGAGACCATGTAGAAGCATTCGAAAATGTAGTAAGATATTTAACAAATCCTGAGATTGGAGCAGTAAAAGACTTATCTGAAGTTTCAGCAATCGGACATAGAATAGTAAATGGTGGACCATTCTTTAAAGAATCAACACTAGTTACAGATGAAGTATTAAAAACATTCAAAGAAAAATCAATACCATATGCACCACTTCATAACCCAGCTGCATTACAAGGAATAGATGCTTGTCTTAAAACAATGCCTGGTATACCAGAAGTACTTGTATTTGATACAACATTCCATCAAACAATGCCAGAGAAAGCATATATGTATGCTATCCCAAGAGAATATTATGATAAATATGGGATAAGAAGATATGGTGCACACGGAATGTCACATCAATATGTAACAGAAGAAGCATCAAGACTTACTAAAATTCCACAAGACAAACTTAATATGATATCTTGTCACTTAGGAAATGGTTCAAGCATAACAGCTGTAAAAAACGGAAAATGTGTAGATACATCAATGGGATTCACACCACTTGAAGGTTTAGCAATGGGAACAAGAAGTGGCGATTTAGACCCAGCAATACTTGAATTTGTAATGGAAAGAGAAAATATCACAATAAATGAAATGTTGCAAATATTAAATAAAAAATCAGGTTTGCTTGCAGTTTCTGGTCAAACAGGTGATGTAAGAGACCTAAGAAAATTAAGAGACGAAAGAAACGAAAGAGCAAAACTAGCACTTGATATTTTATGCTATAGAGTTAGAAAATACATAGGTGCATACATGGCAGTTTTAGGACATGTAGATTGTATCACATTTGAAGGTGGAATAGGAGAGCACAATCCAGATGTAGTAAGAGCATGTGTAGAAGGATTAGAAGAATACGGTATAGTACTTGATCCATCATACAAAGATGATGAACAATACGAAGGTATCATAAGTGCTCCAGAGTCAAGAATAAAGATGTATGTAATAGCAACAAACGAAGAGGAAATAATAGCTAAAGAAGCAATGAGATTGGTGAAATAATTATTTTTGATTAGTCCTAAAAATTGGAGTTTAGAACACGATTGTCGAATTTTGTCGAATTGTTTTACTGTGTTTTCTCTAGGTAGTATGGTATAATTAGTAAAAGAAAGGGATTTTTTTCTTGACTTTTTATACAGATGATTATAAAATGAAAATACAAATTATATCATATCAGAGTGTAATTGGTTACTATAATAAATTCATTGTAAGTGATCAATGAAATGTGAAGTTTAAACAGCCCCTTACTTTTTAAGTAAGGGGCATCTTCTTTTTTATGATATTAGGAAGGAGCATTTATGGAAATAAGATATGTACTAGGATTAGATATAGGAATAAAATCTATCGGATGGGCAGTTATAAACGATGAAAAAAATAGAATTGAAGATTTAGGAGTTAGAATTTTCCCAGCGGCAGAAAGACCAAAAGATGGTGGAGCAATAAACGAAAACAGAAGAATCGCAAGAGGACTTAGAAGAAGACTAAAAAGAAGAAGAGTAAGAATGGACAAGATAAAAGACTTGTTTATTAAATATAATTTAGTTTCTAAAAATGAAATTTCTGATTTATATAAATTAAAAAGTGATGATATAGATACATGGAAATTAAGAGCATGTGGATTAGATAGAAAACTAAATGCAAAAGAATGGGCTAGAGTTTTGACAACTATAGCAAAAAGAAGAGGATATAAGTCGAATAGAAAGATAGAAGATGAGAATGAAAAATCTGAAAGTGGAAAACTTACAAAAGCAATTAAGGCAAACAAAATTTATATGGAGTTAAAAGGATATAGAACAGTTGGTGAAATGTTTGCTAAAGATAAGAAGTATCAAAACAATAAAAGAAACAAAAGAGGAGATTATAATAACTGTGTAGATAGAAGTGAGCTTCGTGAAGAAATTAAAATCCTATTTGATAAGCAAAGAAGCTTTGGAAGCGAATTTGCAAGTGAAAATTTCGAATCTGAATTTTTAGAAGTATTTGATTGGCAAAAACCTTTTATGACATCAGAGCTTATGCAAAAGATGATTGGAAAATGTACACTTGAAAAGGATGAGCCAAGAGCATCTAAAAATAGTTATACATTTGAAAGGTTCATGTTATTACAAAAAATAAATAATCTTTCATATATGGTAGGCGATGATAAAAGGTACTTAACTATGGAAGAAAGAGAAAAACTTATAAAGCTTGCTTATGAGACGAAATCTGGTGTTAAGTACGGTAAGATTAGAAAAGAATTAAAGTTACCAGATGAAGCTGTATTTACGGGATTATACTACTATATAAAACCAGTTAAAAAAGCAGATGGTACATATGAGAAATTATCATATGAAGAAATAGTTAAGAAAACTGAAGATGCTGTATTCGTTAAACTAGTTGGATATCATGAATTAAAATCTGCATTAAATGGACATGAGGATATATTAAATAATCATGATTTATTAGATGAAATTGCAGAAGTTTTAACATTAAACAAAACAGATGTGACTATAAAAGAAGAATTGCAAAAACTTGGACTTTCAGATGATATAATCGAAGGTCTATTAAAAGTTAATTTCAGCAAGTTTGGACACCTATCATATAAAGCAATGAAAAATATATTGCCTTATTTTGAAGAGGGAAGAAAGTACGATGAAGCATGTAAAGAAGCTGGTTATAATTTTAAAGCAGATGATGAAAATCCTAAATATAAGCTTCCTGTCATTCCAAAAGATGATATTAGAAATCCTGTAGTGTATAGAGCTATAGCACAAACTAGAAAGGTAATAAATGCAGTAATAGATAAATATGGTTCTCCATATGAAATACATATAGAAGTGGCAAGAGATTTAACAAAAAACTTTAGTGAAAGAAAAAAGATTGAAGACAAACAAAAAGAAAATAGAACTATAAATGATAATCTAAAAAAGGATATAGAAGAACATTTCAATATAAAAGCTAAACCAGTAGATATGCTAAAAAAGAGATTATATCATGAACAAGATGGAAAGAGTGCATATTCACTACTTCCTATAGAATACTCAAGACTATTCGAAGATGGATATGTTCAAATAGATCATGCTATACCTTTTAGCAGGTCATTTGATGATTCATATAATAACAAAGTATTAGTTCTATCAAAAGAAAACCAAGAAAAAAGAAATCAAACACCATATGAATATCTTGGAGGAACTCCAAACTGGGAAACATTCGAGGCATGGGTAAAAAGTACATATAGAAATAATATCAAGAAGAGGGAAAATCTATTAGTTAAAAACTTTAACGAAGACAAAGAAAATGATTGGATAGCTAGAAACTTAGTTGATACAAAATATATTGCTAGGTATATGACAAACTTTATAAAGAAAAATCTAAAATTTAATAACTATAGCGAAAAAGAAAACCGAATAAAAGTAAAAACAATAGTTGGTGCTGCTACAACAGCTTTAAGACATTATTGGGGCATTTCTGCTAAAAATCGTGAAGAAAACGATTTACACCACGCAGAAGATGCTGTAATAATAGCTTGTGCTAGCGAAAAATTTCAAAAGAAAATTAGAGAATATAGTAAAGAAAAAGAACTTTATTATCCTAATAAAAATGGAGATTATTATGACCCTACAACTGGCGAAATCGTAGATGTAAAATACAAAACACATGAAATGGCAGAGCCTTGGGATAATTTTAAAGAAGAACTAGAAATGAGAATTCCTAGAATTCCAGATGAATGGAAAGATAAGACTGTAACTATCGAAATGGTACAAAAATTGATTTTAGAGCATTTTAAACGCGGAAGCTTTACAAATTATGATGATGTAGACATAAACGATATAAAACCTATTTTTGTATCAAGAATGCCAAATAGAAAAATAAGTGGTGAAGCACATGGAGAAACAATTTATTCATTAAAACAAGACGCTGGAATCGTAACCGTGAAAAAGCCTCTTAGTAGCATTTCAAAAGATGAAATAGAAACATTGCTACACAATGAAAAGTGCAAAAAATTATACGAAAGCGACAAGGATTTATACGACCGTATTTATGCGAGACTAGCTGAATATAACTTCAAAGCAGAAAAAGCATTTTCATCAGATTATACAGTAAGAAAACATTCAAAAAATGGGGAAGGACCAATCGTAAAAAGTATTAAGGTTCCAAAAGTCATGAGTAGTGGAGCAGGTGTAAAAATCAACAACGAAACAGGTATTGCAGCAAATGGTAACATGGTAAGAGTTGATGTATTTACAAAAAACAATAAATATTACTTGGTACCGATATATGTTGCGGATATGGTAAAAGATAGACTGCCTAATAAGGCAATAAAAGCAAATAAGCCAGAAAGTGAATGGCTAGAAATGGATGAAAATTATATATTTAAGTTTTCGTTATATTCAAATGATATGATTGCAGTAAAAAAGAAAAATGAAGAAACAATATATGGCTATTACACATCTACTCATAGGGGAACTGGTGCTATAAATATGATATCACATGATGGAAGTCGAAAACTAGAAGGGATTGGTCCTCAAAATTTAGAAGTATTCGATAAATATGAAGTAGACATCCTTGGTAATTACCATAAAATAAATAAAGAACAAAGGAAAGGAGGTGAAAAACAATCTAAATAGGAGGTGATAAAAATGAGCTGGAGGAGTATTATTATATCTCATCCCTCAAAGTTATCTTTAAAAAACAACCAATTATGCATACAACAAGAAGATGTTTGGAATGTGCCTCTAGAAGATGTATCTGCCATAGTATTAGAATCTCAGCAAATACTAATAACAGAAGGTTTACTCAGCAAATTCTGTGAAAATAATATTATAGTGTATATATGTGATTCAAAGCACATTCCAAATGGATATGTATTACCATACTATCAGCATAGTAGAAGCTTAAAAATATTAAAAGAACAAATTATCTTATCCGAACCATTTAAAAAGAGATGTTGGCAAAAAATAATCAAACAAAAAATAACTAATCAAGCATATGTTCTAAGATGTATTGGAAAATATGATATCGAAGAAAAAATGATGAAAATGGTGCAGAATGTTGATTCTGGAGATCCTAAAAATATTGAAGGACAAGTTGCAAAACTTTATTTTGAAAGTTTATTTACAAGAGGGTTTAATAGAAATCACGATAACATCTTTAACGCATGTTTAGATTATGGTTACACAATCATAAGAGGTGCAATAGCAAGGAGTATAGCACAATACGGATATATTCCATGTCTTCGGAATACATCATAAGAGTGAATTAAACAATTTTAATTTAGCAGATGACTTTATTGAGCCATTTAGACCAATCGTAGATTTGTGGACTGTACAAAATATCAATCTAAAAAACGAAGAGTTCGACAGTAAAATAAAGCAATCACTTGTAGATTTATTAAACTACGATGTAATAATAGAAGGAAAAAGGCAGTGTGTATTAAATGCAATAAATGTTATGATAAGTTCGTTTACTACTAGCATACAAGAAAAAAATTACGAAAAACTTTTGGTACCAATAATAGTGCCACTCGAAAGGCACACATATGGGTAAATATATGAGGTTAATTGTATTTTTTGATTTGCCAGTAGTAATGAAAAAGGATAGAAAAATATACGCACAATTTAGAAAATTTTTAATAAAAGATGGATATGATATGTTGCAATTTTCAGTGTATTCACGAATTTGCAATGGAGATGATGGAGTCTATAAGCACTATGCAAGATTAAAAGAAAATTTGCCACGAAAAGGTTCGATAAGATGTATGAAAGTTACAGAGAAACAATATGCAAGTATGGAAATACTAATAGGAAAAAAGACAATAAGGGAGAGAAAAATCAATGCAGAACAATTATCAATATTCTAAAAAACAATAAAAAAGCAACTATTTACACAAAAAATAGCTGCTTTTTTATTATAAATAATCCTTAAAAGTACTCTGCTGTATGCATTATAGAACCACACATTATATCATATCAGAATGTAACAAGGAACTATAACTATTACTTATTATGATGAAAAAGGAAAGAAATTATATCATATCAGAATGTAACAAGGAACTATAACCATCTTTTGTTATTTCTCCTTTTAAAAAAATTATATCATATCAGAATGTAACAAGGAACTATAACTGAAATATTTAGTCTAAGTCGTTTTAATGTATTATATCATATCAGAATGTAACAAGGAACTATAACGTCGGTTCGTTTTGCAAGTTTACACAATGGATTATATCATATCAGAATGTAACAAGGAACTATAACAGTTTGCGTTTTTTAGTTCTTAGCTTCCAGATTATATCATATCAGAATGTAACAAGGAACTATAACTGAAACTGAACAATTATTTTCACATAAAAGATTATATCATATCAGAATGTAACAAGGAACTATAACAATCGTCCATACCAGCAGAAGCTTTTTTAAATTATATCATATCAGAATGTAACAAGGAACTATAACTTAAAAACTTATTACTTGACGAAGTAACAAATTATATCATATCAGAATGTAACAAGGAACTATAACAGAGACAATGGGAGAAAGGTAACCAAAGTATAAAAATTTATTTGCATGAGGTGCCATATAACAAAGAAAAGCATGATAAAATAACAAAATGTAATACTTAGTCCTGCAAGAACTAAAAAGAAATGAATATCTAAAATAGCAACAACAAGCCTTCAAACGTGGTATAGAGTAAATTTTTGATTGTTACATACAAAAATACTTGCTAAATTATGTAATCTGTTTTATAATTGTATTGTGAGTACGTGGAGTAGAGGAGGTACATATGAAAACGTTTATAACAAATCATTGGAAAAATATATTAATTACTATTGGTGGCATATTTATTTTCATTAATGCGTTTGAAAAGATTATGGCACCTAAGGTGTTAATATCAGATTATATAAAATATGGAAAAGATCTTGAAAAAATACCTTCAAACATTGCAGGGCAAGTTGAGGACTCAATTAATTTAGGAACAATGCCCTTTGACGCGGGAATGGTGAAGTTAATAGTTACATTGATGGTCCTAATATTAGGAGTATTATTGCTAACAAGCCTAGCCGAAGGGAAATCTGGTGCAAAGAAGAAATAAGAGATATGATATAAAGTACTGAGAAGAATATTCTTAGTACTTTATACGTTAGAAATACTAATGAAAAGGAAATCGATAAAACATGTCAATTAAAGATTATATTAAAGAAACTAAGAAAAAAGAAATTGGATTCTATATAAATGGAGAGAAAAGTATTAATGAATACATAAGAAAACTGAAACATTTTTTAAAAACATACGAAAAAGCAAGCATAATTTCTATTAGTGGAAAAGTTGACGTTACATTTGTAGAAGAGGATATATTAGATGATAGAACAGACTTTGTGCATTGAATATATTGTTGCACAAAATAAAAGTTTTGCGTAATTCTAGTATGAAGAAACAAGCTCCTAAAATCGTTTTTAAGGCATTTTCTTACTTTATGCATATAGTTTTACTATTTGATTTATAATTTTTATAAAGAATTCATTTCAGACGTTCTGCAATAATATAATTTGCTTTCAAGTTTTAGTTTTGTATCTATATCGATTTGTTTTTTATTTGTTGTATCTTTATAATTTGTTTTTCAGCTCTTAATTTTTTCTTGAACTTATTTTCATATTCTTATTTATTTTCTTATTTTTATTTATTATTCGTTAAATTTTTAGATTATTTTCACTTTTTTCGATTTTTCTTATAATTCCTCCCTATTTGGTCGATTTTTAGACATAAAACTATATTACCCCCATTAAAAAAACGGCTTAAAAACGATTCTCGTGCGTCGTATTTTTGCCATGTTTTTCCTTTTTTTAATAAAATGTATTATTTTCTGCTTTTTAGCGATTTTTTACGATTATACTAGAAAACATCTCAATTATTAGGAATGTTTCATATAAAATAATTATAATAGTTTTATTTTTTTCAAACTAAGCACTAAATATTTGGACTTTGATATATAAACATCGACATGTATCTTTGCTATGATATCTATTGGAATTTAACAAGTGGTTTAGACTTAGATATATTAGCATATATTGTGTGATTTGCTTCAGGAGTCAATGGTAAGTATTAAATCTTACATATGGTTGGTTTAATTACATATGAGTTTTAATCAATCATATACCAACAAAACCGGTCTTGATTATAAAATCATACCTAATTTAGGCATCATCTAGAATTATAGAAATTAATTAATCATTGCACAAAATATTGATAAACTGATTTTTTTGTATCAGTAACTAAATTCTTTAAACTTACTTTTATCAGCAAATTTATACCATTTGATTTTATAATGCTGTATTCACTCATATATTTCATCTATCTGTTCGTTGCAATCCTTTAGTTGAGTTCTTTATTCAATTATAATTAAAAATTTTACAATTGATAATTAGGCAGTTTATATTCTATGCCTCCTCTACTCCATTTTGTCATGGTTATACGAATGTAAATAATTTACAAATATTTATATTTATGCTAATTTTGCTTAGCTTTGCTATTATTTTATAATCTTTTTTATTAGCATTACAATTTAGTCTATGCTAGACATCACTTTATATATGAAACCCGCTCATATCATTTTTCTCTAATTTTAGCAATTCAATTTTATTTTCTATTCCGCCACCATAACCTGTTAAGTTTCCGTTTGCTCCTACAACTCTATGGCAGGGAATGATTATGCAAATAGGATTCCATCCAACGGCTCCGCCAACTGCTTGTGCTG
Organism: Clostridiales bacterium UBA4698; assembly: GCA_002404755.1. Taxonomy (GTDB): domain Bacteria; phylum Bacillota; class Clostridia; order TANB77; family UBA1234; genus UBA1234. The sequence continues at coordinate 461 of DHKI01000008.1, read as the reverse complement.
ACATTTTATTTATGCCATGATTTTTAGCTACAATTTTTGCAATATCGTTATAGGTTATTGTTGTACCATATTTTATATTATTCATTATATCAATTATTTCTTTTCTAAATGGCGTTAAGTTTTCTATTTTATATTCTGGCGTAAAGCTAGGCTCTTTTCCGCTGAAGTATATATCTAGCCATTTAGTGGTTTCTTTAAATATTTTTAATTCTTTTTCTTCACAAGTGATGTTATGCTTTGAAGAGTCTTTTGAGCCCTCAAACCATAAACCTGTTAAATGTTCACCATCACTATTCATTATCATATTTGAGAATTCTTTTGGTGTTTCATATATGTATTTATATGTCATCAATTTTCCTCCTATTATGTTGTTTAATAAGTATGGTAATACAAATATTTTTAGATGTCAATAATGACAAACCCTATCCTTGTTGGATGTATAATTCATTTGTGATAATGTC
>DHKI01000026.1:3294-4366 GCA_002404755.1 Clostridiales bacterium UBA4698 | reverse complement strand
CTAACAATTTTTTTGCTATTTCTATACTTTTTTCTTTTGCACCCTCTATTTTTCCGTTCTTTTCTTCCGTCTTTTCTCTCCGTCTTTCTTCAGCTTTCCTTGCGGCATGATTAATAGCACTTATTCTATCCATTTCCCATTTTTCTCTTAATTCGGCTAGTCTTCTTACTTCTGCATCTCCTGTTAAATAATTCATTTCAATTCTTGCTTTTTTTAGTTTATCATTTTTTTCCTCTGCCACCTTAATCATCTCCTTATTATAATCATCTATAAATGCTAACCATTGGTTTATTTTCTCGTTCATATCTGGATTTTGCTTTCTAAATTTTGGTAACTCTATAAAATACCATTTTAATCCTGTTAGCACTTCATAGTCTCTATGTTTCTCTAACACTATTGCTGTCTCTGATATGTAGTCTTCTACCTTTAAGAAATTATACCCTAATATGTTTATCATTATTACTTGATTTATGTCTTCGTAATCTGTTCCTCTTTCAGTTTCTCTTGATATCACCTTTCCACTATATAATGTAGTTCTTTCTTCTATATTATATTCGTTTCTTAATTGCATTTCTATTGATATTATTGTTCCGTCTTCTAATTTTGCTTGTAAATCTAATCTTCCACCTTTTTCTTCTTTACTTAATCTTTCTAAATTCACTTCTTCTCGTACTTCTATTGATTTTATATCTTTATTCAATAGTGCATTTAAAAAGTCTATTAGAAATTCTTCATTTCCTTTACGACTAAAGAAGGTTTGGAATATTACATCATTTTTTAGATTGTATTTTTTCTCTTTTGTTTGTAATTGTAATTCTTCTTGTTTTTCATTTATCATAGGCTTTTTCCTTTCTAATTATACTAAATATATTCCTCTTTAACAATACTTTTTAGTAAATATTTATTGATTATTTACAATTTCATTGACAATAACAGACTATAAATTTCACTGCTCTCTTTTAATGAAACAGCTTAATACTAATTAGCCTCCCTTCTTATCATATTTTTGTAATCTTGGATATTTTTTAGATTCTAGGAAAGTTATCATAGTATGATAACTTTCTGTAGAAGA
>DHKI01000026.1:1599-3260 GCA_002404755.1 Clostridiales bacterium UBA4698 | reverse complement strand
TTTCTGTAGAAGATAAATATGGCAGAATTTAGATTTTGTAGCAATTTGCACTGCGTATAAAATCTTGATTCTGTTTTTTTAGATTTAATTTTGATCCTTTAATTTAACATTTGAATCTTGAATCTTTAATTTTGAATTCCTAATATTTAATCTTAAATCTTTTTAGAAATAATTTAAAATAAATAAACTAGATTATTAATCAAATTTTCTGCCTCGTCCTAAGTTGCTTTATAAAAAAATCGAGTAGAGGATAACACTTAATGTGTTTTTCCCCTCTCACACCACCACTCAAGCGGTTCTCGCAAGTGGCGGTTCAATTTATATTAAATATGAACTTTTTCATATTGGTCTAGTAGAAATACTAGACCTCTTTTTCTTAATCTTTCATTATTTATTGCAAACTGTATATATCTAGTTTTGCATATTTGATAATATCCTTTTCTTGTATTTGCACAATTAAATGCTATTTCAAATGGAACTCCTAATTTTTGTAAGCTTTCACATTTCTTACGTATCTTTTTCCATTGTTTCCATATTATAACTCTTATTCTTACCCTTAGGTGTTCATCAATTTTATTGATTTTATTTTTCATACTTGCTATTCTAAAGTAATTTACCCAACCTCTAACAACATAATTTATTTTCTTAATTCTATTATCTAAACTAATACTCCAACTTCTATCGGTTAACTGTTTTAGTTTTCTTACCAGTTTTTGATATGATTTTAGGTGTGGTTTTGGTTTCCATTGTCCTTTTGGACTTTTCCAGAAACTAAATCCTAAGTATTTCGTTTGTGTTGGTCTTGTTACCTTGCTCTTTTCTGCATTTACTTTTAATCCTAGTTTCTTTTCAATAAATTTTGTTATTGATGCTAAAACTCGGTTTGCTGCTTTTTCACTTTTAACTAATATTATACAGTCATCAGCATATCTTACAAAGTTTAGTCCTCTTGCCTCGAGTTCTTTATCTAGTTCATTTAACATTATATTACTTAATAATGGACTTAGATTTCCTCCTTGTGGTGTTCCTATTGTTGTTGCTTTAACTATTCCTTTTTCCATTACTCCTGCACTTAGATATTTTCTAATTAATGACACTACATCTCCATCAGTTATTGTCTTTCCTATTATTGTTATTAATTTATCTTGATTTACTGTGTCGAAAAATTTTTCTAAGTCAATGTCTACTATCCATTCATATCCATCATTCAAATATTCCAATGCCTTACTTACTGCTTGTTCACAGCTTCTATTAGGTCTAAATCCAAAACTATTATCATTAAATTGCTCTTCAAAAATTGGGCTTATTACTTGAAATATTGCTTGTTGTATTATTCTGTCTGTCACTGTTGGTATTCCTAGATTTCTCATTTTACCATTTTCTTTTGGTATTTGGACTCTTTTCACAGGTTGCGGTTTATATTTTCTTTTTCTTATTTGGTTTATTATTCTGTCCTTATTTTCTTTTAAGTAATCAAATTCTTCTTCTACTGTTATTCCATCAACTCCTGCTACTCCTTTGTTTGCTACAACCTTCTTGTATGCCTTATTTAAATTGTTTTGATTAAGAATTTCTTCTAAAAGTTCCATATCTGTTTCCTCTTTTCCTTTCCGTAGATAGATAAAATATTGATTTTGAGTAACCCTCTGAGATACGCTCAT
>DHKI01000026.1:0-1515 GCA_002404755.1 Clostridiales bacterium UBA4698 | reverse complement strand
GAAAACACTACAAATTGTTCAGTCCTTCGAAAAAAAAAAATTTTTTTCTACTATGACCTCTGCTGACTTCTTGTGATAAACCTTTTTCGACCATATTTCATCCTATGTACTCCTCGTCGTTTCCTAACTACTCTATGCTCACAAGACCTCACAGGGTAAGCCGTTTAACTTTCCTCATTCACTCGCTTGATTTACTATACAAGATTACGTATATCTTTTGGGTTTCGACTTGTTTAGTAGCCTTGCCCTCTTGCATAGCCTTAATATCAAGTTCTTGTACATCGAGCCATGACTTTGATACACACTTCCTCCACTTCCACCTTACGATGGATAGCTTGTGTTTCTCTAATTGGTTGGCGATATATACCTCCAATACGGACTTTCACCGATTAGCTAAACGACATGCCTGTCGCACTACAAGAAGAACGTTTTTATATTAAAAAAACGTTCTTTTTATATTTAAAATTTATATGTTGTTATTTACTTCATTTGTTGTAGTAGTTTCTGCTACTGGTGCTCCTGGAGCTATTTCAACTTTGCTATCTATTGGACAAATTTGAACAAATGTATTTCCATCATTTACTTCTATTTCATTTCCTTGTAAGTCTCTATAAACTGTTTGACCAGCTCTTGATGTTTTTTCTGCTGTTATTTCTATTGCTTTTCCATTTGTTACATACCAACCTTCTAGTGTTTTGACATTATCTAATGTTTGTCTTCCTTTATTTTCACCATCATTTAATGTCCAATTTTCGCATTTAACTATTATAATATTTTTAGTTGTAACTGTTTCTTCTGTATCCCAATCTACTTGTTTAATATTTCTAGAATAACGTGTATATCTTCCTGTTATTTCATCATATTCATATTTTACAGTATTACTTGTTGAATATGGTATTGTTACTGTTGTTGCTTCTATATTGCTATTTAAATTAACTGGATCTGCAACATATTTTAATACACTTTTTTGTGTTGATGTTGTTGCATATCCTTTACGATTTGCTATTTCTAATATTTTTTCTGTATTTGTAACTGCATTATGTGGTGCATATTTATCTTTTACTCTCCAGAAAGATGTTGAGCTTTCATATATTCCATTAATATTGTTTACTCCTAATTTTGTCATATCTGCTTGTGCTTGTGGACTCCATCCAAAATGAACATATATTGCATCATTCTCTAGGGCATAATCTAAGAAATAATGTCTTGAACTACGAATAGGACCTAATTTATCTAAATTTACACCTTTATAAAGTGCCATAAGTCTTGTTTCTCCACCTTCTACTATTATTTCATATACCATGTATGCATCATTTAAAGCTGCTTGTGGCATTGCTTGTTTATGATTGTCTATCATTACTGCTATTGGTCTGTCTGTTCCACTAAATGTTTTTGGCTCTTTCTTTTCTATAATTGTTGGCTCTTTTTGCTCATTTACATTTGAATCTACTTCGTTTCCTTTTTTATCTTTTATTACTTTCATTCCTACTAGCACTCCAGCTATAATGATTACTA
>DHKI01000033.1 GCA_002404755.1 Clostridiales bacterium UBA4698 | reverse complement strand
ATGCATGAAGAGATACATATAATTGAGTTGAAAAAGTTACACTTTCATGATAAAATGGAGCTAAGCAAGATGGAAGCATGGTTATGGTTCATAAAGCATGATAAAAAGGAGGCGGTAGAAATGGCTTGTTATACAGAAAAACAGATACAAGAAGCAGAAGAACAATACAAGAAAATAACCTCAGATGAAAAAATGATGGCGATAATAGAAGTAAGAGAAAGAGCAAGAAGAGAAATACTGCAAGATGATTATGATGCAAAACAAGAAGGTATAGAGCAAGGCAAGAAGGAAGGGATAGAACAAGGTAAAAAGGAAGGCATAGAGCAAGGCAAAGCAGAGGAGAAATTGTCGATAGCTAAAAAACTAAAACAATCAGGTATGGATATAAAACAAATATCAGGGATTACGGGTTTGGCAGAAGAGGAGATTGAGAAACTGTAATAGCATATTAGTAATTATAAAAACAACTTACTAACACACCAATATAAATCCTCAAACCATTACGCACACCGCATAATGCACAATCACCACCAAATTAATAATTAAAATATTACAAAAATATTACAAGCATTTTAACATGCTTGTAATATTTTTTTAACTCAAATTTAATAAAACCTAAAAACGGAAAATCTAAAAATTATGAGTTTGTACTTCCGTAAAATCGCATAAGTTATAAAAGCTTTAAACATGCTCGTACGCACGCGTTTCGCGACTAGACACTTTTGTTTTATATATTATAATAAAAGCAAACGATAAACTTACTGGAGTAGTGCGTGCTATTCTATGAAAAACAAAAACCGCTACAAAAGTAGAGGAGCTTAAGTGGGCTCCATAAAAACAAACACAACCGTTGCGAGAGGGAGAGAAAAGTATGAGAAGATTGCCTAAATTCGTTAAGTTAATAATTGCCACAGTGATGATGCTTGGAATGTATACTGGCGTTGCATATGGAGGTCGTTATGGTCCTCCGATGATAATGGAACATCCAGAATCTCAAAGAAATGTATATGGTGCCAATGTTGAGTTCAGCATAACTGCGACTGGTGAAAATCTAAAATATCAGTGGCAGTATAAGCCGCGTATAAAAGGCGGAACATGGACAAATTCGACAGATTCAGGAGCGACAACCAACAAGCTTAAACTTGTGGCAAATGACCAAAATGAATATTTGTACAGGTGTCTAGTTTCAGACGATACTTATTCTGGAGATAAGGCTATAATGTCTAATGCGGCAAGCTTGTATGTGTTAGATGACCAAATCTTCGAGATTAAGTACGTCAGCGAAACTCCAACCGCACCTGTAATCACAACTCAACCATTATCGCAAACTCTTGCTGTGGGTGAAAAGGCAACATTCACAGTAGAAGCAACTGGCACGGATTTAACTTATCAGTGGCAATACAAATCTTCTCTTCCAAACTCAGCTTGGACTAACTTGACCAAAAGCGATGGCACTGGTTTTGATACAAACACATTCACAACTACGGTATTAACAGGTAGCCAAGACCATTATCAATATAGATGTTTAGTAAGAAGCACAAACTATTATTATGGTGACGAGTATGCCAAAGAATCAGACAGTGCAACACTTCAAGTAACAAGCAAAGGTTACATAGACATTCAATACATAAATGAAGAGTACGAAATTGTTGAGCAACCGGCATCTCAAAGTGTATACGCTGGTGCAACAGTTAAATTCAGAGTAGACACAACTGGTTCGACAAACCTTACATATAGATGGCTATACAAAGCATCTGGCACAAACACAACATGGACCGAAGTTCCAGACAGCATGGGAAATGGTGCAAAGACAGCAGAATTAACAATATCTCCAGTAAAAGAAGAATATGAAAATTATCAATTTAGATGTTCTGTAGGTGGAGAGTATTACAAATATGAAGAAGCAAAATTATCTAGCATAGCAACACTTTTGATACTTAGCGAAACACAAATCGCAGATGTACAATTTGATAATTCGAAACTAATGATAACCGAGTGGACAATACCAGCGGATAATACAGAAATAAAACTACCAGTACAAGGCACAGGATTAAACATCACAGTTGATTGGGGCGATGGCACAGCAATAGAAACAATAACAACTGAATTCCCAACACATACGTATGCGAAGGCTGGAGTGTATGAGATAGCAATTGCAGGGGAATGCCCTGTTTGGGGATATACTCAATATTATGATGTTACTGCAACGAATTCATATTACACCCCTTATTTAACTAAAGTAAAGCAATTTGGAGAATTAAATGCAAACAGATATATTTTTGCTCAATGCACTGATTTGACAGAAGTTTCAGGAGATAAACTCATAACAGAGAACACATTTAAAAATGTTACAGATATGAGTTATATGTTTGCAGAATGTACTAATTTGGTTACAATAGATTTAAGTAGATTTGACACAAGCAAAGTAACCAGTATGTATGCTATGTTTGGAAAATGCCAGAGTTTAAAAACATTAGATTTAAGAAGTTTTGACACAAGCAAGGTTGAGTCTATGGGTTATATGTTTTTAAAATGTGAAAATCTTGTTGAACTAGATATAAGCTCATTTAATACACAGAACGTACAACGGTATGGAGGGTATATTTTCCGATTGTAGAAATTTGATTAGCTTAGATGTAAGTTATTTCGACACAAGCAATGTAACAAGTTTTAATGGAATGTTTGCTAATTGCAAGAAATTGACATCCATAGATGTAAGTGGTTTTAATACATCTAAAGCGGTCAAAATGGATTGGATGTTTGCAGGATGTGATAGCTTAGAAGCACTAGACTTAAGTAGCTTTGATACACGAAACGTAAAAAATATGTCTTCTACTTTTAGGGGCTGTAAAGCAAAATCCGTAAATCTTTCAGCATTTGATACATCTAATGTAACAAATATGGGTGAGATGTTTGCATTGAGCGATATTGAACAACTTGATTTAAGTAGCTTTAATACAAGCAAAGTTACGGATATGCATGGTATGTTTAATGGCTCTGCTGTAACGACATTAGACCTAAGTAATTTTGATACTAGCAAAGTTAAAGACATGACTCAAATGTTTAATTGGAGTAATGTTGAAACTCTAGATATACGTAATTTTGACACGTCAAGTTTGGTAACGACAACAAATGAAAATGGTGAAATTAGAACAGGCTTGAATAATTTTGCTACAGGAGGTTCAAGATTAAAAAGCATTTTAATAGGAGATAAATTTGTTGTGCCAGAGGGAACACAGGGAGTATTCCAAAGTGATAAAACTTTAGCCATAATCACAACAGGCACTACCCCAGTTGCAAACCAATTCAAAGGAACACTTCCAGAAACCGCAACACTATACGTCCCAAACGGCAGTGAAGACGCATACAAAGCCACATTAAGTGGCGACACATCTTCAAGCAAGATTAAATCAATAATCGAGCCTATTGGAGAGAGCAGTGTTAGGGTTGTTCAAGGTTCAGAGTATATTGATGAAGGTTGCACAGTTGCAGGATTTACAGGCGTTGATTCTATATACTATACATGCTATGGTTATGGAATAAATAGCACAAGTGATGTAGATACAACTACAACAGGTAACTGCAAAGTTAGATATTCATTAACTAAGGACGGTACAGATTTTTCTAATGCTGAAAGAGATATCGAGGTTCTTGAAATGCCAAGTGTACCAACAAACTTCAAAGCAAGTGATGCGACAAGTTCAGATAAAATCAACTTGACTTGGGAAACTAATGGCATGGCAGAAACAACAAAATGCAAGCTTGAATATTTAGATGATACGGGTGTATGGAAGAAGTTATCAGATAACGCAACTTCGCCATACATACATAGCGGTCTTTCAAGCAATAAGGCATACGAGTATAGAATTAGTGCGGTGACGAAAGATGGTGTACAAAGCAAATTCGCATACGCAATTGGTAGAACAGCATATGACGAACTAGAGATTATAATCAGAAACGATAAGATTGCACCAATTATAGAATTTGTGGAGATGACACCAGAGACAGAATACATCGCATCAAACAATACAATTAAAATTAAATTTAAAGCAGAAGATATTAATTATAAATATGAAGAATCAGATATCAAGGCAGAAGATATTGTTATAAAAGTTGGTGGAATTGTTAATAGCGATGCTACCAAAAAGATTACAAAGTTAAAAACAACAAACGGTGAGGAATACGAGCTAGAACTTTCTAACGTAACCGGTGTTGGTAAACTTGAATTAGTTATTCCAAAAGATAAGATAGTAGATAAAGCAGGCAACAAGAATATTGAAATAACATTAAATATTCCAACGTTTGTTGCAAATGGTGGTATTTCAGATACAAAGCCGACTGTTACAGTAGACGAAAACGAAATAACTATCATAAACAATCAAACAAGTATTGCAGAAATAGTGAAGATTGAGTATCAATACAGAATTAGTGGAGATACAGAGTTTACAACAATTCCAAATGGAGCAAGCGGAGATACGGCAACATCAAATATTCTAAAAGATGCTTTAGCAGATACGTATTACGAGATTAGAACAGTTGTTGAAGATTCAACAGGAAACAAGAAAGAATCAAAGACAGCAACAGTTAAAACATCAAGTTTAGATAGCAGTTTGATTAGCATTTCTGCAACTCCTACAACATTAACGAGCGGAGATGTTACAGCTACAATAACATACAATTCTAAGTTCCATAAAGAATATTCAACAGATGGTACAAATTACATCAGCTTGACAAATGGAAATACAAAAGAATTGATTATTAAAGCTAACTTAACAATCTATGCAAGATTGACAGATGGCAAGAATTACAGCGATGTTGTTACTTATGAGGTAAACAACATAGATAAAGAAAGACCTGTAATTGGAAAGATTGAAGTTTCACCAAGTGGAAAATCAAATTCAAAACAAATAATTGCAACAGATGTTAAAGATGTTGGTGTTAGTGGAATTAAGGGATACTATATAAGCAAAACAGCAGACCTAGATAATCCAACATGGGTAAGCTTTGAAGGTACAAGCTTTGCATACACTATTAAGGAGAATGGAACATACTATGTATGGGTTTCAGATAATGTAGGTAATATTTCAGAGGCAGAAATAGTCATTGCTACTGGTATTGTAAGCGGAGTTGGCAATATTACATACAACGAAGAAATGGAGATTTCTGTTGGCGAAACTGCTAAGATAGAAATAACATACACAGGTGAAGCAATGAGCGAAGCATATTCTTCAAGCAACAGCAGTATCGTAAAAGTTGAAAAGAATATTAGACAAATAGAAGGTATCAGTGTGGGTGTTGCGAATGTGGTTGTTGTAATAAAAGATTACGATGGCACAGAGCATCAAGTTATAATCAAAGTTACTGTTAAACCTACAGAGTTGCAAGCAAAATTAATGTCAGACGGAGTAGACTATAACGGCGAGTGGACTAACAAGGATGTAAATGCAATCCTTACAACTAATGGTACAAAGCCTTTTGAATACAAAGAGAAGGAAAGCAAGAATGGAGCTTGGACAAAACCAGAAAACGTTAGTGCAGACAGCATAACAGGTTTGACAACGATTACATACAGTGGAGATTATAGCGGTGAAAAATATTACATTGGTATGAATAAAGATGGAAACATCGTAACATCAGAAGCTGGAGCATTTGTTGTAAAACTAGATAAGACAGCACCAACAATTGGAGCTGCTAAGAAGACACCAGGAACAAATTCGATTGATGTAGCAATCATCGGAGCAACAGATAATTTATCTGGTATTAAAGAATATGAAATTGGAATATATAAAGATAATATTTGCCTAGGAACATATAAGGGAGCATCAGGTGAGGCAACGTTTATACAACTTTCAAGTTCAACAACTTATCAAATTAAGTACAAGATAACAGATAATGCAGGAAATGAAACAGACATGATTGATGGTGGTTCTGAAACAACTGGAATAATAAGAAAAGTTGTAACATATGATTACACAACAAATGGTGGTACTAGCGTATCATTAGAAAGCGAAGAAAGAATTGCAGGCACAATGATAGACTTGACAGTAACAGCAACAAAACATGGATACAACTTCAAAGGTTGGGCTAAGACACCAAGCGGAGACGTTCTAACAAGCCTAGTAATGCCAGAAGAAGACATCACATTATATGCAATATTCAAAGATGAAGATGCACCAAAGGTTGAAGATAAGTCTTACGAGACAGTTGATGACGAATTGGACATTATACTAAAACCTAGCGATGGCGGAAGTGGTATCGGAGGATATGCAGTAACGACAGATGATGGCACACCAAACAAATGGGAGATGAAAGAGCCTGACGCAGACGGATTTGTAAGAATTACAGTTCCAGGAACAAATAAATATTATGTATGGGTTAAAGACTTAGAAGGAAACTTCGTAAGATATGAGCAAATTGCAATAAAAGATATTTTCGCACCAACAGGAAAGATAGAAGTTAAAGAAAATATAGTAAACGATTTGCCATATGCAAATAGAAATGAAGTTAACTTAAAGATAACAGCAGAGGATAATGAGAGCAAGCCAGAAGACATCAAGATAGCAATATACAACGAAGAAGAGTACAAGAATATAAAGAGCTACACATCAATAAACTTTGTATATAACTATGTGGATGGAGGTCTAGAGACAAAACATCAAACAACCCCAGGAGACGGCTTAAAGAGAATCTACGTAATATTTAAAGATAAGGCAGGAAATATATCAATGACAATAAAACAATTACCATAAAACCAAAATAACAGCAAAAGCGGATGAGCTAAAACTCATCCGCTTTTTGGCTAGTTTGTAATTTTTTTATTATCGTTTATTGGTACAACTTTTAAAGTATAACCTAAAGGATAAAGCAATTTTATTAGTGTAGTTGTTTGAGGTGTACGATTAAGCTTTTCAAGTTTTGCAATAGAAGGTTGTTTTATTCCGGTTTTTTCACTTAATTCTTTTTGCGTCATATTTGCACTTTCTCTTGCTTTTATAGTAGCTTCTATTAATTCTCTTTCAAATCTTATCTGTTCCTCTTCTTCTGGTGTGAAATTCAAGTTTTCTCTAACTTCTTCCCATGTTTTAAACTTCGTTTTACTCATATCTTATTCACTCCTTTTCTTGAAATCTTCTAAATATCTTTTTGCTTTTTCAATTTCTCTTTTTGGTGTTTTTTGAGTTTGCTTCATAAATACGCTTAATAATACAAACTTATTATTACACCAAGCAGCGAATAGTATTCTATCTCTTAGAGGTCTAAGTTCCCATATTTCAGTGTCTAATTTTTTTATAAAAGGTTCACCTATGGCAAGCCCATTTTCTGATAAATAATCAATGTATGATGTTATTTTAGCAAGTTTTATTCTTGCTTCTTTATTACCGAGATGCTTTTCTTAACTCTTCAATATATTCTATTATTTCATTTTTTCCATTTTTGTCTTCATAAAATATAATATTCTTAAACATGCGTATTGCTCCTCTATTAATATATGTATATTATAGCTTAAAAGCTATTAAAAGTCAACTGATTTATATGCTTTTAATTAACTTATAATTTTAATAGCAATTCTAAAAAAATAGTAATATTATACGGTAACCCTCATATAAATTTATTAAAGATATGTGTACAAACACTAATTATAAAAGGAGGGTTATTAATGAATAATTACAGCATATATCAAAATATTGCGGAAAGAACGGGTGGGGATATATATATTGGTGTTGTTGGACCTGTTAGAACTGGAAAATCTACGTTTATAAAAAGTTTTATGGAACGTGCTGTGCTTCCAAACATAACTGATGAGTATAAAAGAGCTAGAGCACAAGACGAGTTGCCACAAAGTTCTAACGGAAGAACAATAATGACAACAGAGCCTAAATTCATTCCAAATGAAGCAGTTGAGGTCAGCTTAGATAACGTTAAATTCAATACAAGAATGATAGATTGCGTTGGATATTTAATTGATGGTGCAATTGGACATATGGAGGGCGAAACTCCAAGAATGGTAAGCACTCCATGGTTTGAAAATCAGATTCCTTTTTCTGAAGCGGCTGAACTTGGAACTAGGAAAGTGATAGAAGAACATTCGACAATTGGCATACTTATAACTACGGACGGCAGTGTTACAGACATTCCAAGACAAGATTATGAGAAGGCAGAGGAGCGAGTTGCTAGCGAATTAAAGGCACAAAATAAGCCATACATAATAATCTTAAACACAAGTAATCCAAGTTCAGAAAACACGAAAACCTTATGTGGCAACTTAGAGGAAAAGTATGATGCACCAGTAAAAGCAATCAATTGTGCAAACTTGACGAATGAAGATATAAACGAAATAATGGGAACTATTTTATATGAATTTCCTGTTAACGAGATAGACATCGATTTGCCTAAATGGACTGAAACGTTGCCGAATGACCATCAAATCAACACTAATATTTTAAACATGGTAAGAAACAATTTTAAGAACATTCAAAATTTAAGACAAATTCAAAACATGTTAGACAGCATGGAAAGTGCGGAAGAGATTGAAAATATAGATGTTGATTCGATAAAGCTCGGCGAGGGCATTGCAAAGATAAATATAAATATTAGGAAAGATGTATTTTATAAGATTTTAAGTGAGATGTCTGGAATAGAGGTGAAAGAAGAAGGCGAACTATTTGGAATTGTTGCGTCACTTGCACAAAGTAAAAAGAGTTACGATAAGATAGAAATGGCATTGAACGATGTGAAACGCAAGGGATACGGAATTGTTACACCTAGCATAGAAGATTTATCGCTTGAAGAACCAGAGATAATTAAGCAAGGTTCAAAATTCGGTGTAAAGCTTAGGGCTAAAGCACCTAGCCTTCATATTATAAAAGCAGAAATTGAAGCCGAGGTTTCACCGATAGTTGGAAGTGAAAAACAGTCGGAGGAATTAATTGATTATCTAATGAAAGAATTTGAGGACGATCCAACAAAGATTTGGCAATCGAATATATTTGGCAAATCGTTGCACGAGTTGGTAAATGAGGGATTGCAGACAAAATTAATGAAGATGCCAGAAGAGGCACAATGCAAACTTCAAGAAACACTTGAAAAGATAATAAATGAAGGCAGTGGAGGACTAATTTGCATAATACTATAAAAAGGTGAGGTGAAAACTTAAATTCCATTTTTAATACTCTAAAAATGGCATAAAATGTGGCAAATCGCAGATAAATATGGTATAATATTTACATAAAGTATATTTATTAAAGCGAGGTAAAACATTATGTTTGTAGCTTGGTTAGGTTGGTTGTTCCTCCAGCTGTTCTTAAGTGTGTCTACAAAAATAATACTCATTGCGGTGCTTGTTACTGTAGTCATTGGACTTATAGCATTGGATTTAAGAGGGGCAATTGGAGTTCTTCTGTTACCTATATTCTATGGATTAATTGGCTGCTTGGCAAAGATTTTGCTCACAAGCGGGACACTGCTTGCACTCTTCGGACTTCTAATGTATATTGCAATGGACGGCACTTGGGTGTATATGATTGTGTACGCAATTAGACATCGCAAGAAGGCTAAGTAGTAAAACATTAAAAAGGAAAATGAAAATCTACAATCAAGGATTTTCATTTTTCTTTTTGCATATTGATATAAAAATAAGTGAAAAAACTAGGTTGCAACTTATTGTTAGCCTAGTTTTTTAGAATTGTTAATAAGAGTTGGTAATGCTTAAGAAAGGTGTTTCTTTACATCACGTGATTGTTTATTGCACAAAGGACTAAACGCATGCTATTCAATGTGTTTAGTCCTTTTCGATTAAGTTATGTGCTTTATTGTAATTTGCGACTTTCCTCAGTTCACTTTTTGTGTATTTGTTAAAAATCGTTGTGTATGTATTGATAGTTGTGGAAATGTCGGTATGTCCTAAAAGTTTTTGTAACACAGCAATTGGCACACCTGCCTCAATACAACGTGTGGCATATGTATGTCTAAGCATATGAAAGTTGTAATTTCCTTCTCTTATGTAGGTGTTGTCCGTGATGACATTAGCATCATGCTTAGTTTTTAAAATGTCGTAACCAATCTCCCAAATCGTACGGGGAGTCATGTCTGCAGGAATTTTCTTATCATCTTTTGTGATTTGAGTATTGCTACTTTGAATAGTGGAAATCTTATTTTTTATCATTTGTAAAATAGACTGCTTCTTTGATACTTTGTCATTTGTTACGATTCCATGATACTTATCTAACATCATATGAATTCCCCCTTTCAATAATATTTTAACACGAAAAAGAGGGAGATTATATATTCAAAAAAATGAAATGTGTATTATTGACATACTATAACCCAACATGTTATAATAAGTTAACTTAACCAAGGAGGAGCGTTGATTGAAAGTAATAAAGACAAAGACATATATAAAAGATGTACAAAAGAAAATAAAAAATAAGCATAAACAGATAGAAGAATCAACAATTGAAGCAATTGAAAGTTTGCTTATGCAAAGTAAGAATATGAAAGAATTAATGCAAAATCCATTATCTATAGTGTACAATATAGAAAAGAAAAAAGGTGATTTAAAGGAAATATATACTGCAAGAGTAAATAGTAAATTACGAATGTATATGAGCCCTGTTGGAATTTATCCATATGTACTGGAAGAAATCGTAGAGATAGAATTAGAGGAAATAGACGATAAACATTACGGAAATGGATAGGAGAGGATGTCAGATGATATATTTTGGAAAGTATTTAAAAGATTATTTAGAGTTTCATAATATTTCGCAGAGTGAATTTGCACTTAGAATGGGAATAACTCAAAAACACATTAATGAATTGTTAAACGGGAAAGCAAATATAACTTTAGAAATGGCTGCTAATATTGAAAGATTAACAGGAATAGATTCAAGCTTTATAATAAATGTTGAGAATACCAAAAAACTTAAAGAGGGTATTTTAGACCAGTATGGAGATATAAAAAACGTTAAAAAAATATTGTCAGAAGAATATTGCATAAATGAACTAAAAAAGATTTCTTGGGTGAATTTCAAAGATGAAACTGATTCACTTCAAATGTGCATAGATATTTTGGACTTCTTGAAAATAAAAGATTTTAGTGTTTTATCTAAATTAGAAGAACAAGTTTTGTTTAAGAAGACAGGAAATAATTTTAACAAACTTGCTTTGTGGATTGCACATTGCGATGAAGTTGTGAAAGAGCAAGTGGTTAGTGATTATAACAGTTATAATCTTTTGTTTTTAGTAAAAGATTTGAAGGATTATGCATATAGCCATAAGATGGACGTTGAAGAAATAAAGAAAATACTGAACAGATATGGAATTTATTTTGCTGTTGAAAAGGCGATGACAGGAACTAAGGTAAGAGGATGTTTTAAAGTAAAAGGCAAAAAGCCAGCAATTTATATAACTGATAATTATGCAGGAAAGGAATCTTTTTTCTTTGAATTATTTCATGAATTAGGACATTGCAAATCTGATTATAATGAGGGGAAAAGCAAAGTAATTATTGATGGTAGTGAAGAAAAAGAAAAAAAGGCAGACGATTTTGCATTAAAAATGATGATAGATGATGATGTTTGGAAACAAATTTTAGAAGCTAATCTAAATGAGAAAAGTATTAAAATAATATCCGAAAAAAATAAGATACCTATGAGTTTTATAGTTGGTAGATTAGCAAAAAATAAAAATATAAGTTATACAAGTAAATTGTATAGAGAGTATTATCAAAAATAAATTAATAGTATTGCGTTTTTCTTTTGATATTAAACAGTAAATTCATTACTGATTGGTGGGCAACATATAAATGATTCAATTAATAAGATAGAGATTATATATTCTAAAAAACGTTACAATAACATGTGAAAAAATAGTGAAAAAATTTATCGAAAATTGTTTACATTTTTTTTGCACTAATATACAATGATATTACTGATAACAAACGAAAAAATGAAAGGGGATTTGTATAATGAGAATAATGATGCTTTCGTGGGAATACCCACCAAGAATAGTTGGAGGTATTGCGAGAGTCGTTCATGATCTTTCACATGCTTTTGCTGCACAAGGGCATGAAGTACACGTTATAACATATCAAGAAGGAGAAACGAAAGAATTTGAAAAAGACGGACCAGTATTTGTACACAGAGTAACTAACTATCCAATCAACGCAAACAACTTAATAGATTGGGTAATGCAACTTAATTTCTGCATGATTGAAAGAGCTGCAGATGTAATTAAGGAATATGGAAAATTTGATGTTTTGCACGCACATGATTGGCTAGTTGCATATGCTGCAAGAACACTAAAAAGAACATATAAAATGCCACTAGTTGCAACAATACACGCAACAGAAAGTGGAAGAAATAAAGGAATACACAACAGATCACAAGGCTATGTAAACGATGTTGAGTGGATGTTAACATACGAAGCTGGAAACGTTATATGCAATAGTATGTTTATGAAAAACGAGATAAGCAATTTGTTCGGAAAGCCATATGAGAATATACATGTTGTACCAAATGGAATAAATGTAAATAAATTCGATGGACAAGAAAGAGATTGGGAATTCAGAAGAAATTATGCAGCAGATAATGAAAAAATCGTATTCTTTGCTGGAAGAATAGTAAACGAAAAAGGAATACAAGTTTTGTTAAATGCAGCACCAAAGATTATATCAAATTACCCTAATGTAAAATTTGTAATAGCTGGTAGAGGTCCATGCCTAGATGAATTAAAAGGCTTGGCAGATTACCTTGGAATATCAAACAAGGTATACTTCACAGGATACTTAAATGATGTTCAAATAACAAAGATGTACAAGGCAATAGATATAGCAACATTCCCAAGTTTGTATGAGCCATTCGGAATAGTTGCATTGGAAGGAATGCTATCAGGAGCAGCAACCGTTGTATCTGATGCAGGTGGATTGAATGAAATAGTATCACATGGAATAGATGGATTAAAATCATATGCGGGAAATCCAAATTCACTTGCAGATTCAATAATCGAAGCATTGTATAACGATGACTTATGCAAGCAAATGGCAGAAAACGCAAGAACAAAAGTAATAAAAGAATTCAACTGGGAAACAATTAGCAAGAGCACAATGAACGTATATAAAGAAACAATAAAAGCTGCAAAAGCAAAAGCAAAAGAAAAAGTAAAATTAGAAAAACTAGCAGAAGAAGAAATACACGGAACAGCTACAATAGTAGATGGAGTGGATACAACAATCACAACATACACAACAGACAAAGAAATAAATATTTTGCATAACGCGGCAAAACAAAAATTAGCAAAACAAATGTAACAAAAAGCCCGAATTTCTTCGGGCTTTTGTTTTTTAAACGAAAATAATCGCCCTGTTCTTGACCGGAACGGCGATTATTAAACAAAATTTCGGCTAACCGCTTATGCGGATTTCCTTTACCTACAATTATATGGGCAATGTCAAGTTTTATGTCAAAAAACTCGGTATTGCTCATTTTCGAACATTATTCTACTTATGCCATTTGTCATAAACCTTCATCCTCTCAAATATAATGTATAAATATATTTGGGAGGATTTTGTATAAAATTTTGTTACTTAATAAAACAAAAAAATAGACAAACTTAAATGTTGAATTGTTGATTAAAGAAAAATGTTAATGTTATAATAAAAAAGAAAGGCAAAATAAGAGGATGTGAAAACGCAAATGAATAAGAAAAAATTATATCAATTGGTGTTTTAGTAATAGGAATTGTCAGTGTCATCATTGTTGTATCACTAATATTAAACAAGAAAGGACCATCAATAATTGTAAGCAAACCACTTAATGAAAAAGTAAATCTTGAAGAAGTGTTAAAAAGCGTAGAAGAAATTGATTCAGATATAGAAAATGAAGACATTGCAAAAGGAGTAGAAGAAAAAATAGCAAAAGCAATGCAAGGTTAAAATGGCATAGCATGAAAGCCATAGTGTAAAAACAAAAAGTCGAAAAATGTCGAGCGAAGATGTTTGACAATTAAAAAAGAGTAATATATATTTAGGATGGTTAAGGACAAAACTTGACCATCTTTTTCTTATATCGTAAAAATCATTACGATAATTTCCAATTGAGAAAAGCAGTTTTTTGATTTATCTAGATAATTTTATAAAATAGTTTACAAACTTAATGAAAAATATTAAAATTTCATTAAGAAAGGAAATGAAGGAAATGGATAATTATGAAAAAATTTTAAAAATAATGAAAAATAACGGAGGCTATATTACAACAAAGGAATTGGATTCGAATAATATCAATAGATATTTTTTGACAAAACTAATGGACAGAAAACAAATAAGCAGAATTTCGCGAGGATATTATGGGTTAGTGAATTATAGTGTAGATGAATACTATAAAATAATATCAATAAGCAAAAGAGCAATTTTTTCTATGAATACGGCATTGTATTTGCATAATTTATCAGATAGAGCACCATTAGTTTTTGATGTTACTGTTCCATATTATTATGGTGGAAGTTTAAGAAAAAATAAAAATGTAAATTTGCATTTTGTTAAAGATTCTATTCTGAACCTAGGGAAAACAGAGATTACTTCTCCTTTTGGAATGCAAATAAGAGTCTATGATAAAGAAAGAACGATATGTGATATGGTCAAAAATAGAAAAAATATGGATATGGAAATTTTTTCGAAAGCTCTTAAGAATTATATAAAGAGTAGTAATAAAAATCTATATAAGCTTATGAAGTATGCAAAAGAATTAAAAATAGAAAAGAAAATGAAAGAATATATGGAGATGATTTTATAGTAAACAAAAATAAATTAAGAAACATTATAGCAAAGAAAGCAAGGGGAAACAGTGCATTATCAGGCCAATTATATCAGATGTTCTTTTTTGAAAAAATACTAGAAAGAATATCTAAGAGTAAGTACAAAAGCAACATAATCTTAAAAGGTGGATTACTCCTATCTTCAATTATAGGAGATGCGGAAAGAACCACTAAAGATATGGATACAACACTAAAAAGTATGCTACTAGAAAAGGGAAACATAGAAAGTATATTAAATGAAATATTAAGCATTGATTTAAGAGATAATGTAGTATTTAAAATTTTAGATATAAAAGATATTAGAGAAGATGATGAATATGGTGGCTTCAAAGTCGATATAATGGCTACGATGGAAAATTTAAAAGTACATTTAGCAATAGAAATAACGACAGGAGATAGAATAACACCAAAAGAAATAGAATATAATTATAAGAGTATCTTTGAAAACAAAAAAATATCTATATTAGCATATACAATTGAAACTGTAATTGCAGAAAAGTATCAAACTATTATTATGAGGGGAATATTAAACACTAGAATGAAGGACTTTTATGATATTTATATTTTAATATCTAAAAATAAAGATATAATCAATATTGAAAATTTAAGAACAGCAATAAAGAACACTTTTAAACATAGAAAAACAGAAATTGATGTTATAAAAATACAAGAAACTATTGCAGAAATAAAAAAAGATAAAGATATGGAAAATCTCTGGATAAACTATCAAAAAAATGCTATATACGCAGATAGAGTAAAATATAAAGACTTGTTCGAGTCCTTATATTTTATAACATCAATTTTATAATTATTAAAATCTTTTTTTCTTATATCGTAAAAATCATTACGATAATTTCCAAACAAGAAAAATAAAAAATCTATAATCAAGGCAGTTGAATAGCCAAGTGCTAAAAGAAGGTGATTAAAATGAGCAATTAAAGCGATAAAAAAATAATAGAGTTATTTTCAAAATAATCTAAAAATTCTAATGGCAAACCGCCAGAAATCCCTCAAAAAAGAAAGGAAAAATAAAATATGACAAACATAGCATATAAAACCCCACAAAACGATTATATCTTCAAGAAAATATTTGGAACAAAAGGAAATGAAGAGATATTAAAAAAGTTCTTAGAGGCAATACTAGAAGAGAAGATAGAACAAGTAACAGTAGATCTGCAAACAGAAGTATTAGCAGAAACAATAAAAGAAAAAGGTGTAAGATTAGATGTAAGAGCAAGACTAGATAACAAAACAGAAGTAAATATAGAAATACAGCTAAATAAAAGAGGCTTTTCAGAAGAAAGATGCTTAGAATATTGGTCAAGAATCTATCAAACAACAGTAGAAAAAGGCAAAGACTATATGAAAGCCAGAAGAACAATAGGAATATGGATATTGGGTGAAAATGTATATGAAGACACCGAAAAGTATCATACAAAATGGCAGATGCAAGAAGTAAATAGCGGAATAAAAGGGCATTTTATGCATGAAGAGATACATATAAT
>DHKI01000001.1 GCA_002404755.1 Clostridiales bacterium UBA4698 | reverse complement strand
GGCGAGCGCGGATAAAACGGCGTGGTCTCTTTCTGCGGAACTTCCTGAACAAGCCCGAACAGTTCCGAAGTGGAAGCCTGATAAATTCTGCAAGTCTTTTCCATTCCGAGGAAGTGGACTGCCTCAAGAATGCGGAGAACTCCAGTCGCATCCGTGTCTGCTGTAAATTCCGGCACCTCAAAAGAAACCTGAACATGACTTTGAGCTGCAAGATTGTAGATTTCATCCGGCTTGATTTCGCGGATAAGACGGATCATGCTCTCGCTGTCGGTAAGGTCGCCGTAATGAAGATAGACCCTGCGGTTCTTGTGCATATCCTCAATCAGGTCGTCAATGTAAAGATGCTCAATCCGGCCTGTGTTAAATGACGAGGAACGGCGGATAATTCCGTGAACCTCATAACCTTTGTCCAAAAGGAATTCCGCAAGAAACGAGCCGTCCTGCCCGGTAATTCCAGTGATAAGTGCTTTTTTCATTTTATTCTCCTAATAAACATGAATGATACGTGTATAAAAATTTATTGATGACAACAAAAATGACCTGCCGGAAATGTGGCAGGTAGATGGGAGAGAGAAAAAATTATTAGTTATAATGCTATTTTAAAGATTGTCTACAAGAATAGATTTTATCTCTTTTATTTTTAACAGTTGTTTGTCATTGGTTAAAAAGTAATCAAAATCCAAAGATTTGCAGCATGATAAATGCAGCGCATCCATTTGTCTTAAAAAATCATACTTTGCCCTAAGATGCGCGGCATAATCACAAATCTCAAGATTTATATCAATCCGTTTAAAATTTAAATCATTTGTAAAGGCTTTATAATTGTTGATTTTAGAAATATCAGTAGTTTTATATGGATAAACAAGATATCCCATATCAGTCAGTACAGAAGTATAGAACTGGCTTTCATTATTTATATTCTCGAAAAGAGAATCCTTCATCTTGGTATAGTAAAGAGAAACTTTATCAAGAAAATAAATCAATGAGCTGTATCAAAATATATTCTATAACTCACGCTCTTTCCTCAGCTCGGAAATATAATCTTGAACTTCTAAGCCACGAGGAACACAGAAGATGATTTGTCAGATGAATATGACTCAAGTTGCTTCAGCGAAATTTTTTTTCTGCTTTTTTTATAGGAATCAATTACGGAAATAATATAATCTTCAATGTTTTTCTGAAGAACTTCAGGCAATGTTTTTATTTCTTTCTCTAAAATTGCATAAGACATAAAAGCACCTCCTGTAAGACAAGACCAATTAAAAGATAACACAAAGTTTTTACCAAAGCAACGAAATGCTATTCTATTTACCAAACAAATCGGAGTGAGAGCCAGTTTCAACTAATGTTAGAGTAAGCGTACTTTTTGTCTTTCGATAGCAAAGAAGCCAGTCAGGACGTATATGCAACTCATGCGTTCCTTTTAGAAGCCCAGTAAGTTCATGGTCATGATATCTTTGCTCAATAACAGTATCGGTTCTTAGCTTTTCAACAATATCATGCAGTTCCCGGATTGGCAGCCCTCTTTTCTTTGCCAGCTTATATGATTTTTTGAACTGACTAGTCCAGATTACTTCATAAATCACTTGTCTAAGTCCGCCCACATTTTTTCCATGTCAGTATAGCGAGTTGTTTCTTTTGAATTCTCCAATTTTTTTGCCTCCTCAACAGCTGAAAGCAGTTCCTTGGAATATTCCGGATACTCAACTTTGAACGGAAGTCCGTTATGCAAAACAGACTGACGAAGAAAAAGAGTTATAGCCTGAGACAGAGAAAGCCCCAAGCCTTCAAAAAGAGGCGTAACCTCAGATTTTAGCTGAGAATCAATTCTTATATTTGTCGCTGTCGTACTCATGCCTAAAAAATAATACAAAAAGTTGCATTTGTAAAGCAAATATGAAATAAAATTTTCGCACTCTGATTACTCGCAGCTGAAAGTATGCCCCTGCACTTTCTTCACAAACTCATAGTCGATTATCAAAATGCAGAAATTACAACCCTTCAAATGATTTTATCTATTTCTTCAACTGGCAAACTTTGATTTTGTTTAGAAAAAGAAATACTATCTTTATCCAATCTTTTATAATTATGTAAATCCTTGAGAGTAACTTCATCTTCTGTTACAACTCTAAGATTAGACTCTATGCCTTTTATATCATCAAAAATTTCAAGATAGGCATTTTCAATTCTATCTTTTTCAATATCATCAGAAGCATCCGCAACAATCATTACATTTAATTGATAACATTCTTCTTCTGGTAATTCTCTATCCTCAACTTCAAAAAATATATGAGAAACCTTAGAAGATATTCCTTTTTCAATTAATTTTGGAAATTTTGATTTTGACAAGCGAATATTAAACTCATCAGGAAATGCGGCTCGCGTATATCTATTACCAAGCCATTTCTTTAAAATTTTCTTGTTGTCAGATGTCAATTCAAATAAAACATCAGAGAACTCAAATTTATCAAGAGATTCTTTTTTTACAAAAAATCTGTTATGTACAATAAATTCAAGGATTTGTCCTGCATTTTCAAGATGAAGTTTTCTAGGATTTTTTCCATTCCTGCATGATTTTTCATGTGCAAAATTTCCAATAATAAATTCCAGAAATGGCTCCTCTTCCATTTTTTCATGAACAATATCACAATCTTGAGTAACAATAACACAAAATGATTCTTCAGACAAAACAACATTTAAGTTCACAGGAGATAAATTCTGCAGTTTTTTCAATATCGAGTTATCAAAAACATCACACTGTCTTAAATCATTGAGTGCCTTCATATCTGCTTATAAATTCTCCTCAAAATTTAATTCCTTATCAGCATTGGAATGAGAAATTTGAAATTCAGAAGCTCGACGACTTTCAATATTTTCTGCACGAAAAACAGACTTATTAAAAGCAATTTGAACAAGTTTTTTAACTGAACCTATATCAAGACTGCTATTTTCAATAAATAACTGATATAAAGATTTTCCTTCTCCAGGAAGAGGCTTATCAACAAACCCATGATAAATTGTTTGATTACCAGAAATATCCAATTCCCTTGCCATAGAATAGAGCTGGTCAACTTTTGCAAAATTTTCTATATCAGGTTCTGAGCTGCCATCAAGCCATGCATACAACGCAGGACGAGAAATTCCTATAATTTTGCATAAATGAGACTTACCAAGATTATAGAAAGACAATACCTTTTGAATTTTATCAGCAACAGGAATTGTATCTACTGCAGATTTGTCTTCCATTATATAAACATAAGGAATTGGTCTGTCAAACATAAGCGTTGACACATTTTCTGACACTGAAACAGCAGCTGAACCAATAATAAGAGCAGCCGCCAATGCAGATTTTGACGAAATGCTAATCTGATAGTTTGCAGAGCCTTTCTCAACAGAAACATTAAACAAATCTGTACTTGTTGCAGACATAGTCATCATTTCCATTTTTCTTTTCCTTCTTTGCTGACTACAGACATAAACAAATCATGCGAGTTATCATGCATACCGTAAAACATATTTTCCAGAAAATTTCTATCATATTTCTCTGTACCAACTGCATTATACGAATGATCTATATCAATAAGTCCAATAATACCATTTGTTTCTACCTTTCTTTTCATATTAGGCGGATTAGACATTAAATCAGGCGGCAAGAACAACCCTTTTTCTCCTTGAGTAATTCTAAATACTACAGCTCCTTTTTTATCCCTGTAAATATCAAGTTCACCTGCCTGGCTTATTGTACAGATTTTCTTTGCAGAACCAAAAATTGATGCTTGAGTTACCTTAAAACCATCACTGATATAAGAATCAATCGAGTCATTATCATCGATTGGAATAATACGGTCTACATAACGCAATCCAAGACGTTGAATAAGTACTGATGATTCAAGATTTGGAACTGATGTTATAACAGCATCGCAAATCTGCTGATATTTAGCATAATATTTTTCAAAGATGTCGTAATCGGATGTCTGATACGTAAGTTGCTTTGCATCTAAAACAATGTTTTCATATCCATTAAAAGAACTAAATACCCATTGCCTTGCATTTGCAGAAACCGGTCCATTAGGGGTTATCTTTACTTCAAGACATTGATTTTCTGAAAAACCAGTAAATCCCAAAGCAACAAACTTTTCTTGAATCTGAGGAATATAATCCTTTATATTCATAAATGGCGAAAATCTTATTTGAATTAGCACTAAAGCTAGAGGTTGCTTTGATAGTTTTTCAATTTTTCCCTTTCGGTGCGCCATATCTTACCCCACTTTACACTTTACTTTACATTATATACAACAAAAATGCAAAATTCAAGGTTACAAAAATTTTATGACTAATTCTATACAATGTTCCCCTACTCGCAGCTAAATGTATACTCCCTGCACTTTCTTCACAAATTCGTAGTCGACTGTGCGGTGAAAAGAGTTTCTCTTATTTAATCAGGCCATTGTTGCAAGTAATAAAAATGTTGTTTTTAGTTATTTCATTATGCCAAAGGTGCTTCTGATTGTAAAACTAATGTATCACCCAATCCTATTTTTCCTAAATGATTCACAAAATATTCTGTAACTGTTTCTTTCTGTTCTACTTTTGGACCTAGCACTATTTGCTTTAAAAAATTTTTTTTATTATATCTATTATCCCCTAATACTGTCATATAGTTTTTATAAAGAGAAAAATTATATGAATCATGTATTAATTTCTTATCATTCACTCCATTAATTGAAATCATTCTTAATTCTTTTTCATCAACAAATGCAACATCCTTTACAAGATAGTTAATATTTAATAAAAGATTTTTTGCAATAAAAATTTCTTTTTCATGAAGCTTACTGAATATGTTTTTTAAATTATAAAAAACATACGCAATATTATTTAAATAAGCCTCTTTCAGTTTTTTAGACTTTATCAAGGATGTTTCAGTTTGATTAATCACTGTCCAAGAAAATTTTTTTTTATTCAAATCAATAACAGAACCTGAATAAATATCAAATGGATTAAAAATTAAAATATTTTTATTCTTATCATAATATAAAACAAAATATAAAGATAATTTATCAAATGCAAATTCATTTTCTTTTATCATCTGAAAATTATTATTTCCATCCAAATTTGATATAGTATTACAATCATTAAAAATAAGCTTGCAATTATTTAAGGGAGTTTTTAAATTATCATTGAAAAAATTATCTCTAAATACAAGATTTACTCCAGTTCCCTCCTTCTCTTCATCTTTACCATACAACCTAAACATCGTAAGGGCATCTTCTAATAAAGAAAATGATGTTTGCATTGAACAATATATGGGAGAACTCTTTTTATCTATTTCATGAATAATATTTATATCTTTAATATCTGAAGAAAGAATTTTTAGCAATACTTTACCTTCTTTCAAATCATTAGCAGAATTTAAAGTGTAAAGTCGAAGAGGACTTATATTCTTATCATCCAAAAGAGCTGACAGCGTTTTAGTAGAAGTATAATGAGAAATATATTTTGTTATTGGATTATCTTTTATATATTTTGAATGAAGAAGATATAATAATAAATTTTGATAAAAATAAAGTTCTTTTAATTCATTTGACATTATCATACTAGCATCAAATAATTCGTCTTTATAAGACGAATTATTAACAAATAAATCATGTAAATATGAAATATCAAATACATCTTCACATATTTGTATCATATCAATAAGAGTGATATTGTTTCCTGTCGAAAAAATGGTATTAAATATTTCTTGACTTTCTTTTTGTTTTCCTTTTATAGCGTATAAAAGGGATTTTATAAAAATTAAAGCCGAATCTTTATCTGTATTTTTTAATTTGCTTTTTTTAATACAATCATAGGCAATATCAACATATTTTTTATCCTTATAGCTTAAATTAAAATATAGGGAAATTAGGTCTTTATATATTTCTTCATTTCCATTTATTTCTGATTCAAGTTTTTGAAAATTATCTGGATTGATATAGAATTTTAACAATACCATTATATTTTTTATAGTCGATTTTTCATATTTTTTATTACATTTCAGATTTAAAATTACACAAATTTTCTCAAGGCATGTATAAGATTCTTTGTATAGTCTTGAATCAAAATTAAAATCGAATTCTTTAAGATATGGTTCATAGGACTCTGGAAACCTTGTTTTCATTTCATGAATAAGTTTTGAAAGAGATTTATTAGATTTTTCTTCCTTATATAAGTCAAATAAAATTAAATAAAAGTTAATATTATTTTTAAAAATTTTTATTTTTGTTTCAAAAGCATTTATTCGTTCCTCAAGAATTTTATCAGCATTTTCACAATCTGTAAGAAAAAGAATATCATTGGGAATATTTTGTTTAGCCAGTTTCATAAAATCATATCGAAAGTTCTCATAATTTTTAATTTTATCATTATAACAATTCAAATTCTTTGTAAGATTCATAAGAGAAACAAACATATTTGAATAACATGGAGGATAAACAGGATTTCTTTTTAAAAGTTCTTGATAGAATTCTATAGATGCTTCGTATTTCTTATTACTTAAATTATAATCACCGATAAACCTTTCTACTACAGAATAATTAAACCCAAAATCTAAACTTTCTTTAAGTGATTTATAAAGACTTAAGTTTTCTTCATTTTTTGGCTCTGTTGTATATAAAATATATTTTGTATTATAAGGACATTTTTCTAAAAGCAAATTTCTAATTTTTTTAGCTTCGTCTCTTTGCTCTGATATACAATAGGCATTATATAATCTAAATAAAGCAATTGTATTATCTTTGGTATTTATAATTAAATCATTTAGAATTTTAATTGCACAGTCAAAATTTCCTAATTTTACATATACATTAGCAATAAAACAATCAATAGTAGGATCATTTCCAATCTTTCTAACTTTTTCATATAAATCTAGGGCAACAGAATATTTGCACTCATCTTCAAATAACCTTCCATACATTCGTAATGCAATACTATTATTTGGATCTATTTCTAATACTCTTTTATACAATGAGTGTGCCTTTTTCCAGTCATTCATAAAATGTAAAATTCTAGCCTTGCCCCACATTGCAGAAACTTTTTCTTCACTAATTAGCTTGTCATAACATTTTAAAATTTTATCTAAGCAATCAGGCGAAAATGGAGATAATTTTCCACAATATTCATAAAGTACAAGACCTGAAAATTCCATAATTTTATTTACATAATTTACGACATTATCATAATCCTTTTCAAAAAGATAGATACGAATTAAAATTGAATACAAAAATCCTAGATAATAAGGATCATCATCTAGTTGCATTAAATTAAATTCTTCATAAATTAATTTTTTTACCATAGTATAGTTTTCTGATTGTTCAAACTGTGTAATGCATTGTTTTGCAAATCGGCTACGAAACTTTAATACTTCTAATGCATTATTTTTTTGTAGATATTCCATTATTCTTTAATTAATTTCAGCTATATGATAAATTTAAGTAACAATGTAATTTTTAATCTGTTACTATTCGCAATAACGATAGACCTTTATCTAAAACAAAAAAACTGAGGAACCTTTCTTAACTTTTTTAAAATCACTGTATACCAATGCTTTTTTAGACCGTTTACTTTCCATGCTAATGAGTCGTTTTTTATTCCGGCAACTCTTGATTTTATTCCATTATTGCTTGTGCCGCCGGCTTCCATGCAGGTTATGATTTTATCTAGCCAGAATGAAGAAAGTTTTTCTTTTTCAAAAAAGCGGAGCATAAGCTCGTAGTCGGCATTTATTCCGCAGTCGAGCCTGAAAACTCCGTTATTTTTATAGACTTC
>DHKI01000017.1 GCA_002404755.1 Clostridiales bacterium UBA4698 | reverse complement strand
TTCATAAATCCCTGTATCTGATAAAATAATCGTTTCATAACCATGTACAGGCATGACCCTTTCTTTACCTTCTTTATCAATATAAAAAAGCCTACCCGCATATCCATATATGCTTGCAAGCTTTGCTGTTTCCATATCCACACCATACATATTATTTCTAGTGGTGAAATCCGTTATAGCTTTCATTGCCTCTTCTATAGCTTTCTCGCCACCTGTTGACTCTTCTGATTCATCACCTTTGCTATAACTGTATGTTATCGGGCGACCCGCAAAATAACCAACTTTGAAATCTATGATCTCTGAAAAGAAATCATTATTAATTTTATTGTTTATAGGCCTTTCCTCATCAAATCTAGGTTCTCTATTGGAAATTGGCACCGCTCCATTTAAAGTTTGGTATCTATCGTAAAGCATTCTATTGTAAATAGCATTATTAATGTGCCTATCTATAATTTTTTGTAGTAATCCCGTACTAATCCCGTTTTGCCTTATTTCGTCAATAAAACAACTTAAATCAGGATATAGCTGATTTCTAAATCTACTCATATATTATTTTCTCCTATTAGATTTATGATTAATAACTTTTCTATCAAAAATGATCTTACCACCAGGGGTTTTAGTCATCCCGCATCTTTTGCAAACTATAATATCATTGATCTTAATAAACTCATGTTTACACATTTTGCCTCCTAAAAAACAAAAAAGACCACCTAATTGGTGATCTTTACTTTTTTTTAATATTTTCTATAATCTCGAAAGCAAGGTGTCCGAAAGGCGGTTAGTCACTCCTCTATGAAACGAGGTGATGACTATGAGTGAAACATTAGTTTTATTGTTTCTCATATTATTTATGGTTTTGTTAATAATTATTACCATAAAAAAATAACCGCTCCGTTCAAAAGATTGCGGTTATTTAAAACTAAATCTTATATTTGAACAGGACTAACCGCTCAATGCGGGCCTTGCTATTATTATATTCTTAAAGCAATAAAAGTCAATCCAAATATTTACTTTTTTTAAAAATTAAATATAATCTCAGAAGCAAGAGATAGTCCGAAAAGGGCGGTTGGTCACTCCTAATCGAAAGGAGTGATGATTATGACAGTAGATTTTATCGTATTATTATTAATATTGATTATTTTTTACAAGATCATAGAAAAATAACCGCTCCTGCCTAAAGAGAACGGTTAAAAATCGTTACTGGGTTTTGGACCAACCGCCTTTAAGCGGGTCTCTTGCTATTATTATATACATACGAAAGAAAATGTCAATACTTTAGATGCTATTCTTTTCTTTTATTTGATTAAATAGATTACTTAGTGTTTTTCTGCTGATGTTAAGCTCATTTGCAATTTCAGTCTTATTCCTAGCCCTATGCATATATTGATCATAATATATGTCTATGTTGGGGATAACGATTCTTTTACGCCCCTTGTACTTACCTTCTCGTTTTGCTATAGCAATTCCCTCGGCTTGGCGTTCAAGAAGATTCTGTCTCTCAAACTCATTAATTGCGGCCATCATTGTCAACATCAATTTTCCAACTGAAGTTGAGGTATCAAAGTTTTCTTTTGTGCTTATGAGATGAACTCCCTTTTCATGAAACTGCTCAATTATATGCAATAAATCCTTTGTAGACCTCGCAAGACGTGAGAAATCCATGACATAGACAGTATCCCCATCTCTGATCCAATCCATCATTGCAAGAAACTCTTTTCTATCACCAATGTTTTTTGCAGAAACCTTTTCTGAGAACCACTTGTCTATCTCATATCTTTTAAGCGCCTCAATTTGCCTTTCTTCATTTTGATCTTTTGCAGAAACTCTTATATATGCAACATTTGCCATAAATAACTCCTAAATGTGAAAATAGAATCTAGACATTAAGAACATTTTGTTCTAAAACAGATTACCACCCTATTTTACCACATTTTTACAAAAGAATCAACAGCAAAGGCAGCTGGGATTTAGAGTAGACTCTATTTTCTACCAATATACACAAAAAAGACCACCATTGGTGTTTACTTTTTTTTAATATTTTTTATAATCTCGAGAGCAAGGTGTCCGAAAAGGGCGGTTGGTCACTCCTCTATGAATTGAGGTGATGACCATGAATGAAAATTTAATTTTAATTATATTAATTTTAGTTTTATTCATTGTTTTGCAACTAGTAAAATAACCGTCTCTCGCTAAGGTCGACGGTTAAAATACAACCTAAACTTTACTGAAGGACTAACCGCTCAATGCGGGCCTTGCTATTATTATATACATATAAAAAGAAAAATCAACTCCAACTACAAACGATGTCCCGCTGTTACTTCCGCAGCTAAGATTTCGTCACATAAAGCATATCTAAGAGCATCAAGCAAGTGATTATTTAAATCCGCTGGTTTCGCCATTGCATTCCCGTTTTTGTCTTGTTGCCAATGATATTGTTCGATCTCATTTTTAAATTGTTGAGCACTCACATCAATAATAATTTCATAATCTTGTAACCATCTAATTCCTCTATTAATGCTATCTGGGCCTTTTACAGCCCCAATTGCTTTAATACCACTGCTAGCTAAGTAATCAATACTTTTGGGCTCGGAACTATCACAAGTTACATACTGGCTACCAACAAAATCACGACATACTCTTAATAATTCTGCATCTGACATTCCAGATTGATACCATTCATCAAATACGTATATTCTTTTATGCTTCTTATCTAGATGTACTTTGATTAGTGCATTCGGGTCTTGTGCGAACCCGAAATCAAGGCCACAATAAATTCTATCGAACTGATCTTTAATTCCGCTCAAATCTTCCACACGCCAATTTTTAAAGATAACGTGTCCCAAAATACCAAAATTGCCTAATGAATAGACTTGATAATAATAAGGGTCGGTTTCGTCTTCAAGTTGTTTTCTATCATCTTCAGTCAAGAAAATATTATCTTT